>JAOZUK010000106.1:5547-9244 GCA_029938715.1 Bacteroidales bacterium | reverse complement strand
ATCAGAATTAATGCCCTGGGTTATGAGGACAGGCCTCCCACCCCCGAAGAGATGGATCATATGAGAATGCTGGTGAGGGAGGCCATGGAAGAAGGGGCGGTTGGCATCAGTACCTCCTTAATCTATGCCCCCGCTTATTTTGCAAGTACGGAGGAGTTGATCGAATTATGCAAAGAGGTATCCAGGGTTGACGGATTATATATTACACATATAAGAAGCGAAGGAGATCAATTGCTGAAAGGGATAGATGAGGTGATAGAGATTGCTGAGAAGGCCGGTATCAATGCAGAGATCTACCATTTAAAAGCAGCAGGAAGGGATAACTGGCATAAAATGGACCTGACTATTGCTAAAATTGACTCAGCAAGGAGAGAGGGTCTGCATATAACTGCCGATATGTATAATTACCCGGCAGCAGGAACTGGATTATATGCCACCATGCCGCAATGGGTGCAGGAAGGGGGGCATGATGCCTGGGTTCGAAGATTGAAAGACAAGCAGCTCAGGTCAAGAGTTATAGAGGAGATGAGACTGCCCGGTAAAGATTGGGAAAATTTCTTCCATATGACAGGCTCTGCTGATAAAATCATACTGGTAGGATTTAAAAATGACTCATTAAAATATTTAACCGGGTTGACACTGGCCCAGGTGGCTGAGATGAGAAACACATCACCGGCAGAAACCATCATTGATCTGGTTATCCAGGATAACAGTCGGGTGAGTGCAATCTATTTTTTAATGTCAGAAGAAAATATTAAAAAACAGATCGCACTTCCATGGGTAAGCTTCGGTTCTGATGAGGCATCACTAGCACCCGAAGGACTCTTTTTAAAGACGAATCCACACCCAAGGGCTTATGGTAACTTCTCGCGACTGCTTGGGAAATATGTCAGAGATGAAAAGATCATTTCCCTTGAAGAGGCCATCCGTAAACTGTCCTATATGCCTGCTGAGAATCTGAAGATTCTAAAACGGGGCTTGCTGAAAAAGGGTTACTATGCCGATATAGTTGTTTTTGACCCTGATAATATAGAGGATCATGCCACATTTAAAGAACCCCATCAATATTCAACGGGTGTGAAACATGTATTTGTAAACGGACAGCAGGTACTCAAAGATGGGGAGCACACAGGCGCCACACCCGGTCGCATTGTAAGAGGGGCGGGATACACGAGAAAAACAGATGGTCAATAGAAGAAAGGCATTGCGAATTTAGAAAATTATGAAACCAGCTTTCATCACAACGAAACTTTTATTAATCCACCTGATTGTTTGTTTTTCCCCCATTCCGGTTTTGGCCCAATATCATCAGTCAGAGCATAAGCCACTGATAGAAGGAACAATAGCTATAAGCGAACCCGGCAATTACGGAAAACCAGGAGCAACTTATATGCTGACCAGTGATATTTCGAGTGCCATGAGTCCGGTCTTTCTGGGCAAAGACGTTACACTTGACCTGAATGGTTATACAATTACTTATGCTGATGGCAACTATGAGCATATTCCCAATTCCGGGTTTGAAGCAGGACTGAAAGGCTGGGACATTTCAAACGCCCCGGGGGCAAAGGTGGTAAACACAGAAGAGGTTCATGTCTTTATAGGCAAAAAATTGATGTCATTGGAGGCGGGTGATGAAATCGCCTCTCAATATATCAACCTGCCGGTAGCCGGGCGGAGTTACCTTGCCATGTGTGGCGTAACAGGACGATATTATCATGATATGGGAGGAGATTTAAGCAAAAACATGAAAGTAAGCGTTTATGTAGATAATGAACTGGGTAAGGAAGTACAATGTATTACCAGGTATGCTGACACTACCATGGTTAGCTGTCCGGTTGAAAGCAAATCTCCCAGTTTTGGGGGCGGTTTTGTCTTTGCACATCTAAACGGCCTTCCGGCAGGGAAATACCGCATCAGGGTAAAAGCAAATACCGATTGTTTTATTGATCAAATAGATATCAGGCCGGCCATGGATGTGGGTATAGGTATCGTGGAAGATACGCACCCCATGGGACATTATGACCACTTGTATAACAGGGCACACTGTGCCTTTTTTGATTATACTGAAGATGTTATTCAAGCAAAACCTCTCCACTCAATTCCAAGGATTGAAGGACCAGGCACCATTACTATAAAAAACGGGATTATAAAAAGTGGTGTAATTGGTATTCTCTCCTGGGGTATCCAATCCACAGCCAAAGATGTTAAGATTATTCTGGATAATGTAAGAATTGAATCATCCGGAATTAATACCACCGCCGTAGATGTTCCGCAGGCAACCATCACAAATTGCCGGTTCGATATTACCAATCCTTTTATCATTAACCGGCATGGCGCTGAATTCTATGCAGTAGATTTACAGGGAGAAAAACCTTCAGAAGTCTCTTTCTCAGAATTCTATGGTGGCCAGGGTTGTCTGATTTTCAGAGGAGAGAATTCCAGCATTCATCACAACTATTTTGTAAACCATCAGACAGTAACCAATCATTACAGCATAATGGCCATGGGAGATGGTTCAAAGATCTTCGAAAATCTATTTGAGCCTGAAACAGGTTCAGGAATTGAAATATATGTTCATAGAAGAATTGAAATATTCAACAATGGGTTTACAATAGTAGCGGAACCCCCAAGTTGTGAGTATCCCCTCTATTCGGGCCATGAGGTTCATTGCACCAACGGCATCAGAGTTGCCGATTATGAAGCTGAACCGGGATCACCCAGCGCATGCCTGGATAATAAAATTTACAACAACAGGTTTCACATTATCGGAAAAAAATACGAAAAATACCCTGATTACATTCCTCAGTCCTCTGCCATATTCTATAGTGCCAGTGCCGGGGATAATTTTATTTTCGGTAATGAGATAGTTGTCGAACAAAAAAATCCTGAGACAGATGCTGAAGCTTATGCCTTTTACATTGGTGAAGCCAAAGGCGGACTGTTATATAATAACCACATAACCACCAATGTTACGCCAATATGGGTTGCCAGTAGTTATGGTAGTGCCACAAATACAAAAATATTCAATAACCGGATCTCGAAATCCACCAAGACTCTGTCAAATTTCAAATCTGTTATGATTGGCTGGTCCGAAAGGTCTGATTGCATAGCAAAGAGTATTGAGTTTCGCTCAAATGATATAGACGGGATGGAATTTGAGTTGGATCTCTCTGACCAGCATCATAGTTATTCAGTTTATTGGACCCTTAATATAGGGGTGATTAACAAAAAAGGAGTTGCAGTGGACAATGCTGAAATCCGTATCCTGGATAAAAACCGGATAGTAGTTGAGACTCAAAGAACAGATGAAAACGGATCTTTAAGCGTGGAATTAATGGAGTATTCAGTGAATGGATCAGAAAAAACTTTCCGATCACCTTATACAGTAATTGCCGGGAAGAAGCAAACAGAAGTACAGTGTAATAAAAACAGTGAAGTTACATTGGTTCTTTGAGGCACGCACATATGAATTAAATTAGCTGTCATTTAGGTATTTACCGTATGAAGACAACGATAATAATAGTTTCAATCTTTCTGGTAGCCTTCCAATCCTATGGACAAAACATAAATTTCGAGGTTCACGAAATTGGTGAATTTGGCTATAGGATGGGACAGACCTCTTTGGTTGATGTTGATAATGACAATGATTTAGATTGGGTATTTGGACAGTCTGGGGAGATGTTTTGGTATGAATATA
>JAOZUK010000106.1:0-5447 GCA_029938715.1 Bacteroidales bacterium | reverse complement strand
GGGCCTTTTGGTTATGGGGACCTTGATAATGATGGTGATAATGATATTATCAGGGGGGATGTATGGTTTGAAAATGCTGATAGTAAAGGAGGCGAATGGAAAATTCACGAATCATTAGTACCACCAGGAGGCAATCGACCTGATAAGTATGGATTGGCGCTTAGAATATGGTGCATCGATATGGATAACGACAATGATTTAGATATTGTTGAGGCGGAAGCTGATACTAAAGATGGCAGGGTTTTCTGGTTTGAAAATATAAATAATGCTGAGGATTTCAAGTTTCATCCCATAACTGCCAATTCAACCAACCAGGACTTTCACTCCCTTGCAGTAGCAGATTTCGATAATGATGGTGATATGGATGTGTCATCCGGAGGAGGTCCCCTGTCAGTGGATCCTTATAAACTGTTTGTATGGGAAAACATTTCTGCTGATGGCTTGCAATGGAAAGAACACATCATTCTTGAGGAACAGCAAATACATGAAGCTGTAGCAGCAGATGTTGATAGTGATGGTGACATTGACATTTGTACAAAGCCCTGGCATGGTAAACTTCATATCTACCTTGAGAATAAATTAATTGAATAGAAATGAAAAATAACTATTTTCTTTTTCTGGTATCTGTTGCTTTTTTCTTTATAAGTAGCGGAGCTACACATGCGGCTGAAACCGAGTTGTGGCGCAATGGAATATCTCTTATACCCTATCCCCGGACAGTTGAGATGGGAGGCGTAGATTTCGTCTTTGAAAAACAGATTGATATCCTCATCGATCAGGGGGCAAAACCTGAAGATATGTTTGCCGCTGAAGAGCTCAGTCGGCAGCTCAATGAAGAGTGGAACATAGAGTGCAGGATTACTGAAGTTTCTACGGGAACTAACATTGTACTGACAAGACAGGGAGCCCCGGAAAAAGTGGGAGAACAGGGCTACCGGCTTGAGACTTCAGCCAGCCAGCTGGTTATCCGGGCAAACGATGCAGCCGGGTTGTTCTACGGTACCCAATCGTTGATACAGCTTATCCAGAAGGGCCGCCAGGGACCGTATATTAAGGGAATGGCAATCACAGACTGGCCCGATATCTCCTGGCGTGCCGTGCATTACGACACCAAGCATTTCCAGGAAAAGAAGGAGTACGTAAAGGAATTCATTCGTACCCTGGCAAGGTACAAGATAAATACGCTGATATGGGAGTGGGAGGATAAGTTCGCCTATAAGAGTCACCCGGAGGTTGGTGCTCCGGGCGCTTTCACCATGGAAGAGATGCAGGAACTGACCCGCTATGCCCACCAATACCATATGCAGATAGTCCCCCTGGTACAGGGGCTCGGGCATGTGAGCTTTATCCTCAAACACCCGGAGAATAAGCACTTGCGAGAGATTGAGTCAAATAACTGGGGTTTCTGCCCGCTCAATGAGGGTACCTATGAGCTGATGTTCGACCTGTTAGAAGAGGCGATCGAGGCTACTCCGGGGTCGGAGTATATCCACATCGGTTGTGATGAGACCTACGTGTTGGGCAAAGGAGTGGATTGTGGCTGCAAGGCAAAGATGGAAGAGATCGGCAAATATTCACTCAGAATGATCTACATCAACCGGGTTGCCAACCAGATGAAAGAGTGGGGGCGTAAACCTATAGCATGGGCCGCCGGAAGATATGATCCGAACGAAAAAGTGAAACCTACTGAGGGATTAATTACCTGGGGGGGAGATGATCCCATCAGAGATATGAAAGCATTGGAAGAGGGCTACCCGCTATATGTCTACGATCCCAACCCGGGAATCGAACACCTGTTCCTTCCTTACTTTTACCGGGAAACAGAGTATAACCAATATGGGGGCCACCTTGAAAGATCATACAAAAGGCTTTCCGAAGCAGCACTTTCAGGGAATTTCGAGGGCATGATCTCCACCTCCTGGAACTGCTCCGGGGTGCACAACCAGATATGGATGTTGCGTTATATCACCGCCGCCGAGTACTCCTGGAGCGGTAAAGGACCCGATCTTGATGAGTTCGAGGAAAAGTATTTTACAAATTACTATGGATCCGGAAGTAGGGACGTAAAGGAGCTTTTCCTTTTGCTCAACAAGGCCTCCTACTATTACATGGATGCTTTTGAACGAAAGGTCTGGCATTGGGGAGAGGTTGGTAAGACTCACCTGCCTGATCTGCCCCGGGACGATATCGAGTATGACCCTTTCTGGAATACCGAATACCAGGAGATGGTTGGGCGCTCAAGAGAGCAACTGCCCCGGATGGAGCGGGTGCTGGATATCTGCCGGATAAACCTCGAACTGGGTGTAAAGAATAGCTACGATTTTGAACTTTTCACCCGCATTGCGGAACTTTTCCAGCACACCGCCCGAACATACTTGGCCCTCTCCGATCTCGAAAACTCAATCACTGTGGCGCATCGCTCCCACTTTGACAATCCTCAGGCTGCGTACAGTGCTCTTGTTGAGGGTGCCCGGATTGTGGAGGAAAATCTGGCTGAACGTGAGGAGGTATTTTCCCTGATAAAAACTACCTGGGAGAAATCTCAGTTGCCCAGGGGAATGTCGACCCCGGAAAAAAAGTATATTCATGGCCGGGATCAACAGCGCAACTTTGCCAACCGCAGACCTGATCTCTCCTTTATGATTTACGATGAACAACTGCTTGGTCTGGAAAAGTACCTGGAGCAGCTGCAGGATTATATTGTCTGGTATCAAAAAACCTATTTATTAGTGAGCGATTGAAGGCTTCTGATCACATATGGGATGCAAGCAAGTCAGGAATCTATTCCAGAAACTTGCTTAAAATAAAGCCTGTCTGGATCATCGTTAAATCGAAATACTACCCCATTGTTCCGCAGCTTATTACCCTGTCTGTTTTCGTGGTACTGTTTATTGGCAGTATAGGTGTTGGCTATGATCCTAAGATTGCCCCTTACATTGCCAGCACCAATTTGGCAAATCAGATTGTGTGGAACATCTGGTGGCCGTTTACCCTGGTTATTGCCGCCATTGCCGGTCGTCTCTGGTGCTCAGTCTGTCCCCTGGAACTTGTAAACTCTCTGGGAAGCAGAATAGGTTTGAAGAAAAAAGTACCAGGTTTTTTAAGAAGTGGATGGGTGGTAACCCTTTTATTTGCATTTATTCTATTTGGTGCCGGTAAATATTTGGGCCTTCGGGCAGTTCCTCGCACCCTTGCAATCTATCTCGCTTCAATGGTATCTCTTTCATTGATCTTAGGCCTGATTTTTGAAAAGCGCTCGTTCTGTTCGTATGTATGTCCCCTTGGCAGTATTCTCGGAATGTACTCATATATCGCCGGAACTGAATGGCGGGCAGATGATCCGGCAATTCGTAAAGAATGCAAGACCAAAGATTGTGTGGCAAAAAGAAACCGTTACAAACTGGCCGGCCACTCCTGTACCTCAAATCTCAATCCTGCCAATATTCCCGATAACCGTCAATGCCTGCTCTGCACCCATTGTCTGAAGGCATGTCCTTCAACAAATTTCAGATTCTCCCTGCGCCTGCCGTTTACAGATTTCTTTAAAAATATAAAGCTAACCCCTGCTGAAATGGGCATCCTTATGCTTATTATGGGTTTTGTCAATAACAACTGGCATGCACTTGCTGTTTTCACCCTGGTGCCATTGCTACTCTGTCTCCTCGTTTCGTGGAGGTCTTGGAAACCCATGCTCAATGCCTTTATGGTGCTTCTTATTCCCACAACCGCTGCTGCCCATATGCTACATGCCTTCCGTGGTGTGATATGGAACTGGCCTGTGTACAAACTCAATTTTCAGGATCCGTTAGGTGTACAAACAGCCACCATGCTGGCAGAGAAAACCATAGCTATTGACCGCAGTGGTCTGGGCCCTGCCTGGAATCTATTAGGCACCACATCATGGTTGCTCTACGGAGCTGTTTTTGTAGTCTCTATTGTGATCATACTAAAAAGCCCGCTTACCAGGGATATTAACCATATGGGGAAACTATTTCTGGTATGTAGTGTAGCTTCCTATATCGCCAGTTTTTATATTAAAATTTAATGATGAAAAATCAAATTAGAAGAGTTAACAGGGGCACCCGGACTAACCGGAAATTTTTATTATTGCCAGCCCTGTTTTTAGTGTTCCATTCTCTCAGTTTTACACAGGGTATTCGTCCTTATGAGGAAAATCCTTTCTACTGGGAGTTTCGGGGGAAACCCTGCCTGCTGGTAGGTGGCTCTGTGGATGATGACCTGTTCCAGGTCTCCTGGTTCGAACCTCACCTTGACACCCTTGCAGCCTGCGGGGGAAACTACATCCGCAATACCATGAGCCCGAGCACAAGTCAGCGCTGGCCTTTCGGTAAAAAGGGTGGCAAATACGACATGACCACTTTCAACCCCGACTATTGGTTTGATCTGAACCGACTGTTGACAGCGGCATCTGATCGCGACATTGTGGTACAGATTGAAGTCTGGTCCACTTTCAGTTATTACCGCGATACCTGGACCAACCATAACCCGTTTAACCCGGCACATAACATCAACTACACTGTTGAGGAATCCGGTTTGCCTGTTGTGAACAGAAGTCACCCCACCCGGGCCGATAATCCGTTCTTCCGCACTGTTCCAGCATACATGAACAACACTGTGGTGCTTGCCTACCAGCAGAAATATGTGGACAAGCTGCTCTCGATCACAATGAAATACGAAAATGTACTTTTTGCCATGGACAACGAGACCAGTGTTGACCCCCGGTGGGGCGCTTACTGGGCCGGTTATATCACAGAAGCTTACAAAGCCGCAGACAAGACCGCATACGTTACCGAGATGTGGGACCCATGGGACCTGACCCACCAGTGGCACCTTAATACCATCGACCATCCTGAGACATACAATTTTGTTGAGGTGAGTCAGAATACCTGGCAGGAGGGGCAACGTCAGTACGATCGTCTGCATTATGTGCGGGCCCGGCTCTTGGAGAAACAGATGGTTCGTCCGATCAATAATGTCAAGATATACACCATGCGTGCCGGCGACCGTTACCTTACTCCCAGGCTGGCAGTGGATCGCATGTTTGTTCACCTCTGGGGTGGAGTGGCTGCAGCACGGTTTCATCGTCCCACCCAGCCCGGGCATGGTATCGGTCTTGATCTGAATGCACAGCGCACCATAAAAGGGGTAAGAGAGGTTTTTAAGAGATTCGACATTTTTTCCAGTGAGCCGAATAACGGACTGCTCAAGGACCGGGCCGAAAATGAAGCCTATTGCCTGGAGCAGAAAGGCAAGCAATGGGCACTCTATTTTCCGGCTTCAGGTGCAGTAATTCTCAGAGCCTCCGGTGCACCTGAGGAAGCAACTTTCAGGGTTCATTGGTACGACCTCGATTACCTGGCCTGGCGCCCGGCTTACGAGCTAAAAGCATCAGATAACCTTGTTCCCCTGGGTTGTCCGGAACAGGG
>JAOZUK010000323.1 GCA_029938715.1 Bacteroidales bacterium | reverse complement strand
AGTAGAGTTAATCGAGTACAATTCGACAAGGTGTCCCGATGACGAAGACAGGAAACAATACCGAAGAGGATAATTCACTGCTCACCCTGTAATTCCTCATGGACTAGTAGCGATTTTTCCACTTATACCTTCGTGAATTGTCACCCAGTTTTACCGATAGGGTGATCTCGTGGGATCCGTAGTTGTAGTGACCAATTTCAGAAAGCGCCCAGTCGAAAGAGTAACCAAAGTAGAGACTCTCAATTCTCACCCCGAACAGGGCAATGATGCTGTTGTTGGTTCTGTATGAAAAACCTCCCCAGAACAGGTCCATATAGAAGATCTTAAGAGAGAAATCCCCCTGGGGGTTCCAGTTCTCGGTGGTCTTTAACAGGAACCCCGGTTCCAGTTGAAATTCTTCGTTCAGATCGAAAGCATATCCCGCCATCAGCCAGTAGTGCCTGTAGGTTTTGAAATCGGGCAACTCATTGGTGCCAATCAACAAGGAGGTCTGAAACAGGTTACTAACTGAAAATCCTGCAAAGTAGTTGTGTCCGCGGTAAAGCATCCCCACGTCGGCATCGGGACTGTAAGCCACCGTTTTGAAATTCGCGTTCAGTACGGGATCCCCATCCTCACCAAAGGAAAGGCTCTCTTTATAAATCCTGTACTGGAATGCCTTGGCTGACAGCCCAAAGGAGAGCTGCTGGTTATTCATGATAATATGATAAGCATAAGAAAAGGCGATTCCCGTTCGCGCCACATTGGCATTTACATCGTTGATAATATAGGCTCCCAGTCCCACACGACCCCGGGTGCTGGGGACAAGTTTGTTCCCATTGCTCATAGGTTTATTCACAATTTTGTAGGACTTGCGCATCAACCGGGTTTGCCACGAAGCTGAATAGGTCTGCGGAGCATCCTTAAACCCCAACCATTGCTGACGCGCAACGGTGCTAAAGGAAGTATACCCATCGTGACCCGCCATGGATGGATTAATTAAAAAGCCATTTAATACATACTGCGAATATATGGGCAATTGCTGACCCTTCAAGTGGCCGGAGCAGGTCACTGCCAGAATCATTCCTATGAACCATATATATCGTTTCACTCTCACGCTTACGAAATTATCTCACGATAGTTATATTACCGGTAATCGCCTGTTCACCGTTTTTTAAGTCAATTATATAATGGTACGAATCGATGGGCAAACTGCGTCCGTTAAAGTAACCATCCCACGGATCGTTCACCGGATTCTGAGAATGGTAGACCTCACTTCCCCAGCGGTCGAAAATTCTTATCTCAGGATTGGGGTAGAGCTCCAGCCCCTCAATGACCCACATGTCGTTATATCCATCGCTGTTGGGCGAGAACGCATTGGGAACCACCAGGCAGGAAATACGTTCAAAACCCACATAAGCCGTATCGATGGTTACACAATTGTTGAAATCGGTAACAATGGCCACATAGTCGCCCCAGTACACATCATTGAAATAGTCCTCATTATCGGGCAAATCCCTGTCCCATGAAATCGAATAGGGTGGCGATCCTCCATCGGTGTAGAGACGAAGCAATCCATCCTGCTTATCCTTACAGAATGCATCCTCCGTATCAAACCCGAGCTGCAATGAATCGGGATGTTCTAGCGTAACTACTGTCTCCTCAAAACAGTCGTTCAGATCCTCTATCCTGATGGCATACTCTCCAGCTGGAAGGTTCTCCACATAGGGACCCATTAACACCTGGTTCAGTCGAACCTCATAATCAGCCAGCGCGGTTATGGTACCTCCACTTAGCAACAACTCGATCCTTCCGGTGGAATCATTATAACACAAAGGATCGTCATACCTCAGGGTGTAATCCAAAGGAGTCGGTTCGGTAATGGTTACTTCTGCCGAATCGGTACATTGATATGCATCCTGAACGATCACTCTGTAAGTTCCTGCAGGTACTCCTACCAGATTCTGGGTGGTTGCCCCATTGCTCCAATTGAAGTCATAGGGGGGTGTACCACCTGCAACCACCGTATCAAAAAGTATGACCCCATCCGAAAAACCAGCACATGAAACAGGCACACCATTGAAATCTGTGGCCACCATAAGGTTAACTACAAATAGATCTGCCTCACCCACATAGATGCTCGCTGTATCGATACAACCGTTCAGATCGGTCAGGGTAAGGTAATAAACTCCAGAACGTAAGTTCTCCAGGTCACTGGTGCTACCCATAGGCTCACCTTCCATAACCCAGGAAAACTCAAAGTCGCCATATCCTCCATGTGCCTCCAGATCGATGCTACCGGTCGGTGAGTTTGCGCAAAAGGCCGGATAGGAATTCAGACTATCAATGACAATAGGATCAGGTTCCTCCATTATAAAGATAGAATCGAGTTCACAATCATTGATATCGGTCACATGTACCGTATAGGTTCCTGTAGGCAGGTTATCCTGATCCATTGACGAAGTGTTTGCAGTATAACCTCCTGAACTAAAGGACCATTCATACTGATTCTGAGTTGAGTCTGCACCACCCAATGGAGTGAGGAAAATCTCACCTGTTGAATCACCCGAGCAGGCAATTTCCCAGATTTCACTTGTCATTGGAATCTCGGATCGAACCTCCAATGGGTTGGGCTGAATGAGTTTGAAGGTATCCTGTACAATACATCCTAAACTATCTCTGATGGACATATAGTAGTTGCCTGCCACCAGGTTTTGCTGATCTTTCAAGGTCGAGTCTGTGAAAGTCATCTGATCAGACTCCCAGGCGTAGAGGTGATCTCCCACTCCTCCCTCGGAGGTTAACTGGATGGATCCATCATTGAATCCATTACAGGTAATGTTCCACCCATGTAGATAACTGAGTGTTGTATCATACACAATTTGATCTGGCTGGATCAGTTCAAAATGAGCTGAATCTTCGCATCCAATCTGGTCTGTTACGCGAACGGTATAAAGTCCTGGGCCCAAATTGGAGCCAACCTGGACACTGTCAGTCGGTATTATGTCATCGTCGGGCCCTGTCCAGAAGAACTCTTTATTAAGATAATCGGTATGTCCACCAGTGACCTCTATATTTATGGATCCATCTTCGGCATCGAAACAGCTGATGTCAAACAGGTTATAATAGCGCGGATTCACTTTCTCAATGGTTATTGAATCTGGTGCATCGAGTACAAAGTTGTCGAATTTGGGGCAATTTACAGAATCCATTGTGACCAGATAATAGATTCCTTCAGGCAGATTAGGAATGGTATCCTGATACCTTCCAGCCACCGGATCATTTAGATCCTCTTTATAGATATAATCGCTTGTACCAATTTCATCCAGATCGTCTATATCGGGAATCTCATTCTCATCATCGAAGAGATAAAGGGTATACCCCGGATAATCACCTGTGATATTATCTATATAGATCTCCCCTGTACTGTCCCCATAACAAGAAACCTGGTAGTTTCCAAAAGGTCTCACTGTTGGGCTGACAATGATGCTGCTGGCATAATCTATAAAGAATGCTGTATCAAGGCTGCAGAAGTTTGTATCGGATAAGGATAGGGTATAGTTTCCTTTTGAAAGTCCAATTATATCCTGATCAGAACTACCTACCCAACCAAGTGAAGTCCATTGATAGGTATACCCTAAAGTCCCCCCATCTGGAGTGATATCAATCGAACCATCTTCACGGCCATCAACCTTGCATTTGGCAGGTATCGGAATAGCTGTGAGTTCCAGTGCGGGAGGTTCTTCAATCTCAATGGTGTCTGAGTAGAACTCGCAACCAATGGTGTCTTTCACATAATACCAATACTTCCCTAATGAGAGTTCTAGCTGGACTGAATCCTCCTGATCCAGTAAATTAAAGATACCCACATCGGTATCCCAATCGAAGTTATAACGCTCCTCGTAGAAACCACCTCTGATATTGGAATGTACATTATCTGACAAATCACCATTACACCAGATCTCCCAACCTCCAATCGCCGTGTCTGCTTCCAGGAAGCCTTTTAATTCGGGCGCTACCCGGAC
>JAOZUK010000874.1 GCA_029938715.1 Bacteroidales bacterium | reverse complement strand
ATCTCACCCGCATCCGGATCAACTTTCATTTGCATACTGAGTTCAGCGAGTATGGATTTATCATGACTCTGGATCCTGACCGGCCAGTCCTTGATTTCCATTTCATGAATATCCCTGGTAATCCTGGGCATTAAGGTCAGTTGTTCGGGATCAATATCATCAATCCCGATCATCAAATGGATCGTATGCACCACATCAACCATCTGGTAAAGATTCCCCAGATCTCCCCAGCGCCGCCAGGTTGATCCATCCTCAGAGATTACAGAAGCTTCCGGCACTCGGTAAGGATGCTTTAGCCGGGGTGTAAAACAGAGGCGTGCCATCCATTCAACCATCTGATCCGCATCATTCATCTCATCCAGCAGAAGACCTGTCTGGGTAATGTAACACTGTCCGTACCCAATGCCGGCTGGAGCAGCAAAATCAGGTCTGTTCTTGGTAAGCTGCATCTGATAGGTCCTGCGGGTGCGCTCGGCCCACTCTTTGGACAGGAGGTTCATCACATCATAACCATAATAATCCATCCCTATACAGGCAGGGGCCAGCGTAGAATTCACATAAGAGAAGATTGCATTCTTTTTTGGATCCCATACATCTCCCCAGGGTTCTATCTCTGCAGGGTAGTATGCCTCCATAGCTCTATTGAGCCTTTCAGCCTGATCACGCCAGTATTTTGCTTTGTCCTGATGGCCGGATACATCTGCCATCTCTGCATATCCCTGCAATCCGAGGTAGCACAGGTAATCGCAAAACATGCTCTGTCCCATCATCCCACCTTCGGTCTCATTGTGCAATAGCCCATGGGCTGAAAAGGATAATTCCGGGTTATCGAGGCACCAGGGAATATATTCTGCAGCCTCATTGATGGCTTCCCACCTTTCATCGATCCACTCTCTGGTTCTTCCCTGTTTCGCCCATGCACGGTATCGGGTGATCATTAACAGCCCGTGACCATCATTTTCCGGATTCCCAAAGTCATTGGTCTTGTATTTTGTCCTCCAGCCCACAGTCTGTAAAAAATCAAAATAGAGATGAGGAATATTCGGCACCACAGTGGCATGGCCCGGAACTGGTTTTCCGCCCAGCTGGACATCAGGGTATGACTGCGGAAAATACATCATCCATTTATCAAA
>JAOZUK010000873.1 GCA_029938715.1 Bacteroidales bacterium | reverse complement strand
GGCAAATATGGATAGGAAGAGCGCTCTCGATACATTCTGGGATTGGTCCCTTTTAATCCCGACCGATAACGACTCTTCCTTGACCATATGATATAATACTTTGTAATTGACGCAAAACAAAAGGCCCTGAATTGGTCGATGTCATTGAAATAGAAAATTGCCCCTCCAGGTGATGGTAGTTTATATTTCCTGGCTAACTGTTCAAATCCAACTACCCTATAGCTCTTCTTCTTCGCGTTAATTGTTATCCAGCCCAATATCACTAACCGATTAAGATGGTTACGTAATGTCCTTGGGTTTATATTCAGTATTGATGAATGGTAATGTATAAACTCTGATGATATCTTGAAATGTCCGCTGCAAATGGTTTTTAGGTAGATGAATGTCCGAAAATAATTACCAATCTTTTTTTTGAAAGCAAAGACCATCAGAGCTATTGGGATCAATATATAATCTCGCTTTCCTTTCATTGGGCTCTTTGGTGATTAACTGTTGTAATTTTTTCCAAGGAATCAAGGACTTCATCTTCTTTATATAGGACTCGACCACTTAGCCGGTATCCACTCAAGGTCCCGTCTTTAGTTATAACGAGGAAGTAAAACGCTACCACCAAATTGAACGTTTCGGACCCACCCTTCTGCGTTGCTGATCTGATGCGGTTTTCCAGAGGGGTGTTTTTTGGTTATTCCCTTGCGATTTACCGGTTGCAGTTTTTGATGTAAAACATGCAACTGATGCACTGTTACAAGTGTCATGATAACATCTTGATATTCTGAGCGTAAGCAAAACAAAAGGCACCAACCGATGTCAGTGCCTTTTGTTTTACAAGGGATTGTAACCTGGTTCTATCCCGTTTCTTTCTTCTTGTCTTCTGTTTTCTTGTTTTCACCGTATTGTTTCTGTAGCAGCTCACCTTGATACTTCCTGTAGCTTGGTCCGTAGGCTTTCACGATTACCGAGTGATGGAAGATCCTGTCCAGGAGGGCTCTGGTTGAAGTGGGATCCCCCAGGAACTCTGGCCAGTCTTCTTCTTCAACATTGGATGTAAAGATCAGAGATTTATTATCCTTGTAGCGTTGGTCTATTACCTTGAACAATAGATGCGCTTCCTTAATTACTTGTAACTCAAGTCGA
>JAOZUK010000872.1 GCA_029938715.1 Bacteroidales bacterium | reverse complement strand
ACAGCAAGAATTTACTGTCACAACTGTATGAAGTTAATCGAAAAACAATCAACAACTGGCTTTCATATTTTCGTGAGATTTTTCCAAAGACCGGGATATGGAAAACAGTACGCGGACTCGTTGGTTTCGATGTAGCAAATCACAATCTGCCTGAATCTCTGGTGCAACATTACTGTGACCACAGCTCATCGTCTGAAAGCGCACTTGTCCAGTGTCTCAGATTGCTGTCCACCGGGCTTTCAACGGTATAAATGATGGAGCAGTAATTTCCCGCAAAAGAATGGGTCTTCCGCATTTTCACCCATTCTGTAAAGTGGTTTTTGTCTAAAAACGAGCAGATCTTCACAAGGAAGAGCTCAGAATTCAGATAGGAGCCATAAAATGAGAAGAAATAGTCAATCCCGGATAGAATCGTGGCCACAGCTGCGTTTTTCTATCATCGGTGGTCTTCTTGCAAGTCCTCCAGAACGTGGAGAACTTGGAAAGAAGATCAAAAGCCTTGCAGAAAAGGTCTATCAACATCCATGTAAGGATGGATCTATCACCTTTGGTGCGTCAACCATTGAGCGCTGGTATTATAAAGCGTTGAACGGAAACAATCCTGTGGAAGACCTGGATCGAAAGCCTCGTTCAGATATCGGTCAAAAGACCGCATTATCCAGTGAGTTGCTCCTGGAATTGGGTAAACAATATTGTAACTTCCCCCACTGGAGCTACCAGCTCCACACAGATAACCTGCTTGCTTTAATTGACGAAAAGCCAGAACTTGGCAATCCTCCTTCGTATTCCAGTGTCTGCAGGCGAATGAAAGAACGAGGTTGGTATAAAAAGAAATCGCCCCGCAACAAAACCAATGGCCAGAAAAAGGCAGAAATGCACCTGGAGCAGATGGAAGTTAGAAGTTACGAGTCTTCCTATGTGCATGGCCTCTGGCATTTGGATTTTCACAAAGGAAAACTCCGGGTAGCCGACAACAAAGGCGACTGGCACAGTCCCATTGCACTGTGCATACTTGACGATTGCTCCCGGTTGTGCTGTCACATTCAGTGGTATGTTCAGGAGACAGCGGAGATTTTACAACATGGCATGATGCAGGCGTTTATGAAAAGAGGCCTCCCTCGCAGCTTAATGACAT
>JAOZUK010000871.1 GCA_029938715.1 Bacteroidales bacterium | reverse complement strand
GGTGCCTACCACGCTGCTGACCAACTGGAAGAAGGAGTTTGAAAAGTTTGCCCCCGGCATATCTCATGCCTTCTTTCACGGGCCAAACCGGACCCTGAATGAGGAGGTCGATGTGATCCTTACCAGCTACGGGGTTACACGCAGCGACCAGGACCTGCTTTCGAAAAAACGATGGAGTGCGGTGATCATTGATGAGGCACAGAATATCAAGAATGCAGACACCGCACAGACCCGGGCGGTGAAGAGACTGAAGTCGAATATCCGGATAGCCATGAGCGGCACCCCGGTGGAGAACCGCCTGTCGGATTATTGGAGCATCTTCGATTTCATCTACAAAGGATACATGGGGAACCTGAAGAAATTCACAAAGGAGTATGCTTATCCCATAGAGGTAAATCGGGACAAGAAACGGCTCAATCGTTTCTTAAAGATCACCGCCCCCTTCATCCTGCGCAGGCTCAAGACAGACAAATCAATTATCAGCGATCTGCCCGATAAGATCGAGAACGATTACATGGCTACCCTTGTGAAGGAGCAGGGAGCGCTCTACCAGGGAGTGTTAAATACCCTGATGACCGATATTGAGGAAATTGATCCGGAAGGAAAGGAGGCGGGCATAATGCGGCGGGGTATGGTGTTAAAACTGATCATGGCCCTGAAGCAGGTTTGCAACCATCCCTCGCAGTACCTCAAAAAGAGTGATGCTTCGCCCGATTTGTCGGGTAAGGCCGGAATGCTTCTCGAAATGCTTGATACTATCCTGGACAATAATGAAAAGGTGCTGATATTTACCCAGTTCAGGGAGATGGGAATGATCCTGCAAAAGATGATCCGGGACCGGTTCGGTACCGACAGCATGTTCCTGCATGGCGGAACCACCCGGAAAAAGCGCGATGATATGGTGGAGCGCTTTCAGAATGATGCCAGGGAGAAGATCTTTTTACTTTCTATCAAAGCCGGGGGGACCGGGCTGAACCTGACCGCTGCAAGCCATGTGATCCATTACGACCTGTGGTGGAACCCGGCCGTAGAGACCCAGGCCACTGACCGTGCCTACCGGATCGGGCAGAATAAGAATGTGATGGTCTACCGCCTGATTACACAGGGCACCTTCGAGGAGAAAATTAATGCCATGC
>JAOZUK010000870.1 GCA_029938715.1 Bacteroidales bacterium | reverse complement strand
AGCACCCGCTTGTTCCAGACAATACTCCAGATAATTTCGTAGATCCTTCTTGTCATAGGGGGAAAGTCTTCTTCTAAATCTAATTCGACTTCCAAATGCGAGGAGCTCGTTGCTGCGAAATCGTTCAGGAAGGGTGAGATCACCGCAAATGATCACTGTCAACAAACATTCCGAGTCAAATTGAGCACTGCCCAGTAAACGCAACTCGTTAAGATTGCTTGTCATCATCTCCTGAGCTTCATCAATCAGGAGTATTGGCCTGAACAGGGTGGATTTGATGTGTTGTTTCCAACGCTCCCGAAGAGCCTTAAAACCGCCATATCTGTTGGCGGGAGTTAAATTGACACCAAACAAATCACCCATTTCACGGTAAAAATCAGCAAGGCTGGATTGAGGTCTCTCCATAACGCCGACAACCACGTTTTCCAGTCGTTCCAGATTATGGGCGAGGTATTGCAGATTCTTTGATTTACCAAGACCGGGTTCGCCGCACATCAGCGCGAAGCCTCCATCCATAACCAGATTTTCAACTTGAAAAAGGAAGGTGTCTATACCGGGTGCCGGCCATAAAGAATGCACCGGGATATTGGGAAGAAACGGATTCCATTTAAGACCGAACAAATTAAGGAGACGTTTATTGTTCATTGGATGCCTCCAATGGAATATATGCAGGAGGGAGTCCGGTGGCTGCATACTCTCCCAATAACTTACGGAGAAGCGGAGGATACGGGTCTGCCTTACCATCTGAATTCGGTAAGTCATCCAACATTGGAGCTACCGTTCGTCTCCTTCCTTCTGCATTTTTAACCTTATCCAGAGGGTATATCTTGGCAAGTATAGTGGCATCTCTTTCATCAACTAACCAGGCATGGCAAAGGTTCCAGCTTTGAAAGCGTATATGTAAACGATCGAAATGACGGAAACGAGATGGAACTTCGAACCGGACTCCTTTTACCTGAATAGTACCGTCACTTTTACGTTGGACTCGGCTTTCCTGAATGGTGAAAGCGAATGTCATTTTCTCGCTATCGGGAGTGGAACGCGAGGAATCAGGACCTTTAAGTAGCTTATCCACGGGCGTACAGTTTATTTCCTGATGACGGCTTCTGTTATATTCCATCTCCGACCAGGCCTGAGT
>JAOZUK010000869.1 GCA_029938715.1 Bacteroidales bacterium | reverse complement strand
TTCCACAATCCGTTCCCGGAGATGACAGATATGTGCGGATTTCCGATTTTCGTGGCAAAAAGCCGGTAGTGCTTTTTATCGCATCGTCCATGGATACTTTCTGGGGAATTGCAGTGATGGAAGCTGAAGCGATCTACAGGGCATACCAGGGGCATGTGGAGGTCATTTGGGTAAATATTTCGATCTGGGATTTTTTGATCCGAAGCAAGGCCACCTACAATTATTATAAACCTTATGCCGGAATTGAACTGCCGGGCCATGAAGCAAATCATGAAGAGCGGGCACGCACAGCAAAAAAGGTTTATATGACCTACCCGCAATTGACTTTGCCCTGTGTACTTGATCAGGATTCAGAGCAGACAGCCAACTACTTCAAATCACATGGAGGTGCAGGAGAGACAGTCCTTATCGATATTGACGGCACCATTGCCTGGCACAGCACCTATGGCTGGGGCCACTGGTTTGAAAACAGGCCTCCAGGTCGCTCCGAAGAGATTGCCTGGGGGAATGCGGTTGAAAAAGAGATACATAAGCTTTTGGAAAACCAGGGAAAGTATGATCCTGATCATGAACAGCTTAAAACGCCTGAAGATGAGGTTTCGGAATTGCGGTCACCGGAGATAAAAAGTATGTATATGATGAACGGACCAATCACAGATATTGA
This sequence comes from Bacteroidales bacterium, assembly GCA_029938715.1. Classification (GTDB taxonomy): domain Bacteria; phylum Bacteroidota; class Bacteroidia; order Bacteroidales. The sequence goes on along the minus strand of JAOZUK010000869.1, from coordinate 476 downwards.
CCGTCAAAACCGGATAATCACCGTAAAGGCCCGAACATCAACATTCTCAGTGATTGGCAGGGCACCAGATGGATTTCAGCAGTTTAATCCCTTACAATCATTTACCATTGAAGTTCCCGCTGAAACTAAAATCACTTGCCGGAATGTTCCCATTGATTTTGATAAACTGAAAGTAGGCAGTATTGTAATTGGTCCCGAAATATGGAAAATGACCGATGGAAGCTGGCTTGCGAAAAAGATCCGGCTAATACCAACCGATGAGATGACCGATGAGATTCGCGATGAGTTACCTCCTGCAGTTTTTACAGGTGATACGTATTTGTATGGAGAGATTTTGGAAGTAAACGTCGGGGAGAATACCCTGAGTGTTATGCGGACCACTTCGGATCCTGGTGAGATGAAGGGATACAGATATATCAAAGAGGGTGGGGACCAGGTTGAGCTTGTGAAATTGGCCAAAATCAATTTTGCCACGG
>JAOZUK010000868.1 GCA_029938715.1 Bacteroidales bacterium | reverse complement strand
CTTTATCTATACAGGTTTATGTAATTGATAAATATGTAAGACCGGTTTCTCTTACCACCTGTGTTCTCCTTTAGGATTCCAAGCTTCTCCATATCGGAAACAATACTGTAAGAAGTAGCTAAGCTTTGTTTTGTAATTGAAGAAACTAAACTTGCGGTGATAACTGGTTTCTTGTACAAATGCTCCAGTACCATCTGAATAGCACCTGCTCTGCTGCCTTTACTTAATGCAAGATTCTCAACCTCTGATTTCAGCAGTAAGATCTTCTCAAAAGTATCGATGGAGTTTTTTGCTGTTTCAACGATACCCACCAGAAAAAACTTGATCCATTGCTGTAAATCATTCTTTTCTCTTACCCGAATTAAGTTGTCATAGTATAATTGCCGGTTTTTTTCAAGGAAATCTGATAAATAAAGAATGGGCTTCTTCAATATCTCCTTTTGAACCAGGTAAAGCGTTATCAACAAACGACCAATTCTTCCATTACCATCCAGAAAAGGATGGATGGTTTCAAACTGGTAATGTAAGATTGCAATCTTGATCAATTCTGGTATTTGAAGTCCATCATTGTGCATGAATTTTTCCAAATCACTCATCAGTTCAGGAACAGAAGTATGAACTGGAGGGACAAATACAGCGTCCTGGATACTGGCACCTCCAATCCAATTCTGACTTTTGCGAAATTCCCCAGGTTGTTTGTGCTCTCCCCGCACTCCCTGAAGTAACACCTTATGAGTTTGCTTAATTAGCCTCGTTGATAAAGGAATACTTTTCAAACTTTCAATGGCTTCCTGCATCGCGAGAATATAATTCTGCACCTCATTCCAATCATCCCTCTTTTCGGGAGGTATATCTTTTGCATCATGCAAAGCTTCTTCAATATTCGTCTGAGTACCTTCAATCCTGCTTGATTTTGTAGCTTCCTTGAGAATATACATACTAATGAAGAGGTCGATACTTGGAATGTAATTCGAGAACATATCCAATCGGCCAAGTTGCCTGTCAGCCTGACTTAATAATGTAATTATCTCAGGATTAGCTATTTGCCATTGACGATTAATTGCATTCGGTTGAAAGCTTTTGTATGTATTCTGACTTACGTAATATCCCGGACTAAACTTTTCCATGTTCTTCGAATTAGA
>JAOZUK010000867.1 GCA_029938715.1 Bacteroidales bacterium | reverse complement strand
GGGGATGATAGGGGAGGGCGTCTCGCGAGAACAACTTATGCGTTGATGGCTGTGCTTACCTTAGCTAGTTTCATCGGGTATGCCTATCAAGGAATCGGAAAATTTGCTTCCGTTTATATTTCGCTTGAGCCGTTATCTTCAATGATTTCATCTCCTGCTTTAAGTGATTTTGTGATAATGCATCAGGCTGATCTGCTTGCTATTATAATTATTAGTATCACAACTCTATATGTCATTCTAGGCGGGCTTTATAGCGTGATTGTAACAGATGTTTTTCAAACGCTTATTTTAACTGTAGGCTCTATTTTTATTGCATATCTAGCGTGGTCAATATTGACGCCGGAATTGCTCGGCGAACTTCCTGAAGATTGGACATCATTAAGTGTCCCATGGCGAATTGAATCTTTTGCTGGAACAGAGAATGCAGAATTTGAGTTGTTTGGTGCCCTGGTTATTGTATGGGTATTAAAGGGATTTTTACTGAATGCTGGAGGTCCTGCTCAAATGTATGATTTTCAGAGATTCTTAGCTGCCCGTGATTCCCGTGATGCCGCAAAAGTTGGTGCAGCATGGAGTTTTTTCTTAATAGTACGCTGGGCAATGACTGTTGGAATTGCATTATTAGCGCTTGTCGGTGTTACTGGTGTTACCGATTCAGAGAAAGTTATGCCAATAGTACTTTTGCAATTCTTACCAGCAGGAATTCGAGGGCTTGTAATTGCTGGTTTCATGGCTGCATTTATGTCCACTTTTAGCTCAATCGTTAATAGTGGCGCTTCTTTTATTGTGCGTGATCTGTGGCAGCCATATTTTGGAGGCGATGCATCAGGCAAGAAGACTATACGAGTCAGTAAACTCGCATCATTGTTTGTAGTACTTGTAGGAATTGCTATTGGATTCAATGCAACATCAATTGCACAAATATGGAGTTGGATAATGATGGCGCTTGGCGCAGGAGTTGTTGTACCCAATGTATTGCGCTGGTATTGGTGGAGGCTGAATGGCTGGGGTTATTCCATTGGTACGCTGGGAGGAATGCTTCTTTCTTTGGTAGCATTGTTTTTTCCGGAAATACCAATTTATTATTTATTCCCGCTCATTTGTTCCTTCTCATTAGCAATGAGTGTTTTAGTTTCTTTAAAAAC
>JAOZUK010000105.1 GCA_029938715.1 Bacteroidales bacterium | reverse complement strand
TTCCTTCTGTCTGTAAATATATTAAAGATTCTTTTAAACGAGATGATATTATGCGCCGGTGTGATTTAAGTGTATATTTACAAAAAAAGTTAACCCTTTCATATGATTTCAGGCCTTATTAAAAAGAGGTTCATTCCTATTGTATGGCTCGTTTTTATCTGCTCTTGTTCAGGCAATGTAATGCAAACCACCGTGTTTACAGATGGTTTTCAGGAATTGGACCCAGGAACAAAACCTTATTCTGATTCTTCAAATCCGGCAATATATTTTAATGCCGAGCGTGGAAATATTGGGCCCTGGAGTGTTGCAACGAGTCTCAGAGAGGAGGGATTTAGTGATGCATGGGAGATTCAAAGGGAAGAAGATGAGAATTTCCTGGCACAGACTTTCACTAACCTGAATAGCAGTAACGCTCCATTGAGCCTGATAAATCATCCCCTTATTGTAGCCGGGGATTCTATGTGGAGTGATTACACCATTGATGTGGAATTTACACCACTGGCCAAATTTGATAAATGCGGAGTGATATTTAAGTACCGCCATCCTGCAGATTTTTATTTTTTTGGCATCGAGGGAAATACAGTAACCCTAAAACATATCCAACAATCGGTTACTCCCTTAAGACCCATTGAACGGATTCTTGATATTCGTCCTCTGGTGTGGACTCCCGGAGAGAAAATTCATGCAATAGTTACCCTCAGGCGCAATAAAGTTTCCACCATCCTGAATGATTCGATCATTATGCATGCCGAAAACCTTCCTATGCATTCCGGAAGAATAGGTTTAATCTCAGATCTTCCTGCAAAATTTCATAAAGTGGAGGTTAAAGTACTCAAGGGTGAAGAGAGAAAACTGGCCAGAAAGAGACGCCAACTGGCAAGGAAGACCGACCTCGTATTGAAAAACCACCCTAAAATGGTCTGGTGGAAAAAAATCGATATAAGTAGCTTTGCATCCAATCACAACATGCGAATGGGAGACCTGACAGGAGATGGCAACAAAGAGATCGCATTTATTCAAAAGAGCCAATCAGAATCGGCGGTTGGAGCCATTACAGTGATTAATCTGGATGGAGAAGTTTTGTGGCAATATGGAGAAACGGAACCTATGAATCCAGGGAGCGGAGGACAAATACCAGTTCAGATCCATGATTTGGATGGAGATGGCTCGCGGGAAATAATATTTGTTAGTGAAGGTTGGATATATGTGCTTGAAGGGCGAAGTGGTAAGCTTGAAAGCCGCAGTAAAGTTCCTGTATCCTTAGAGGTTAAAACCCTACAATTCGCCGATCTGTTGGGCATAGGCCGCCATAACTGCATATTGCTTTCAGATCGCACTGGTAAATTATTGGTGCTCAATGAACAACTAGATGTGATGTGGAGCCAGCAAACAATAAGTTGCACTTATCCACTGGCGCATGATTTAAATGGGGATGGCAAACAGGAAGTGATCATGGGGTATTCTGTTTTTGATCCGGAGGGGAAACTCTTATATAATGTGGGGGAGTATATTGGCGACAGGTGCAATGGAGTGCTTGTCTACCGGATGATTGAAAATGAACGGGAAGTTCCATGTCTGGTTTATGCAGCCGGGGATTGGGGGCTGCTCTATTATGATTTTATGGGCAACCTGATCCGTCAGAACAATATGGGCCATGTGGGATATATGAGCGTAGCAGATTATAATCTAGAGAATCCGGGACTTGAATTGGCTGCTTCCAATCAGTGGGGAAGCGACGGATTGGTTCATCTCATGGACGCATCGGGAGAGGTAATGAATAATTTTTTGCCCGTTTCCGGGGCCACCCGATGCCAGCCGGTTAACTGGAAAGGGGATGGAGAGGAGTTCCTGCTTACCTCGGCCGATTCCCTGATGGGCGGGCTGGTAGACTACTCTGGTCAGCTGGCGGTAAAGTTTCCAGCGGACGGACATCCGGTCAGCTATTATTTGGTTCAGGATTTTACCGGAGATACACGGGATGAAGTAGTTGTTTGGGATCAGGAAGACTTATGGATCTACACACAGGATGACAATCCCAGGATGGGGAATACCTATTCTCCAGCACGAAATCCACTCTTTAATTCTTCCATGTACCAAATGTGTTACTCATTCCCAGGATGGTAGGTGAAGTTGATTCCTTTTCTTCATACTGGAAAAAGGGTATTTGATATTTTGTTATATTGCATGAAGTCGCATGGAATGATATTCTGTTTTGGCACGAACTTTGTTTATTCTTAGTCAAAACAACCAGATGCAAAAATAAACGGGAGGAAATGTCATGAAAACTTTACCACTTGCCATAATAAGCATAGCCATAGTCCTGGCATCCTGTAGCTCCACCAAACAGACGGCAGCTTCAGAATATGATGATATCTATTATAATCCAAACAAAGTCAATCGTCAGGCAAAGAAAGCACAGGCTGCTGAAGAGGAAGCCGCAGCTGCCGCAGTTGCTGCAGCTACTGTAAGCGCCGCCACCCAGGGAGTAGAAACTGCACAGGAACCCGTTTATGGCGAGTACCAGACCATGGGCAATGAGGAGCTGAGTGATTATGAGAGGTACCAGATGCAAAGGGAAGCAGAAATGCTGGGGGAATCTTATGCTCCTCAGGGTAGTGAAGCCCTCTATTCCAATCAATACCAGGAGTATGATTCTCTGCAACTGGCCAACGAGGGGATTGCTCCCGTAATTATAAATAACAACAACTACTATTCGGATCCCAACGATTACTATTACTCTTCCAACCTGAGGCGTTTTTCCGATAGCTATGATGGATGGAATTACTATGATCCCTACTACACAGATCTCTACAGCTATAGCCGCAGGCCCATGCACTGGGGTGTGAACATGAGCTGGGGCTATGGTGGTTGGGGGATGGGGATGTCATTCGGATACCCCGGTTACGGATCCTCCTATTATCCTTCCTATTATGGGGGTTGGGGATATGGTGGTTACTACGATCCCTGGTGCTCTTATGGTTATTATGGAGGGTATTATCCTGGATACGGTGGTTCATACTGGTCGGGATACAACCATGGTTACTATAATGGCTATTATGGCAACGACTACGCATATGCAACTCCTTACAGATACGGTCATATGGATAGCAGGCACACTTACGGATATGGCGCACCCACTAACTCCACCTACCAGGGATCCAAGGGGTCTAACTATAACGATCCCAGGTACAGAAGCAGAGCTGCTTACACCCAGAGTGCAACTGCTTCCTCCCAGAGAAATGCTTCAGGTCGTATAAGCAGCACAACCCAGCGCAGTGCCACCGCCCGTATGAGCAATTCAACACGGAGTGATGCAAGAACTATTTCCACCTCATCTTCCAATGCCCAACGTTCTGCCACAAGAACCAATGCAGCATTGAAGACCACCCGTACCAGACCTGCAACAGTGCAGCAGCGGAGTGCAACCAATAGCAGGAGCACCTATACGCCAAATTACAGCAAACCCAGAACCAGTTCATCAACGACTTATAACAGAAGTTCTGCTCAGAGAAGTACTTATTCACAGCAGAACCCGGCGACCAGGAGCAATACAAACTATAACCGTTCCACTGCTTCACCTACCAGAAGCAGCGCTACCTACAATCGCTCCAGCTCGCCAAGCCGCAGCAGCAGCACGTACAGCCGACCAAGCAGTTCAAGCCGCAGCAGCAGTTCATATAGCCGTCCCAGCAGCTCCAGCCGCAGCAGTTCAAGTTACAATAGATCCAGCAGTTCTCCCTCACGCAGCAGTTCATCTTACAGCAGTGGTGGATCATCGAGCCGCGGAAGCAGTTCTTACAGCAGTGGTGGATCATCCCGCAGTAGCTCATCAGGATCGAGATCAAGTTCAGGAGGATCGAGATCAAGTTCAGGAGGATCAAGATCAAGTTCATCAGGATCAAGACGTTAATCTGTCATTCAAACCGGGGTCTATAAGGGATCCCGAAATTCCAAAGAACCAAAATTTTTTGCTATGAAAAAGTTAATATTTATAGCCTTGCTAGCAGTATGTACTTTCGTTTCCACGGAAGCCCAAAATGCGACACAGGCACTCAGGTTTTCCCAGTACAATCCCTTTGGTACAGCAAGATTTGCCGCACAGGGAGGCGCCATTGGAGCACTGGGAGGTGATTTTTCTTCTGTCATTTCAAATCCGGCAGGAGTGGGCTTTTACCGCTCCTCCGAGCTCTCTTTTACACCGTCAATATACTGGGTGAATACAGTTACAAATTTCATGGGTAACTCCATTGAAGATTCCCAGACCAAATTCAATATAGGAAGCCTCGGCTTCTCCCAGGGATTCCCCCAGGATAAGAGCGGGATTGCTGGATTCGCATATTCGTTAGGTTACAGCAGCCTGGCCAATTTTAATAACCGGTCCACCTTGCAGGGAATCAATACCAATAGCTCACTATTGGATGATTTCACCTGGCATGCCAATGAGACAGTGGACCCAATTACTGGTGCAAATCACGATGATTTGAATCCATTTTATGAAGGCCTTGCATTTGATAGCAACCTGATGCCTTACGACTCAGTGGCTGGAAGATACTGGCATGATATGCAGCTTGACGGATATGGCCAGGAGGTGTACAGGAATTCAGAACAATCGGGCTATATTGGAGAGTACTCAATTTCAGGAGCGGTTAATTTCAGTAACTTCATCTACATTGGGGCCACCTTTGGCATTCATGCAGTCAGATTCTACGAAGATATATACCATACCGAAACGGATGCCAATGACCAAGTGCTGGATTTCAACAGTTTCAGGTTTCGGGAATTTAACAGCACCAAGGGTTGGGGCTACACAGGTAGGTTTGGGATGATTATCAGGCCATTCCACCTGCTGAGGGTGGGAGCCACGTTTCATTTACCCACATACTACAACCTGACCGATGAAAAATATACAGATATGAGTTCTACCTGGGACAATGGTTCGGGAATTTCTGATGCCAGTGCCTCATCGCCCAATGGAGTATATGATTATAAGCTGCAAACCCCGTTCCGCGCCAATGTCAATGCTTCACTGATCTTGTTCAAAATAGCTACAGTCTCTCTGGGATATGGATATGTTGACTACTCCACATCCCGTCTGGATGCCTATGATTACAAATTTATCGACGAAAATCAGCAAATTAAACAGGATCTTCAGGCCTCACAAAGTGCTAATGCCGGCGCTGAAATTCGAATACAATCACTCTATCTGCGGGCTGGTGCAAAATACATGACCAGTCCATTTATCAACGAGGAAAATAACGCCGAAACCCTTGAGTATTCAGCAGGTATTGGCTTTCGGACCAAGCAGATAGTATTTGATGTAAGTTATTCCTATGCGACCAGGACAGATATATATGGAATATATGCATTTGAGCCCGGCTCCAATGAAGTATCCATCAATGACCTCTCATCCAATAACCTGATGTTTACCATTGGCTATAAGTTCTGAGGTTCTGCCTGAGAATTCCCAACGCAGCGGGGCCCTCGTTGAAAAGCAGATCGAGAATACTCAGGTTGGGTTTAAACCCAAAACGGTCGGAGAATACCTGGTGATATTCAATTGGTAGAAAATCAGGATCTTCGACCGCTTCTCTTTTCTTTGGATGAATAAAATAGCGGGGATCGGAGTCTTTCACTATCTTAGTGAAAGATGATGAGCAGGTAACCGGAATATCCAGGCTCATTAACTCAAGAATGCACTCCATAAGCTGTTTATTGAGATCGATCAGGAATTCAAATTTCCTTTCATAGAAGGGAACCAGCTCATCGGTCATGTATTCAAAGTAGGGCGACGATGCATAGGATGACACCAGGCTTCTCCAGTGATTTCTGTTCCAGGCTGTATCATAATCGATCCTGATATCACGAAGCAGATTTTTAACTCCATGAAGCTTCTTCACCGGAATGGAGAGGGCGATGACTCCATTGGGACCCACGATTTTACAGCGGTTCCGGTAAGTCTGCTTTTGATAGTGGTCAAACTGCTCCAGCACAATCTCTTTATCACGTACCAGCCGGGCGAAATAGTTGATAGGTCCGTTATAAAGTGCTGGATAGATCAACGAGATCAAATAATAGGATTAGCTTTATCTGCTGGCTTTTACGATGCGGAACATGCGGTTCCACCTGATCTTGCCATACTCTTTGTCCATACTGAGCCAAATAAGGCGGGGTTTTCCAATGATGTGATCTTCCGGAACAAATCCCCAGAACCTAGAATCTGCTGAATTGTGCCGGTTGTCCCCCATCATAAAAAAGTAATCCATCTGGAAGGTATAGGATGTGGCCACCTCTCCGTTAATATAGATCACATCTCCCTTAACATCCAGGTCATTCTCTTCATAGGCCTCAATGACGCGCCTGTAGAGTGGCAGCGTATTAACATTCACCTCCACGGTCATACCCTTGCCGGGAATGGTAAGGGGGCCGTAAAATTCCAGATTCCATGGATAAGCCTCTGTATGGGGAAAAATGTCCCGATCGTATTGCCCTTCCGTAAAAATACTAACCTGTTCTACACTTACTACTCCGGGTAACACCCTGATTTGATCGGCAACCTTGTGGGAGATTGGGAAGGTATAACTGGGATTGTTTCTCACATCTGCCAGATCTTTGCCAATTCCAAAGGGCTCAAGTGACCTTGGGTTGATGGGAGTGCCATTGGTTTTTACATTGTGCCAGCGCTGAATACCCTCGAATTCTTGCTGCTGTTGGCCATTTATATAGACATCATTGTTGATTACCTGAAGGGTTTCACCGGCTATGGCTACACACCGCTTAATGTAGTTGTCACGCCTGTCCACCGGACGAGTTTCTACATCAAACTTTTCTGCGATCTGTCCTCTTACGTAACTTTCATACACCTGATAGGGCCGTGTTCTGTTGTTACGAGCCTGATCGGTCATCATCAGAGTATAGGTCTCATCCCTGATCAGGTCATAGTAATCAAAATTGCCTTTGGCATAAAGCTTATGATCTGACTTTTCCAGTGCAACTGTATCGGATGCTGGGAAATTGAATACCACAATATCATCTCTTTTCACAGGGCTGAATCCCTTGAGGCGTTTGTAGGGTCGTTGGATCCATTCCAGGTAGGACTTACCTCCAAGAACGGTATTTGGGAGGAAAGGGACAGCCAGTGGGGTATTTGGTGCACGTGGACCATAGGCAGTTTTACTCACATAAAGGTGGTCACCCACCAGCAGACTGCCTTCCATGGAAGGAGTTGGAATTTTATAATTCTGAAACAGGAAAATATTTATAAGAGAAACAGCTACCACTGCAAAAATAAGAGCATCCAGCCACTCAACAATCACATTGTTCTTCTTTTTCCGGCTCTTCCAAAATGACCAATTTACCTTCCTGCTGACGTAAATATCATAGACCACAGGAATCCCAAGTAAGAACCAGAAGTTCCTTAACCAGATTACAAAGAGGATATAGATAAATACGGCTACACCGAATCTGAAATATTTGTTTTTCAATAAATTATTGATGTTCATTTTCTCATCTATTTAATGGATTTAAAGATACGCTCTTTTCTTAAACCTTCAACGAAGGATTTGTCCGGCTCAAGAGAGAACCAAACATTTACAGCCTTACCCAGAAGGTGGTCTTCAGGGACAAATCCCCAATACCTGGAATCGGCCGAATTGTGATGATTGTCTCCCATTACAAAGTAATAATCCATTTGGATCACATAACTGGTTGCCGGATGGCCATTAAGGTATATATCTCCATCTGTTACCTCCAGGTCATTCTGCTCGTATACATCTATAATTCGCTGATAGAGAGGCAGGCTAAGGGTGTTTACTGGTATGGTATCGCCTCGGGAAGGGATCTTCAGAGGACCAAAATTGTCACCGGTCCATCGGTAATCTGTGCTATGTGGAAATATCTCCTGATTCTGAAAGGAGAGGGTGGGTTCGGAATATTTCTTAACACTTCTCACTGTGGGGTAAGATTTCAACGATTCTAAATTCTCGGAAGCCAGGTATAAAACGTGGAGCGAGTTCACAGGATTGTAGGTGACAGAAGATTTAAGGATTTTTAACGAATCGAGCAGGGAATCGGGGAGAGGATCACCTGTAGTTGAAACGTAATACTTAAACTTTTGCAGAGGCAGTGCCGGTTTTATCTCTCCATTGACCATGATCTCTCCGTTGTAAATCTGTATGGTATCTCCAGGCAAACCAATACATCGCTTAATATAGTTCTCCCGTTTGTCCACAGGGTGGGTAATAATCTCAAACTCTGACAGGATGTAATCCCTGCCGTATTGCCTCTCCAGTGAGTAGTAATTTTGTCCCGGGTACTGCACCACCATGGTATCTCCTTCCGGAAAATTGAATACGATTACATCGTTCCGTTTCACTTTTGAAAACCCGTGTAACCGCTTATGCGGCATTATAATTCGCTCTGAATAGGATTTTTTACCTGAAGGAAGCTTATTGTGGTAGAAAGGAATGGCAAGAGGGGTTTGAGGTAACCTGGGACCATAGGCAAGCTTGCTGACAAATATATAGTCCCCGGCCAGCAGGGTCTCTTCCATGGATGGGGTAGGGATTTTATAGGCTTCCACTAACAACACCTTTATGGAGAAGGAGCAAATCACAGCCAGGATCAGGATTGCGATCCATTCGATAGTATATTGAAGATACCTTGGTAATCCGTATTTTCTAAGGGTCCAGTCCACCATTCTGGTGATAATAAGATCGAAAAGGACCAGGTTAAAGATTAGCAGGTACCAGAGATTGGTCCAGATACTCAAAAGAGACCAAATAAGCCCGGAAAGAGCAAAACCCAGGTACCTCCAGACCAATTTATTCATTTGAATTATAGTTTAAGCAGGTCATTCATACCCAACACACCCTTTTTGTTATCAATGAATTGGACAGCCAGAAGAACACCAGCTGCAAAAGCATCCCTCGATTTGGCATGGTGATCAAGGGAAATATAGTCCACATCCGATTCGTACTTCACCTGATGTATTCCCTTCACCTCTCCTTCACGAATTGCCTCAATCTTCAGTGAGTCAGTAGTATTATTTGATCCATCCGCCTCCTCTTCAGATCCCGACAATTCCCACCGGCCGAGGTGGTCCGTTTCACTGATGATCTGTTCGGCCAGGGAGATGGCAGTTCCACTGGGTGCGTCCAGTTTATGTATGTGATGGGTCTCCTCCATGGTGACCTGGTAAGCCGGAAACCGGTTCATAATCCGGGCCAGTTTCCTGTTCATGGCAAAGAGGATATTTACCCCAATGCTGAAGTTACTTGCGTAAAAGAGGGTCCCATTTTTTTTCCGGCAATAAGTCTCGATCTCATTTAAACGATCATTCCATCCTGTTGTGCCTGATACCACTGGAACTCCCTGGTCTATACATTTAATGATATTCTGCGGGGCAGCTCCTGGTGCCGTAAACTCGATGGCCACATCAATATTCTTTAGATTCCCGGCATTAAAATCCCCAGGATTCTCTTCATCAATTATAAGTGGGAAGTGGTGCCCCTGGTTCATTCCCAGTGCTTCAATGGTTTTACCCATCTTCCCATATCCTATCAATGCAATATTCATCTTTTCCAGACTAACCTATTAACCTACTAACTTACTAACGTTTGCGTAGTAAACAAAACAAAAAGGCTGAACCCCTTTACGGAAGAACAGCCCCTTGATGCGGTAAAAATTTTGACTTACTTAATTTTCTTTACAATTGCTTCAAACGCTTGTGGATCGTTCATGGCCAGATCGGCAAGCACCTTGCGGTTGATCTCAATACCCGCTTTACTTAGGTTACCCATAAATTCGGAGTACGACATACCGTGTTCACGTGCGGCAGCATTGATCCTCTGGATCCACAGTGCCCTGAAACTGGCTTTTTTCTTACGACGGTCACGGTATGCATAACTAAGGCCTTTTTCATAGGCATTCTTAGATACCGTCCAAACATTTTTTCTACGACCAAAGTATCCTTTGGTCTTCTTCATTATTTTTTTTCTCCTCTGTCGTGATGCGACAGCATTTTTCGCTTTTGGCATTTTTTAATTTTTTTTGGGTGCAGGCGGTCTGGTTCGACACTTTTTTGCGCTACATCCTGGTCAATTACTCGTTTACCTGTTTTTCAAAAGAATTTGAATCCTACTTCATCGATAGAAGGCGCTTGATGTTCTTTTCATCAGCTTTGTCAACTACACCAAAATAGGTGAGGTTGCGCTTGCGCTTTTTCGATTTCTTGGTAAGAATATGGCTTTTAAAAGCATGTTTTCTTTTGATTTTACCAGTACCGGTGAGCTTAAATCTCTTCTTCGCTCCCGGATTTGTTTTCATTTTTGGCATTATTCCAACTATTTATCGATACAACTTATTTTTTCTTCACTTTGGGCGCCATAAACATGGTCATCCGTTTTCCTTCCAGTTTAGGAAGTTGCTCCACCTTACCAACCTCTTCAAGGTCCTGAGCCAGGCGAAGTAAAAGGATCTCTCCTTTTTCCTTATATAAAATAGACCTTCCTTTAAAAAAGACGAAAGCCTTTAGTTTTGCTCCATCATCGAGGAATTTCAATGCATGCTTCAGTTTAAAACTATAATCATGCTCATCTGTATTGGGTCCGAATCTGATCTCCTTTACCACTATTTTGGTGGCTTTGGATTTCATCTCCTTCTGTTTCTTCTTCTGCTGGTAGAGAAACTTCTGGTAATCGATGGCCCTACAAACAGGCGGATCGGCTTTGGGAGAAATTTCCACAAGGTCAAGATCGAGCGAATCGGCAATTTTCAGGGCTTCTGCAATTGAAACAACACCCTGGTTTTCAATATTCTCGCCAACGAGGCGGACAGTAGTTGCCCGAATCGATTCATTGGTTCTGAAAAAGATTCGGTCTTTGTTTCTATCGCTGTTTCTTCTACGATAATGGCTTGGTCCCGCTATGACAAGTTCCTCCTATAATTTAGTTAAACATCCTTTTCAATTGCTTTCAGCTGGTTCTGAACCTCAGATTGCAAAAAATCCGCAAAATCTTCCATGCTCATTACCCCTTTATCACCTTCACCCTGCCTGCGAACGGAAACTGTATTGCTTTCTTGCTCCTTTTCGCCGATGATAAGCAGATATGGAATCCGCTTTAACTCGCTATCCCTGATCTTCTTACCGATCTTTTCACTCCGCTCGTCAATCAGGGTGCGAATATCGTAATTTTTCAGGTAATTTGAAACTTTTTCTGCATAATCGTGATATTTTTCACTAATAGGCAATATGATGGCCTGGTCGGGTGTGAGCCAGAGAGGGAATTTTCCGGCCGTGTGTTCAATTAAAACTGCCACAAATCTCTCCATGGATCCAAAGGGCGCACGGTGAATCATTACAGGCCGATGCTTCTGATTATCAGAACCGATGTATTCAAGTTCAAACCGTTCCGGCAAGTTGTAATCCACCTGAATGGTTCCAAGCTGCCATTTTCTTCCAAGGGCATCCCTTACAATAAAGTCCAATTTTGGCCCATAAAATGCAGCCTCCCCGTATTCAACCACGGTATCCATACCCTTGGCTTCAACTGCTTCCAGGATAGCCTGCTCGGCCTTTTCCCAGTTTTCGTCGGTGCCAATATACTTCTCCTTATCCTCAGGGTCCCGCAGAGATACCTGGGTAACAAAGTCATTAAAGTCCAAAGTCTTAAAAATATAGAGAATAATATCTATTACTTTCAGAAACTCCTCTTTTAGCTGGTCGGGCCTGCAGAAGATATGGGCATCATCCTGTGTGAAACCCCGCACCCTTGTTAAACCATGTAATTCTCCACTCTGTTCGTACCTGTATACGGTACCAAATTCGGCCAGGCGAATCGGCAGGTCCCTATATGAGCGGGGCTTAAACTTATAGATCTCACAATGTGCCGGACAGTTCATGGGTTTCAGCAAAAACTCTTCTCCTTCCTGGGGGGTTTTGATGGGCTGAAAACTGTCTTTTCCATATTTGGCATAGTGCCCGGAAGTAACCCAGAGCTCCTTTTGTCCAATATGGGGTGTAATTACCGGTTCATACCCGGTATCGCGCTGCACCTTTTTCAAAAAGTTCTCCAGACGCTCCCTAAGCTGCGCTCCTTTGGGAAGCCACAGGGGTAGTCCAGGGCCCACTCTTTGAGAAAATGTGAAGAGTTCCAGCTCTTTTCCCAACTTCCTGTGATCTCTCAGTTTGGCCTGTTCCAACATCTCCAGGTGCTCTTCCAGCATCTTTTGCTTTGGAAAGGTCACCCCATAGATCCGTGTAAGCTGCTTGCGGGTTTCGTCTCCCCGCCAGTAAGCACCTGCTAAGCTAAGCAGTTTGATGGCTTTGATGGGGGAGGTGTTGGCCAGGTGTGGGCCCCTGCAAAGGTCAGTGAAGTTACCCTGCTTATAAAAGGAAATAGTGCCATCCTCCAGCTCTCCAATTAATTCAGTTTTGTAATGGTCCCCTTTGTTACCAAAGTAATTCATGGCTTCTTCCTTACTTACTTCCGATCTTGTGTAAATTAGCTTCTGAGAAACCAGGTCCTTCATTTTCTTTTCGATCCTCGGCAGGTCACCCTCAGTGATAACTACATCATCGCCAGGATCTACATCGTAGTAGAATCCATTTTCGATGGCCGGACCAATGCCAAATTTTGTCCCGGGATAGAGTGCTTCAATGGCTTCGGCCATTAAGTGGGCAGAAGAGTGCCAGAAGGCATGTTTGCCATCTGGATCATCCCATTTATTCAATTTGATGGTGGCATTCTCAACAATGGGACGCCCCAGGTCCCACAGTTCATCATTTACATTGATGGAGAAAACTTCGCGGGCCAGGCTGTTGCTCAGGCTCTTGGCTATATCAATGCCTGAGGTGCCTTTTTCAAACTGCCTTACGTTACCATCCGGGAATGTTATATTGATCATCGTTATAAGCTTTTTAAAAAACCACGCAAAGATAAGAAAACTAAAGGGATCCTAAAGGTTCTCCACGATAAAATTGGCCCGAATATAATTGGATTAGAATCATGTAAAGTGAATAAATAGTGTGGGGTAACCTATTCATGATCATTAGTTTTAATTATTTTGGCCAGGGGAGTAAAAATCCTTTGCAAATTGCGTTCTGAAAGTTTGGCATGCTATTTGAAATTTAACCAGTAAATAACCAGAAAATCAATTGTCATGAAACGTCTACTTACCATATTAACTGCTCTGTCACTAATTGCAACAGGATGCCAAAAAGATCCCATAGCCAACGCTAACATAACTCCCTTTGATCCCTATGTGGGCGAGGAGATAACCTTTGACAACCTATCTACCAACACCGACTATACAGAGTGGGATATGGGGGATGGGGCTACCTCCACCGCATATAATGTGAAGCACTCTTATGTAGATCCGGGTACCTATACGGTTACTCAGAGGTCCTTTAGAGATAAGGGAGGAATGAGCTCCGCCTCCTATATGCTAGAAGTCACAGGTTCGGAACTCACCATCATCGTTAAGGAGTACTGGGAAGAGTATGTGATCCCCGATGTGGAGATCTATCTTTTTTATACCCTTGACGACTGGGATACAGGTGACGTAAACCTGGCTGTCGGACCTTTCTATACCGACAAGTATGGAGAGGTGACTATTTCTGGTCTCAGCTATCAGAATTACTACGTAGACGCCTACTACAGGAATGGAAATGAGGGCTATGTGAACTGGGATCTGGGCCTGGAGGATGTGATTTGGATTGATACAAAGCTTCTTACGGGTTGGGAATATCACACCTTTGTTGCCTACGTGGATGCAGTACTATTTGATGAGAAGAAATCGGCCCCGGCAGTGGAAGAGGTGCGCCAAGGAAGGACTTCCCACTCCCTGGCAGCTGGTCAGAAGAAAGCAACAGGTCAGGACCGTCCGATCAAGGAGAATAAATCCACTCAACCAAGAGAAAAATAATAAAAATGTGATTCGGTTTCCTACCAAAACTAAAATTTAATATATTTGCAGCCCGAAAGCCCGAAAAGGTTTTCGGGCTTTGCAGTTGAATAGGGCAAATGAGTTCTAAATAAGTTTGATATATCGCCCAGATGGCAGGGCCGACCGTTAATAAAATGTCCGGTAGACATTTTTAGGGAGGAGCCAGCCTGAGGGAGGCCAATTCCGCCCTCCGTTGAAAGATGGAAAGTGTGGTTTTGGCAAATGAGTTCTAAATAAGTTTGATATATCGCCCAGATGGCGGAATTGGTAGACGCGCTAGTTTCAGGGAC
>JAOZUK010000866.1 GCA_029938715.1 Bacteroidales bacterium | reverse complement strand
CAAAACCACCTTCAACCTCTTCTTCTTTCCAGAAAATATATGGATTTGAACGAGGCTCTCTAATATGCTGCGGAATTGGCTCAATTCCCATAACAGAGAGAAAGGTCGGCAGACCAACACGCTGCATGGTCTCACCCACACGCTCACGATTTTTGCCAACTTCCATCCACCAGTCCCAGATGGTCTCAATGAACTCAATCAGTTCTTCAAAATCATTGTCTTTAGAGATCTTCATAAAAGGGACAATAAGAGTGGCAAACTGTGCGCCATCAAGGATTGGAGCTTTTGCACCAACACAAATGGTTGCACCCTGATCGGCACCCGGGCGGAGTGCGCGGGGCATAACGTTGATACAGTGCATACAGCGGGTACACTCTCTATCATCAATCTTCAGCTCATCACCTTCCATCCACATACAATCGGTAGGACAAAGATCGACAACCTCTTTCTGGATATCAAAAGGGCCCCAGTCTCTACCGCTGTGTGCTCCGCCATTTGCCGGATAATTCCCTGCAACATATTCTTTTACACTTGCCTGGTCGATACGAATATCATCCCTCCAGGTACCGATAACGGCGACATCGGAACGTGCGATGGCTGCAACACAGTCATTTGGACAGCCTGAAAATTTAAATTTGAACTTGTACGGGAAAGCCGGACGATGTATTTCATCCTGATAGTGCATAGTCAAATGATGACAGCACTCCTCAGTATCGTAACAGGACCACTCACAGCGTGACTGCCCTACACAGTTTGCAGGGGTACGCAGATTGGAACCGGAACCGCCAAGATCCTGTCCCATGTCGTGGGTCAGATCCCAGAAAAAAGGTTCAAGATTCTCGGTGCGGGTACCCAGCAGAATGATGTCACCGGTTGAACCATGAAAATTGGTCATACCGGACCCGTGTTTTTCCCAGAGGGCCATCAGTTGACGCAGGTTAGCGGTAGAATAATATTTAGATGCGGGCTGCGCGACACGAAGAGTATGAAAATGCTCCACACCGGGAAACCGTTCGGGAAGATCTACGTAGCGGCCAACAATACCACCGCCGTATCCGAATACACCGACAATACCACCATGCTTCCAGTGGGTGATTCTCTCTTTATAGGACAGCTCCAGGACACCAAGAATATCCCAGCACTCAG
>JAOZUK010000865.1 GCA_029938715.1 Bacteroidales bacterium | reverse complement strand
TCTGAATATCCTGGAGTAACCTGACTGCCGAACGGGTCCAGACGGCCCAGTGGCCCAACAATCCGCCAACAATCCGCTTTTTAATCACTTTTGCCCCCACGGAAAGACTAAATTCAGTGAGCAGATCAACCAGTATATTATCATCATTTCCGGTATAGAGTGCAATTTCGTTCGCACGTCCCGATTCAATGACCCCACGCACCACATCCAGTGTCTGGTAGCGGTTAAAAGGAGCCATTTTGATGGCTATGACATTTTCGATCTGTGCAAATTCCCTCCAAAAATTAACATCCAGCACCCTTCCTCCCACTGCCGGTTGCAGGTAGAACCCCACCACAGGGATTATCTCTGCCAGGGTCCGGCAATGCTTCAATATGGTCTGATTGGATGCATCCGGGAAGGCAGCCAGACTCAAAAGCGCAGCATGATAGCCATGGTCCAATGCAAGGCGGGCCTCCTTTGTGGCCTGCTGTGTTTGTCCGATGATTCCGGCGATCCTGATAATGGGTTTATGGGTTCGTTCCACAAAATGGTCAAATTCTTCCCTGGCAATATTCAGTACCGGTTCATATAAATTTATTTCCGGGAGCCGGATTTCAAACTGGGTGGTGTGTACCGCCACAGCTACTCCACCGGCACCTGCATCCAGGTAATATCTCATAAGAGCCCGCTGCCTTTTCTCATCCAGCTTTCGGTTTTGATCCAGTGCAAGTGGCAATGCAGGGATCACAACACCCCTATTCAGGGCTTTTAGTATCTCTTCTGGTAGTTCCTTATGGTTCATATGTACCATTCATTTGGTGGTGATTGTTTAATACTTTCCGTCCCTCACCTCATAATGGGTGGGTTTGCCCAGGGTTTCCCTCTCTTCACTGATCCAATTAGCGATCCATTTGATGATCTGTGTAGTGGATACCTTTGGACGGCCAAACAGTTGAAACGCCTGCTCAGAGTTATTGAGTAGAGCTGTTTTAGCCGGCTCATTCACAAATTCAGGCGTTACCCCAAATAATTTTCCGAATTCTGTGGCCACTTCATAAACACTTAAAATATCCTCTCCTGTAATATTCAATATTTTTGCAGGGCTGTCACAGATTTCAAGGGAACGAAGCACCACATCATTCACATCACCCTGCCAGATCACATT
>JAOZUK010000864.1 GCA_029938715.1 Bacteroidales bacterium | reverse complement strand
ACTTTTTTAGCTTGTGCATATTCACATAGTTCCCGGGCAACTTCAATGAAACGTTCTTCTGCGGCCTCTTGCCCATCGCTGCCGATCCGCCCTCTTACCCTGCCAATGTTCACCAGCTGGCCATGTTCCTCTGCAAGATCAATAAACTCTTTGAAGATTTTGGTTACTTCTGCTCTTTTCTCTTTCGCTGGGTCGGTAAACATCAAGCCTGTATCAGCAAATACCTGTCCGGTTGATATACAGGAGATCTCCATATTGCTCCGTTTCAAGATTCCGGATAATTGACCCGGGTTGATCTCATGGGCGCTCTTCAGAGCAAGCTCCACTCCGTCGTATCCCATATCCGCTGCTTTCTCTATTGACTCTTCGAACCCGCGGAACACCACAAAGGCACTTGGCAGGGCATGTTTTCCTGCTATTGCTACTGATAACTTTATCATTATCATTTCATTTAACAATCAATTGTGTTGCTTTTTCAGTAATTGCGCTGACCGAGATACCATATTTCTCAAGTAGCTCCATATAAGGGCCGGTTTCGGTAAACTCATCCTGAATTCCAATGGAGTCCATTTTTCCGAAGCCCTCTTTTGTCAGAACCTCAGCAACAGCACTTCCCAATCCACCAATCACACTGTGCTCTTCGATGCATAGTATTTTCCCGGTTTTGGAGACCGATTCAATGATCGCCTCTTCATCAAGGGGCTTTAGGGTTGAAATGTTTAGCAGATCGACTGCAATGCCTTTGCTCTCAAGTTTTTCGGCAGCCTCCATGGCCATAAAGGTTGGTACACCACAAACCGCAATGCTTAGATCTTTCCCATCACGGATTTTACGTGCTTTCCCAATTTCCATGGCTGACTGGTTTTCGAAAAGAAGGGGTGTTGGATTGCGGCTTGCCCTGATATATACGGGACCCTCCTCTTTCAAAGCAATCCTTAATGCCTGTTTCATTTCAACGGCATCAGCCGGGACCAGTACCTTCATGTTGGGCATGGCGCGCATGACTGCCAGGTCGGTCAGTGATTGGTGGCTCGCTCCGTCGAAGGAGTCTGAAAGACCGGCATATCCTCCGACCAGGATAACTGACAGGTTATTATAACAGAGGACATTCCTGATCTGGTCTGTGGCTTTGAGGGTCAGAAATATGG
>JAOZUK010000863.1 GCA_029938715.1 Bacteroidales bacterium | reverse complement strand
TCCTTCTTTTGCCAGTTACTTTCGATAAGTCCGTATGGGCTTTTATATGAACTCTTTACCCAGTCGAGGGTTTCCGTGTATGGCTGAATGATAACAGACTTAAATCCTGGGGCCTCCGATCTGATACCACCCAGACTGCGGTAGAACCAGGCTCCTATTGGTCCAGCCAGGGATGGCATCTGAACAAGGCCACCCTGCCAATTCTCCTTAAACACGCTGTTGTTTTTATTGTATATCATGTCGTACCAACCCGGATAGCTTTCCTGTGTGGCTATTTTCCATGCAAGCTCGCCAAGCCCCTCCTCACACAACAGTGTAAGCAGGAAAGGTGTGCCAACAAATCCGGTACTTAAATGATTACTATCTGTGGCAATTTGCTTTCTGAAGTTTTCAATAATCCGTGGCCTTTCTGATGCCTCCATAATGTTTAACTTCAGAGCCAGTATATAGGCTGTTTGCGATCCTTTGTCATATACCCCACTATTGCTATCAGAAAATGTTTGGTTAATTGATTTCCTGATTTCTTCTTTGCGGCCGGTATAGTATTCCACGTCGGAAGTGTGGCCCAATACCTGAGCCGTTTGACGGAGTATATCGGCATACATCATGTAAGCACAGGTTGATGTATAAGGTACGCTTGTTCCCTTTGGCCGACCATGGCCTCCACTGGCAATATCCATCCAATCGCCCAGTCCCCAACTAATTATATTGTTTTCAGCAATGGAACCCAGGTAAGCAAAGTGAAGCTTCATGGCTTCATAACTTTTAGAAAGTAGTTCTTTATCGCCATAGAAGTTATATAGCTGCCAGGGATTGAAAATGAGCATACCGCCCCACCAGGGGCCGTTGATTGTGGGGCCATCGAAACAACTGGGAACAACCGTTGGGACATAGCCGTTGGCCAGGATAGCATCAATATAATCATCCTGCCATTTATCGTATATGCCGAACATATCATAATTATAGGCTGAAGTTTCAAAATTGGTCTGCACGTCCTGTGTCCAGCATACTTTTTCCCTTACCGGATCCATTGGCATCTGAACATTGTAGTTCCGGATTGTGCGGCGATTGATCTCATGCAAATTGTTGATGCGTTCGTCGGAGCAGGAGAATGTACCCATATTTTGAAGGTCTGAAACGACCTGGCA
>JAOZUK010000104.1 GCA_029938715.1 Bacteroidales bacterium | reverse complement strand
GCCCGCGAATACCAGATGTAGATCCAGTCCCGGGGATTGCCTGACTGCCCCATGAGTTGCGGAAAGAAACTTCTGCCGTCGATTTCCGGTGTTGCAGGGACAGCGATACCTGCCGTTTCGCAGAGTGTCGGAAAAAAGTCGCTGAAATCAACAAGGTCGTTGCAGAGCTGGCCTTCTGGGATAATACCCTTCCAGTTTACAATCAATGGAACCCGTGTTCCGGCATCTGTCGTTTCTCCCTTTTGTCCTGCAACATTCCGCCCGTCCATCACAGAGACAACAGGTTTATCAGTTCCGTTGTCGCCGGTGAAAAGTATTATTGTGTTTTCCCTCAGGCCCAATTCATCCAGCTTAGCTGTGAGTTTGCCTACAATTTTATCTGTGTACGACACCATCCCCCCAAAATAAGCCGTATCACCTTTATAGGATGTAGAGCCCCTGTCTGTGGAATCCCAATCCGCTGAGCCGGGTGTTGGAACAAAGGGGCAGTGAGTGAGGATCATAGGGTAATATGCAAGGAAGGGTTTATCCCTGTTTCGTTCAATGAAATCGCAGATAAAGTCACTGGTGACATCTGGTGCATACTCCCCTTTCGTGTAGTCCACAGGCTGGCCATTTATTTCCAATCGGGGGTTTGAATAACGTGTATCATGTTCCTCTTCATCCGTGCGGCCACGAGTGTGCTGCCAGAGGCATGACTCATCAAACCCAAAGTGTTGGGGTGAGTCAAGCTGAGAACCCAACTGCCATTTTCCGGCTATACATGTGGCATATCCGGCGTTTCTCAGTAAGTGTGCAAACGTTGTCTGATTCCTGTCCAAGACTCCGAACCGCACATAATTACGCACATTATAGATGCCTGTCATAAGCTTCACCCGTGAAGGTGTGCAGAGAGGTTGTGCATAGCAGTGATCAAATCTGATCCCTGTTTCGGCGAGCCTATCCAGTTCCGGTGTATTGTAAGAAGATCCGCCGTTGATACCAAGGCACTCATAACCCAGATCATCGACCATAATCAGGATAATATTGGGCTTTTCAGGCAGCTTCGGACCTGCTGCAGTTTTGCAGCCAATCATTGAAGCCAGTACTCCAAATAACAAGATCGTCCTCGAAAAAATATGCAGGATTAATGGCTGATGATTCATTTGACAATATATTTGATCCCTATACGGGTGGTTCAATTCCTAATACGCTCCGTAAGTTCTGCCGGTTTCTACCATAGCCCACAGGTTCTCATCCGGTGTGTCCCGGCCGCACTGGTCTCCCGTTGAAAGTATGAATCGACCGCCTTCTGCAGCGTCATCAATGGCTCTTTTTGCCGCCATAACCACGTCGTTAACATTCTGACTGAGCATGACCTCCGTAGTATGAAGATTCCCTTTTAGCACAATCTTTTTGCCATAAAGATGTTTCAGTTCTGCAAGGTTACAATTACCCATGGGAGGGATTTCCAGGGGATCTATTACCGTCAGATTTGTCTCCTCTGCCATAATCTTGACTAACTCCTTTTCTGGTCCGCAGGAATGAACATGAGTTGGAATTCCAGCTTCGGAGGCGAGTTCGATGCCTCGCAAAACAGCAGGGAAGGCCAGTTGCCGAAAGATATCCACAGTCTGAAAAACCAGGGTTCCGGATCCGCCTACGCAAAGGAAGTCAGGTTTCGCCTCCATCTCCATGATTTGACGGAACCTTTTTTCCACCTGTTCTACTCTTTCGTTGGCCCATAGTTCATGCATCTCCGGATGGTCGTAATAGTAATAGATCTCCTCAGCATTTGTGAGTGCGGTTGATTGGGTCAGCACAATGCCAACCAATCCCTGGTCGCCCATCATATTGAGAATTCGGGGAAGTCCTGACGAACTAGTATCCACATCCTTTACACCCTCAAGTGGCTCGAATTGTCCGGGTTCTGATGGCAGCCCTAAAGCTTCAAGCTTAACGCCGCAGGTGGGAGGATCGGCTACATAGTACACATCCACACTGTCCCGCCACAAACGCCTGCCGTTTTCTTTGTAAGAATCCTGTACAATAATGCGCTCATTATTCCTGAATACAATGAAATGCTCCCATTCCGGATTGTTATTTTTTGGCTCTTCAGGGAACTGCAGCGGGAAATACCCGTCCATAATTGCGTCAATATCAAAATGTTTTGCGCAATCAATGTATGCCTCCCAGATAGGGGGATCATTGTAGAGGTACAAGTCCCAGAATGGCTTACCCGTCATCCTTGCCGGAATCATGTTGGAAAAATCCGGGGCAACTGGGACACAGTCAGGAATACCCCCTTGCAATACAGTCAATAGTCTTTCTCGTGATGTCATATTTCTACTTTCCAGAAGTCCGGTTTCATCCGCCCGCCAGTGACAGGACCTGGATAAATATACAGTGTATTGAATACATTTACATTGCAGTGTGGCATATTTTTCCAGATTGAGACGCTGAAGAAAAAGTTTCATTCGCTAAACAAGATCTCCTTTGCCGCCATTGGTTATTTTTAGATGTTTACCTGAAAAATAGAAATTCAACAATGTTTATTATTCTTGCATTGGCAGTACTGCTGCTAACCGGGATTCAATCCTGTTCACCTGCTCAACCTCCCAATATCGCGATCATTATGGCCAATGATCAGGGAAAGTATGGCGATGTCATCATGGAAATGGGACTGGAGTTATACAACCTGGAAAAAGATCTTAGTGAAAATAGTAATGTGGCGGGCCGGAATATTCGGTCGCATGGCAGGATTGAGGAGACCTCATTAGAAGATTCCACAACCTTGAAACAGGATCTTCTTGATATTGTGGAGACACAGAACGGAGTTGTCTTTTCAAGAAAAGAGATAGGAATTATTAATGGTCGTAAGCTCATGGCTGAAATTATTGAGCCGGAGACGACGTCATACCATAAGCGACCGGCGATAGTCTTTCTTCACGGCGGGGTATACAGAGCAGGGGCACCTGATCAATTTCGAGCCCAGGCTGCCTTCTTTGCTTCGGTGTATGGTTGCTATACATTGAGCCTGGACTACAGCCTTACCCCGGAAGGACGGCTTTGGCCGGAACCGGTTCTCGAAACATCATATGCAATACGCTGGGTACGTTCGATAGCTGAGAAGAATAATATTGATCCAGACAGGATTGTGCTTTCAGGAGGATCAGCCGGAGGGCACCTTTCGGGCATAGTGGCTGCTAATGTCCAGACCAGAAGGTATCCTGCAACCGGTGGGCTCACCGCCTTTTCTTCACGTCCCGATGTGCTGGTTATCTTCAATGGATATTTCGATCTTGTGAAATATCCCCTCAATCCCCAGGTTCAGCAAATGATCGGAAGTGAGGATGCGGAAAAGGTGGACTCAGCATCAAGAGAACTTTCTACTATCTACCAGGTGGACAAGAATTTTCCTCCTGTGCTTCAGATGGTGGGGACCAGGGATCCCTTCTGCAAGCAGTCTATTGAATTCCACGAAAAGTTACAATCACTGGGTGTGCATTCTGAAATTGAAACATATGAGGGAAGAAATCATGCCTTCTTCAACAAGGAACCGGATTTTGGACTAACCCTCGAGCGGATGGAGAAATTTCTGATTTTCCGACAGGGATTTGAACCGCAAAATTAAATAGAGGAGTTACGATGAGCATACTTTTAACAATCATGATCACCTTGTTTATTTCCACCGGATCGCGGACCATGGAATCAGATATTTTAATGGAACCTGTGAATCCATGTGCGACAAAGGAAGCCAGTGAGCTGTTAGAATATCTTTACTCTATAAAAGGTAAAAAAATTCTTTCCGGGCAGCATAACTACTCAATCAGACCATCTGCCAGCTCAGATGCAATGAAATTGTACCATGATGAGCGTGTAATATCACTTGAGGAACATATAACAATGTTCTCAAAATAACTAATTTAGGAAGACAATTATAAGATTATAAAACTCTAAACGCATGAAAACTCTTAACTGATGAAAACAAAAACCTTACTCAATCTTGCAATTATAGCTGCTCTTACAATTTCTTTAGGACTATTTCAATCGTGCTCATCCGAACAGTCCAATTCAGGCGGACAACTGTACGATCTTGGTACCGGATTGGAATCCAGATCGATCTCATTTGAAAATCCTACCGGTGAACCGGGTCAGGGTGGACAGGCGGAAAGCAATCTGGGCATTGGCCGCAAAGGTTTTCCGGCGAAGGGTATTGCCCCCGGCGAGACTGTGGTCTTGTGCGATATTGCAGGTAGCGGGACAATCAGGCATATATGGATGACCGGTGGTTTTAAAAATCAGACAGTAGCGCTTCGAAGTATGGTGGTGCGTGCATATTGGGAGAACCAGGAGCATCCCTCTGTGGAGTGTCCGCTTGGAGATTTTATGGGATCTGCCCATGCAAAAGCCAACTCTTATCAATCTGCTGTTCATTCAACGGGTGAAAGAGCATCCCTGAATATCTGGCTCCCCATGCCCTTTAATGAGAAAGCAAAGATGACCCTTACCAATGAAGGAGATGAAAATGTCACCCTCTTCTACCAGATTGATTACACCATTGGAGACAGGCATCCTGAAAAGCTTGGAAGATTACACGTCTGCTTTGTGAGGGAGAATCCCACAATTTTAAAGGAAGATTTTGAAATCCTTCCCAAAAGAACCGGGGAAGGAAGATTTATTGGAACGGTATTGGGAATTCGAACACTGGAAGGCAACTGGTGGGGAGAAGGAGAAGTGAAAGTATTTATGGATGGAGATACTGAGTTCCCTACCATCTGTGGCACAGGTAGTGAAGATTATGTATGCGTTTCCTATGGTATGCAGCAGACTCCTTTCCAGTATCATGGATGCAGCTGGAATAATGATGGCTTCATATCTATGTACCGCTGGCATTTGCCCGATCCAATCTATTGGAAAGAGGAGTGCCGCATCACTATTCAGCAAATAGGATATAGTTCGAAGTTACGGGAAGAAATCGGACATCCGTTATACGAAAGGCAGGACGACTGGAGTAGTGCCACCTTCTGGTACGAGCCTGTTCCAAGTGCCCAACTGCCTGAGTTTCCAGACCTGGGACGCCGGACTGCGAACCTCTGGGTGGAGACAGAAGATTAGTTCATATTACTTGTTCTAATCAGTTTTCAAACATATTGAAATTATTTTCCTAATCCATTTGAAATGAAAAACTTCAACAACAAACCAGGACACATTCGTAACTATTTGTTAATCATCACACTAGTGCTCTTCCCCCTTTCATGTGAGGTCAATCAGGATCAGTCAGAAAAAGGTGAGAGGGCTTTTAATGGTCTCTACGAAGATGAATACCTGAACCGGGTCGCATTTCCCATGGGGGGTATCGGTGCCGGTATGATCTGTCTGGAAGGAACCGGAGGAATATCACATGTCTCAGTCCGGAACAAACCGGATATCTTTCACGAACCTGTTATGTTTTCAGCCATCTCCATCAAAGGGCTTGAGAACGGGGCAAAGGTGCTTGAAGGACCCGTGGCGGACTGGAAAGTATTTGGTAATTCGGGTACAGGGAACGGAAACGGGAAAGGAGCAGATGGTTATCCACATTTTGCAAAGGCTTCATTTTCTGCCCGTTTCCCCTTTGCAAAGGTTGACCTGGAGGATGATGATATCCCGCTTCAAGTGAGCATTTCCGGATGGAGCCCCTTTATTCCGGGCGAAGCAGACAATTCAAGTCTACCGGTGGCCTCCCTTGAATATACATTTAAGAACAATTCCAATAAAGCAATAGAAGCTCTGTTTTCCAGTCATGCCGAGAATTTTATGCGAATTGAAGAGCCAACTGTGTGGGGTGGAAGAAGGCTTGATGAGGGAAGCTCTATTTCAGGGATACGAAACGGATTCCTGCTCAGCCAGTCATGCACACCTGAAAAAGCCCATTATAAGGGTGATTTTGCAATCTTCACTGACAACAAGAATACGGTAACCGACCTTTGCTGGTTCAGGGGAGGATGGTTTGATTCAAAGACCATGATCTGGAAGGATCTGAGTGAATTTTCCTATGAGGATGACACCACCACCGTCGGATCAAATGGGGCTTCTCTCTATGTTCCGTTTGATCTTGAGCCTGGAGAAGAGAAGACCATACGGTTGCAAATGGCATGGTATGTGCCTCATTCAGATTTGCGTACAGGTCCGGTGCCAACCACTGAAGAGCTGGCAAGTGCCGGGGATGTTGCCTGTGATCCCGAAACAGGTTGCTGTCCGCCATCTGAGGCCAGTCTCTATTATGAACCCTGGTATTCAGGACAATATAAAGATATTGATGAATTGATTGGTTACTGGAGCAAGCGTTACAGTGATCTCAGGTCTGATTCACAACTATTTTCAAATGCATTTTATAATTCAACTCTTCCGGCTGAAGTATTGGAAGCTGTTGCTGCCAACCTGACCATTCTGAAATCACCTACAGTGCTTCGTCAGAAGGATGGGAGACTCTGGGCATGGGAAGGTTGTCATGATGCTGCCGGATGCTGTAATGGTTCATGTACGCATGTCTGGAATTATGCCCAGGCCATCCCTCATCTCTTTCCAGGCCTTGAGAGAACGCTTAGGGAGACAGAATTTGAGGTGAGTCAGGATCCCTCCGGTCATCAGAATTTCAGGTCAGCCCTACCCATACGCCTGACCGATCATAATTTCCATGCCGCTGCTGATGGACAGCTTGGCGGAATGATGAAGATGCATCGCGAGTGGAGGATTTCCGGGGATACAAAATGGATGAAGGAGCGTTTGCCTGCTGTGAAAAGGAGTCTTGATTACTGTATCAGTCAATGGGATCCGGAAGGGAAAGGAATTCTGGAGGAACCTCACCACAACACTTATGATATTGAATTCTGGGGTCCCGACGGGATGTGTACAAGCTTTTACCTGGGTGCTCTTAAAGCGTTCATTGCCATGGGCAGTGAGGCTGGCATTGATATTTCTGAGTACGAGGAACTTGCTAAGAAGGGTATAGCTTATATGGAAAGTGATTTATACAACGGAGCCTATTTTATTCAGAAAACTCAGTGGGAAGGCTTAAAAGCAGCAGATCCCGTTGAAGCGTCAAAAAAGAGTTTTGGTGGGTTGTATTCTCCGGAAGCATTGGATATACTTAAAAAGGAGGGACCTAAATACCAGTATGGGAATGGTTGCCTCTCTGATGGTATTCTTGGTAACTGGATAGGCGAGATGTGTTACCTCGACAACTTCCTGGATGCAGAGAAAGTAAAGAACCATCTGGTATCCATCCATAAATATAATTACAAACCAGATCTCTCAGATCACGTGAATCCCCAACGTCCCGGATATGCCATCAATAAGGATGGAGGATTGCTTCTCTGTTCATGGCCGGAAGGAGACGAACCTTCACTGCCTTTTGTCTACAGCAATGAGGTGTGGACCGGTATCGAATACCAGGTGGCTTCTCACCTGATGATAGCGGGTGAAGTTGAGAAGGGACTGGATATTGTGAGGGCTGCCAGAGAGAGGTATGATGGCAGGGTAAGAAATCCGTTCAATGAATATGAATGCGGACACTGGTATGCAAGGGCCATGAGCAGTTATGGCCTGTTGCAGGGTCTCACAGGGATTCAATATGATGCGGTGGATAAATCTCTGGATGTGGATTCCAGGGTGGGTGAAAGTTTTACGAGCTTTTTCTCCACACAAAGCGGTTGGGGGAATCTTGAATTTAATGATAATGAGATCATCCTGAAGGTAGCCTATGGTTACCTTGATTTGAGGGAATTGAACTTCACCCATGAAAAGGGCCTTTCGGCAATCAGCAAGATCAGTGTTGCTTCGGAAGAGATTCAGTCTCGATTTGAGCAGGAAGATGGATTGAATAAGGTTCTTTTCGAAAAGGAGTTGAAACTGGATCGGGGGGATGAGATGATTGTAAGTTTTAAATAATAGTAAATGATCAAAGCAATTCGTGCAATTTGGATTTTCAGTCTCTCTCTCATCCTGGTGTATGGATGTAGTGATTCGAAAAGGGGTACTCAGGAAGTTAGCACTGGTATTGAGGTCAGAAAGACTATCATATATGTTGAAGATGAACAGTGTGAAGATGTCGCACTGTTTTACCATGAGATGCTGGGGATTCCGTATCTGAAGAATGGAGAGGATTATAAATGGGTTGAGTTTGAAACAGGAGCTTGCAAACTCTGTATCCATCATAATAACAAGGGAATGAAAATGCCAATGAGCGGTACAACTCACATCGTTTTCTATTTGGAAAATCAGGATCGGGTGAAGTCATTGTATGAAAAACTGATCTCTTCAAAATATGAAATGAAGGAAATTGGCAAAACAGATAAGGTTTTAAAACCTGGAGAGATAAGTCAGTTAATATCATGGGAAACTTCAAAAGGTGAGTCCATAACCAGTTTCTGGTGTTCAGACCCTGTAGGAAATATTGTTCAGATAGAACCCAGGCACGAAGAGTAAAAAGTTACACGAGACAATTGAAATAAATATTATTTAAGAGTGAAAAATTCTGTTCGAATTGCCATAGAATTGAGCATAATACTGCTTATAACAGGAACTACTTTCTTTTCCTGTACATCTTCTGAGAAGGAGTTCTCGAAATTTGAAAGTTCCTGGAAGAATCAGAACAACAGGTTCTGGATCGGACCGGAGTATTGGGCAAACAGGATACAGGACTGGCAGATTAATAATGGACGGCTTGAATGTGTGGAAGGGAGCAAGTCTCTCAGAACCCTTCATTTGCTAACCCGTACCCTGGAAGGAGGGGCCGGAACCCTGGAAATGAGTGTGGAGACAGGATTGATCAGCAGCATTAACGGGTCCGGATCAAATTCAATAAGCGGATTTATGATTGCTGCAGGTAATCTCGATCTTCATTACAAAGCACGGGCACAGATCCACAATTGTTATGGGAATAATGCAGGTTATCTGGCTGGGATAAGAGGGGATGGTCAACTGGTGGTCATTGATAATCATGACAGTCTGAAAGTCCTCCCGGTAATCACTGAAAAGGAGGGTCTGGTTTTCCTCAGGGAGGGTATCCCGGTGAAGCTTACAGTTTTGCTTGAGCCGGGTGTTGATGGATATTCACTTACGCTATCTGCTATCGATGAAAATGAGGATGTAATAGCCAGGGTCAGGGCGGATCATCTGCCGGCTGATGGATTATCGGGGAATATCGCACTTGTTGCTCATTATGGTGCGGATGAAAACAATCAATCTTTCTGGTTCCGGGACTGGCAGGTCAGCGGTAGCAAAATTGAAGCTTATGATGACAGGGCCTGGGGTCCTGTGCTGAGTGTATTATATACCGTGAGCCGCAACACCCTTAAGATGACTGCCCAGTTTCCTCCTCTGGGGGATGAGGATGAAAAGGTTGCATACCTTGAAGTCAGAGAATTCGGGAGTCGCTCATGGATGACAATTGCTGAAAGCAGGATGATTGAACCCGGCTGGACAATCCCCTTCAGGGTAGAAGGATGGGATGATGCCTGTGATCATGAATTCAGGATTCGTTATGATTTATTTGATGGAAGTGGAAAAAAGAGGAGATTCTACTACACCGGAGTGATACCAAAAAACCCTGAATCCCGTGATGAGTTTGTTATAGCAGCCTTTACCGGGAATTATAACGGGAAGAGCATCCAGGACTGGAGAGCAGGTACACAATTCTATGATTTTTCGCATAATACCATGTGGTTTCCACATGAGAATCTTGACAGGAATGTGGCGATGCATAGTCCTGATATATTGGTTTATACAGGCGATCAGGTCTATGAGTCAAGCTATGTAAGAGCGGATAAAAGCGGCAACTACAGTTCTTATCTCGATTATCTGAACAAATGGTTTCTGTTTTGCTGGGCTCACGGTGATCTGACACGCAATCTACCCACAGTTTGTATCACTGACGATCATGATGTTTACCAGATCAATTACTGGGGCGAGAGAGGAAAGAAAGCGCGTGATCTACCAGAAGCCGATAGCTGGGAAGAGATGATCTCATTGCTTCCTGATGAATATAAAAATATGGTTCAGGCTTACCGCCATGACGGGGGTGGTTATGAGATGCCGGCCGATTGGGTAAATATGGTACAGAGAAGTCAGTGCAGCCATCTGCCTGACCCATGGGACCCTACTCCGGTGAGGCAGGGAATTGAAGTGTATTATTCCGATATATTATATGGTGGAATTGGGTTTGCGATACTGGAAGACCGGAAATTCAAAACGGCTCCCAGGGATTTGTTGCCGGAGGCAAACATTCGAAATGGTTTTCCTTTGAATAGTGGTTATGATTTGAAAGATGCGGATCATCCCGATGCTGTGTTGCTGGGTGAGCGGCAGCTGGAATTTATTGATACATGGGCCACCAACTGGAAAGGAACGGATATGAAAATTGCCCTGTCCGCCACAATTTTTTCATGTGCAAACTCAATTCCGTCAGGTGAAGATGGTCTTAAACTGGATCGACTGAAGAATTATCCTAAAGGGGTTGAACCATCCGGCTATTCACCTTCAAAGGATTTTGATACAAACGGATGGCCTCAGAGCGGACGGAACAAGGCTATTGAAACCTTAAGAAAGGGTTTTGTTTTTATGATTGCCGGTGATCAGCATCTGGGTACCATTGTTCACCATGGTGTGGATGAATGGGACGACGCCGGCTACTCATTCTGTGTTCCGGCCATTGGAAATATAGCTCCCCGCCGTTGGTTCACTAAGGATAAGGGATTAAATCATATGGATGGAATGCCGGGATATACAGGAAATCATATGGATGCCTTTGGTAACAGGATGAACATATGGGCAGCTTCCAATCCTTACACAACCGGCAGGGAACCAGAAGGGCTTTACGACAGGGCAACAGGTTATGGTATTATCAGGTTAAATAAAAAGTCACAGGAGATTACCATGGAGTGCTGGCCACGTTTTGCAACTCCCAATGATCCAAAAGCCGATCAATATGAAGGGTGGCCAAAAACCATTCAAATGGCTGAAAATTATGGTCGAATCCCCGTGGCATACCTTCCAACTTTCAAAATAGACGGATTACAAAAACCTCCGGTGGTCCGGGTTATTGAAGAGACAACCGGAGAAACGATCTATACAGTAAGGGCAAAAACCAATACCATAAGGCTCAAGGTGTTTAACCAGGGCGAGTATACGGTTTGGATAGGGGAGCCTGGAACTGGCAACATGAAGAAGATTGTAGGGGTAAGATCCATGGCAGAGGATCAGCAGTCGGACATTACAATTGATTTTGATTTGTAATCGCAACACTAACCATAAAAATTTGACGATGAAACAAACATTTATTTTCCTACTGGCTCTTATTCTTACCATCCCGGCCTGTAAAGAGGAGCCTGAAAAGTACAACGGTCTGGATCTGAACATGGGGAACCTCTATCGCATGTCGGATGCCAGATCCCGGTCTATCAGTCCTGAAAACTTCACCGGAGAGAAAGGCAAAGGCGGTATGGCTACCCTGGAAGAGGGGAATGCTGCACACGCTGCACGTGATCTTGGACAGGGATGGAAAGTGAATCCATATATTTTTATTGAGTCGGGTGAAGAATTTACCCTTGCTGAAATAGAAGGAGAAGGGGCCATTCAGCATATCTGGATGACACCCGTTTGTGACTACCGCCTGAACATTATCAGATTTTACTGGGACGATGAAACGGAACCTTCGGTTGAAGTTCCTGTTGGCGACTTTTTTGCCTCGGGTTGGGGCATGTCTTTTGAACCCAGGATCCAGTCGCTTGCTATATGTGTGAATCCAAAAAGCGGCTTAAACTGTTACTGGCAGATGCCTTTTCAAAAGAAGTGCAGAATCACGATGGAAAACAGGGGTGATGATAAGGCAACTATATATTACCAGATTGATTATACACTTACTGATGTGCCCGACGATGCAGCCTATTTCCATGCACAGTTTAACAGGGTACACCCTCTTCCATACAAAGAAGATTATACCATTGTTGAAAATATCAAAGGAAAGGGCCATTACGTAGGTACCTATATGGCGCGTGGAGCATATGATGAAGATTGGTGGGGAGAAGGAGAGATCAAGTTTTTTATGGATGGTGATGATACCTTCCCTTGCAGGATGATATAGCATCTGTTGCTTACTGGTATCAGCAGGAACCTCATAATCCATTTCCTGATCTGCCTTCAAAAGAGAAGCTGATTATTAATTTAGAAAATCCGAACCCCATGAAATAAACAGACTATGTAATGCTATATGAAAATTAGAGAGTTGGAACACCCGATTTGC
Organism: Bacteroidales bacterium; assembly: GCA_029938715.1. GTDB lineage: Bacteria > Bacteroidota > Bacteroidia > Bacteroidales. The sequence goes on along the minus strand of JAOZUK010000104.1, from coordinate 1,993 downwards.
CCATTGGGGGAATGCCCTGTCTGGGATGAGGCTAATAACTGTTTTTACTGGTCAGATATTCTGCTTGGCAGGATTTATCGGTATTCATTGTTGTCCGAAACAGTGGATTTAATCTATGAAACAGAGAGGCAAATAGGGGGGGTGCTTCTCAGCGATAACGGTCAGTTGATACTATTTACAGATAAGGATATCAGAAAACTTACATTGGGCACAAAAAGTATAGAAATTGTCTATCAGATGAATTTTGAGACCGGCGAAAGATTCAATGATGCCATAGCGGACTCTGCCGGTCGTTTCTGGGCCGGGACAATGGATGCAACACTTTCAAAAGGTAAATTGTATCGGTTTGAAGCCGGGAAAGATCCTGTTGTGATTCTTGAGAACCTGGGGATTACTAATGGCATGGGGTTTTCAGTCGATGATCGCACTTTTTATCATACAGATTCTATTCCGCGAATAATTACCAAATATGAGTACAATATCGAAACGGGAGAAATTGCAAATGGCTCCCTGTTTTTTAAAATGAATGAAGAGGATGGTTCTCCGGACGGGATGGAGGTAGATTCAGAGGATAACATTTGGACAGCCTGCTGGGGAGGAAGTCAGATTATGAAACTATCTTCTTCTGGAAAGATTTTAGAAAGAATTCCCATACCCGCAAAACAGCCTTCAAGTCTGGCTTTTGGAAACAATAATGTACTGGTGACTACCGCAGCCAAGGAGGCAGATAACCTGATTACCGGGTACAACAACGACGGAGAATTTGTGGGGGGTAAAAGTTATATTATCTCAAAGTAATTATGAAGAAACAAATTATTGAAGTCTATAAGAACCCGGGCATCAAGGCTTGCTTCTATACAGGTCAAAACAATCCAGGAGTTGCTGAGGCTCTGGGGATAAAAATGTGGGACTGGACTCCGCAGGAGAGTGCAAATGTTGAGCCATGGTATTGGAATACACATACTGTCGCTCTTGCCTTCGGATGTAATGCAAGTTTTACATCGGAGGGGAAAGAGTGGATTGAAGATCTGATTACCGATGCAAATCAGGTGAAGGATATTGAAATACCGAATGTATGGGCAGGACGTACGGGTGAGATTCTCAATGAAATGCAGGCATTGAAGAGAAAACTCCCGGAAGAGACTCTGATTCGACTTCCTGATATTCAGTCCCCCCTGGGTGTTGCCGAGCTCATGTGGGATCAATCTTTTTACCTTGCGCTGCTGACCAATCCTGAAGAAATTCATCAGCTGCTTGATAAAATCACCATTTTCACAATTAATTATGTGAAGGAGATAAAGGAAGTACTTGGTGATCGCTATAATCCTTCTACACATCCACAGATATGGAGCACAAGAGAGGGGTACTATATCAGCGACGATGTAAATTCAATGATATCGCCTGAGCAGCACCTGGAGTACTCAATTGAATACATTAACAGGATTACAACAGAGCTTGGACCTGTGCATTATCACAGCTGTACATGGACAGAGCCGTATTTCGGAAATATTGACAGGCTGGAAAACGTGAAGGCAGCAAACTGGAGTTTTGGTACCAGTGCAGATCCGGCTGAACTGATCAGAAGATTTTCAGGAAAATTCTTTCTGACTCCGCATATCGATCTAAATGTACACAAAGAACATGGGATAGCATCGCTGAATAAAAACCTGAACAGTGCATGCGATTTAACAAAATATCTACTCGATAATATGCTGGAAAATACAGCACTCTATATCTGGTTTCAACCTGATTTATGTGAAGATATTGACCAGATGAAAAGGATATACAGCTTACTTGATGATTGCGGATATGCTCCTTAACTATTTAAAAATAATGAAGTTAACACTCCTGGCAGGATTAGCGCTTATGTTTTTCGGTTGCAATCAGGAGACACAGTCACCTCCGAATATTATCTTCATTATGGCCGACGATCATGCCTACCAGGCCATGAGTTGTTATGACGGCTCTCTGAACAGTACCCCAAACATCGACA
>JAOZUK010000322.1 GCA_029938715.1 Bacteroidales bacterium | reverse complement strand
AAGAAGTCCAATGGAAACTCATATTTTATATCGAATTTTGAGTCTGAACGCCAACGTCCGGCTTCTGTGATACTCGGATAGGCAATGATGGATAATAGCAGGTCCAGATCCCCCAAATCAAAAATATTGTAGTCCGTTCCAAAATAGCCTTCCCAACTTTGCCTGTCTTCTGTGTCATTGGTGTAATGTTCAAGGTTACGGTTCACACCTGCCTTAAGGCTCCAATCCATGCGATTACTCTGAACCAGATATCTACCTGCACCTAGCTGGGCATTGATCCTGGAATCGATGCTTTGTTCGGTATTTGAGAGGTAGGCGACTGTAGCAATTCCATATAATTTATAGGGTAGCAGGTAACTAAAACTAACATCTGCTTCGCGCCGGTGGATATCATCAGTCTCATCCTGGGTGGAGGAGAGGTTGTAAAAGGAGGCACCCGTATTCCATTTTTCTGCTTTATATCCCAGAGAACTCCTGGTAGTGAGCTGTTTCAAATTACGTGCCTTAGCCATATCGAAACCAAAACTGATGGAGGCACTGAACCTGTCCAGAAACTTATCATCATAGGCATTCATGTATACAATATCTATATTTCTTACATCTATGGTATCCAACAGTTGGGTGATGATCTGGATGATAGAATCGCCCTGGGATTCTAATGTGCCAAAATATTGTTCTCCATTGGAGAGGGATATCAGAAATTGAGATACCGAATAGATTTCTGTGGTTTTGTCCCATTCAATCTTAAAGTCGCTGTCGCTGTAATCAGTTTCAATCTGAAGAATTCCCCTTTGCATGTTTTTGATTTCACCCACCACATAATCGTGGGTATTGAATATGACCGAATCGACCTGGGCAGATAGACTCATAGTGATTGATAGAAAGATCACAAAAAGGAAGCTGGGGCGTTTTAACATGATATGTAACTTTTTCGGATAAAAACTCTATCTCATTTTTATCAGAAACCATTCTGAAAGTAAAATGTTCGATTTCAACATGTAAAACACTCATTTTATTCCATCTCCCTGGGCGGAGAAGGAGCCGGACCGATAAAAATAAGGGCTGTTAGCCTGAAGTTGAACCATTTATTTGGTGTTGTTATCTTTGGCATTCGGATAAATCTGTAACAATATGTGGAAAACTGTCCTCGCCCTACTTGTGACCATCATTGTCATCCCCATCCTTGCGTTTAGTTTCGATGAATCCCTGACCGATTTGCAACACCAGGTCCTGATAAAGCTCTTGGTGGTATACCTTGCAGCAACCCTGGTCTGCTTTGTGGTGAGTTCACTCAGTAAAAACCATAGCCAGGTGGATAAGCTCTGGAGCCTTATGCCCATTCCATATACATGGATAGTGGCATTTGAATCGGGATTTGAAACACGCCTGATATTGATGGCACTGGTGGTTACTGCATGGGGGCTCAGACTGAGCTATAATTTCTCACGCCGGGGAGGATATTCCCTGAAATTCTGGACCGGAGAAGAGGACTATCGGTGGGCGGTTTTGCGTAGCAAACCTGAACTGTCAGCAGGCTGGAAGTGGATGCTCTTTAATTTGCTGTTTATCTCTTTCTACCAGATGGGGCTTATTCTTCTGATCACACTACCTGCTCTAAGAAGCATGGGAGGAGGAACCCTCTCATGGTTTGATGGAATCATTGCCGTACTCCTGTTTGGCTTTATTGTGATCGAAACAGTGGCTGATCAACAACAGTGGAATTATCACAAACAGAAGAGAGCTGCCATTAAAGCTGGCGGAGACCTTCCTGAAAGATTCAGGAAAGGATTTGTGGATACCGGACTCTGGGGAATTGTACGTCATCCCAACTATACATCCGAACTGGCCATCTGGATCATCTTCTACTTTTTCAGTGTATCAGCTACCGGATCCTGGCTTAACTGGTCGGTGATTGGTGCCATCCTGCTGGTGCTGCTTTTCTGGGGCAGCAGCAATTTCAGTGAATCCATCTCATCTGGCAAGTATCCCCAATACGCTGATTATCAAAAGCGGACCCCCAGATTTATTCCCTTTTTGTAATTTGTTGAACCATTGCGGGTTGAAACGCTTTAGAGGATTAAAACCGACTTACCTCAAATCCAGGTTAAAAGAGATAAAGAAGTTTCTTCCAGGTGCATAAATGGGAAATGGCACGGTCCCTTTTACCGATCTGTTCAGGTGCTCATAGTAGAGGGTATCCAAAAGGTTGTAGATCCCGGCAGATATACCTAACTCTGGGGCTACCTGGAATGATAATCTCATATCAATAATGAAAAAGGAGGGTGTAACGGTCTCCCCAAAATCACTGGAGATCCTCGATTGTTCCAACACATGACGAAATGATATAGATGGACGAAGCCGGCTGTTTATGTAGACTCCCGATAATTGATACCTCAGATCTAATGGGGCGATTTCAGGTAATGGTTCATCCCTTACCAGGTCCTGGGCATAGGTGTAGGCCATGCTAAACTGGTGATGCAACCCGGCAAACAGCTTCTGGTTCCAGGTGGCTTCAAAACCGGTTTTAAATGCTTTATCGAGATTGGTATAGCGTCGGACTCCCGGACTGGTGGGAAGCGTTGGATTCAGTGTAGTATCAATGGTTGAAGAGATAAAGTCCTGTAGATAGCCGGCAAAAAGATCCAGGCGAAGGGAGGTGGTTCTGGAATCCCATTGGAAATTCAGATCAACCTGGTTGTTGATCTCAGGATCCAGCATGGGATTTCCCAACATTTCATAAGGATCCTGTCCCACAGGGAAATAGTTAATGAATCTTTCGGTCAGACTTGCACTTCGATGAGCCCGTCCAAGCCATAATCCCATGGTAAACCTGTCGGTTAGTTTTTTTGTTCCACCTATACTTATTCCGGGATTTATCTGGAAGGTTCCTGATTCAGGATAGATGTTTGTGAACTCAGGGTCGGGGTCAAAAATATGAGAGGAGTTGATTTCAAACCTTCCGGAAAATACCCATCGAATGCCCAGGCGTTGAAGATGGTACTCCGCAAACATTCCAGACCTTGCAATTTGTCCATCCTGCCATACATTGTCAGTAACAACTTTTCCCTGGTTGGGACCCATAAGGAACTCCCTGACCCGGCTACCCTCTGCTCCTTCGATACGGAAATCTAACCCGGCATACAGACGAGCCCGGTTAAAACTCCAGGTTCCCTCTGTGCGCCCCCCATAGTTGTAGGTTGTGGCCAGGGTTTCTGCATTGACCATTCGGGGGTTTAACGTTTTAAGGAGGTTATCCATCAAATGATTCACGAAGGATCCATAGAGGGAGGTATTGAAGCTTTTAATATTTCTGTCATAAAATGTTGCTTCATGATTCACATTGAACAACCAGGTATCATCATTGCGCAGATCCATGGGGAGTGCGGCAAAATCAGCGTCCCGTGCCATGTTCCTGGTGGCGGTAATTTTCATCATATGGTTCTTCGCGATATTCAACCCCAGCTGGGTGCCAAAGCTGCCCCGTAGAAAATCTGCAGGGATTGTCTGTTCTCCTCCAGTGGTGTAATCATTACCCTGGGACCATGCAGCAAAAATGCCAAGGTCAACCCATTTCCCGCTTACTCCCAGAAGGCCTTCACTTCTCATGATATTGCCATTGCTTTCATACCCACCCGATAATCTGCCGTAGATGCTGTTTTCTTCAGAAAATCGTGGAGATACAGGAATAAAATTGATGGTGGCCCCGAAAGAGCAACCATACCTTAAAGCATGAGGGCCTTTCAATATTTCAATTCTCTGGATCATGTTGGGTGCCATTTGGCTTGTGGGAGGATCCATTCGGTTGGGACAGGCTGCAGTTGCAGACTGACCACCGTTGAAAACCACATTGATCTGGTCATATTTGAATCCACGCAATACAGGATCAAAACCATAACCGCCACTCTTCCTGATGCTGGTAATTCCGGTTACCTGGTTCAAAAGGGCACCTCCATCATGGGCCAATTGATCCAGGTAGTCCAGGTCAAGCGTTTCCACCTCCCCGGCCTTGGGATGAAGGGCTACAATGGTGGCAGGAAAGAGGTCAATGGTGTCGGAAAGACTGGCCTGAC
>JAOZUK010000321.1 GCA_029938715.1 Bacteroidales bacterium | reverse complement strand
CCTCGCGAGGTTATACCAACGAGGTGTTTGCAAAAGCGATGTATGAGGGTGTGTTTACCCGGATCGCACGAACCCACCCATTAGACTATTATTGGTTATGGACCTATGAAGCTATGACCTACAGCGGTGATGGCCTTAACCCAGAAACTGTACATGCCGTTGCTGATGATTACAGGTACTGTAATGACATGATGGAGGCAATGAACACTCCTTTTAAACTGGCCGGCTTTGGCTGGAAAGTGGGTAGTGCAGGCTACAGGACCCCCCTGGAATACATCGATGATGTATCTCCCGGAGTTCCTTTTGGAACGCTTTGGGATCAGGCAGAGGGCATAAATCAGGTTATAGCTGCAGGAAATCCGGGATGGTCTACAGTCTGGTACGAAGAAGACTGGGGTTTGGTGCAGCCACAATTAAGAGCAGCAGATGCATGGCTGGAAGTACGCGCCGGATTAAATGCGGGAGGAGTGCAAGCACTGCTTGCTAAACACTGGCGGATTAATTCAATTGCACCCATGTCCCTGGCACACGCTCAACTGTCCTGGGACAACAGGGCTCCTGTGGCGGATCCATTACTCACCATTTCAGAAGGAGTGGATAAATACGCCTTCTATGATAAGTGGGACATTAATATTAATAAGCAGAATCCCAGTTTCGTAAATTGGATTACCAAATTCTATCAGGATTGGGCCAAAGCCAATTTTGGACCTGAAAGATCAAATGAGTTAGGTTCTCTTTTAGCTGTGGCTGACAGGTATGGAGAGTCTCACCAAATACGCAATGGCGTAAAAGGAGGAATTCCAAAGATTGCGCAATGGCTTCCAAGTTCCATTACTGAATTCTGGTTGGATGAGGGAGACATTGTGGATTATACCGATCCCACATTTGCTGATGCCCTGCATGTATATACGGAATTTTGTTCCTACAAAGATGATATTGTCGGAGCGGGAAACAGGGATCGATACATGTACTGGTATCATTTTTTTCAGGCCCAGATAGAGCTGAGCAAATTAGTGGTGCATGAGTATTATTATCGAAATGAAGACCCTCGGACAGATGCCAGGAAAGACAGCATTTTAGATACCTGGGCAAAGGTGATGTCTCACGAAATACAGCGTGTTAGAAATGAATCGGAATTAGGCATTATTGCTCAATTGCAGCAGTCTACATGGTGTAGATTATTCAAGGATGAATATGGTATTACGGATCTTGATACCAATTATGAGGGTGAAGAAGCGGTAAGAGCCATGCCCGAAATTACCCAGATCTATGAGAATGAAACTTTCAGCCAGAAAGTAATCTTTATCGGGAATGGATCCATCACAGACCCAAGCATGTATTACCGGGAAATTGGTAGCACAGATACCTTTTCGACTGCAATGCTTTTGCCCATTGGTAACAGCACAACAGTTATGAAGGCCGAATTGGATGATCCGGGTTATGACTTTGAATACTACATTCAAGGTAGTATAGGTGGTGAAACAGTCACTTATCCCGTAACCGGTGGGAATGGCGTTGAAAATATCAATAAGACAGTTATCACTACAGAAAAACTAAGCTACACTCCGAAGGAGTTAACCCCGTATGTGGCTCCACCGGCTTATACTCTTACTGCCAATGTTGATCCAGTGCAGGGTACCATGGAGCTTAACCCTCCAGGAGGAGTGTACTCCGAAGGATCAACAGTGTCAATAAAAGCGATTGCTAATCAAGGATATATATTTGATGGTTGGAGTGGTGATATAACTGGTAACGATAAGACAGCTTCCATTACCATGGATGACAACAAATCGGTGACTGCAATCTTCATAGCGGATCCTACATCTGTGACAAATGCCAATTCAGAAAACTCCATTCTGGTTTATCCCAATCCGGTAAAGGATCAACTCCGTGTTGAGAGTGCTGACAAGCTTGAAGAGATCCGGATCTACAGCACCATGGGCGAATTGTTATTTCATGATAAGAATCCCTCAGGTAGTATAGGGATGAATAGTTATACAGGAGGAATATATTTTATGGAAGTGAAAACAGCTTCGGCGGTAGCCTTTAGGAAAATCATTAAACGCTAGCATTGCCTTAACTTGATAGAAAATGAAGAGATTGAAACACTCGGGGATAACTGTTATCATTTTGGTTGGAATGATAATGATTTGGCTAAGTTCTAGCAAAAAAACAACTGGAGAACTTCCCAATATCCTTTTTTGTATCTCTGATGACCAAAGCTGGATACATACATCCATAACCGGAACACCAGATATTAATACTCCGGGCTTCGAGAGAGTCGCAAGGGAAGGGATCTTGTTCAAAAATGCATATTGTTCGGCTCCTTCATGTGCACCTTCAAGAGCCAGCATACTCACTGGTCGTCACATCTATGATTTAAAAGAAGGAGGTCTGTTATTCGGGGGAATACGAAAAGAGTTTGCCCTGTTCTCAAATCTGCTGCAGCAAAATGGTTACAATGTTGGCTACACAGCAAAAGTATACGGTCCGGGAAAAATGGACGGCGATACATACTGGGGCGAAGAAGAGATAATGGGCCAGGAACATATGAAATACCAGATGAAATCTTCAGAAGAGGTCGGTCCTTATGATTATGCAAGGAATTTCAAGGACTTTCTGAAGCAAAATCGTAAGACCGGGAAACCCTTTATGTTTTGGTACGGGGCCTATGAACCTCACAGGCCTTTTGATCGTAATATTGGTGCCCTAAATGATGTAAATCCAGATAGTGTTAAAGTTCCCGCCTTTTTAACGGATGTAGATGAAATAAGAACCGATATTGCAGATTACTTATACGAAATAGAATGGTTTGATAGTCATCTCTTGAAAATGATCAATCTTCTTGAGAAAAGAGGCGAACTGGATAATACCATCATTATCGTTACCTCCGACAACGGGATGCCTTTTCCGAGGGCGAAAGCAACACTATACGAATATGGTACCCACATGCCTCTTGCCATTATGTGGGGTAACAGGATTAAAGGTGGAAGGATAGTCGACGACTTTATAAACTCGATAGATTTTGCACCAACACTTCTTGAAGCTGCCGGTGTTGACATACCAGCGAAAGTCACAGGCAAAAGCTTTATGGATATACTCGAGTCTTCAGAAGAGGGCACGATCGATCCCGAACGTGATATGGTTGTAACAGCTATCGAGCGTCATACGTATTGTCGCCCGGGCGGATTACCCTACCCTTCCAGGGCAATAAGGAAGGGCAACTGGACCTATATCGTGAATTTTGAGCCTGATAGATATCCTGCTGGACATCCTACTTTTATCGGACATACAGGTCAAGCCTATGGGGATATTGACGGTGGAATTACCAAGGAGTATATGATCAGCAATAAAGATCAACCGGGTATTTCAGAGATGTTCGCGCTGGGTTTCGGGAAACGACCCTTTGAGGAATTATATGATATTTCGACAGATCATTATCAGATTAATAACATGGCAATGGATCCTTCATACGCAGCGATAAAGGGCGAATTGAAAGCAGAGCTATTTGAATATCTCACAAAAACAGGTGATCCCAGAATGAGCAATGAATCACCTTGGGATTATTACCCCTATTATGTGGGCGAATACGAAGAAAAGACGAAACTTCCCATTGATCAAAGAGATACCATCCCTGAATGGAATTAATAAGATCAATAGGAAGGTAACTAGCGAATTATCGAGGACTATGATAACAGGTAAATTTCAAAGAGGATATTACAGCTTATTTACAACAATCATTACATGTGTACTGATTTATTCAGCATCGGGATTAAATGGCCAGACGGTAGTTTATCCTGAAAATGCTTCTAAGTCTGAAGTGCAGGCTGCAAAAGAGGTAAGAAGATACATTTTCTTACGCACAGGAAATGCTCCGGGGATCGTAACAGCAGATGAATATGTCAATCTACCGGGAGGTGATGTAATTATAGTTTCAGAAGATAGTCGGAACATAATAAAAGAGCTAAAGCAGGAATATGGTGAAGTGGATGCTCCGGACAGTGACAACAGGAATGGCTATCTTATTAAATCAATAGATAAAGAGGATGGAAGAGATATTCTGGTCATATCAGGAGCCGAT
>JAOZUK010000320.1:2942-4083 GCA_029938715.1 Bacteroidales bacterium | reverse complement strand
TTAAAATGTTAATAGTTAATTTTATCTTAAATATTTCGTGATGCTATTCAGCAGGACCAAGTTCTTTTGCAGTAAATGTCTCCAGAACTTTCATGTAAACTTTGGCACCAAAAGGGTTATCAGGTGCTTTCATGGTTTCTGTAAGAACTGCATCATTTCTCATGCAATTGTCTTTTGCTGAAATTCTGACCTTGCCGTAAGGACCATCATAGGTGATGCCTTTAAGAGCTGCTGCAATAGCTTTAGCATCAGTGTTGCCAGCTTTTTCTATTGCGTTAAAAAGGTTCATTGCGCCAACATAGCTGTGAACTGCTGCATCAGAAGGAATAGTTTTAAATTTTTTCCAGAATCTCATTTCCCAGTCATTGGATTTTGCATTATCCACATCCCATGACCAGTCAGATGCACCGAAAATACCGTAACAGGCTTCTCCGCCTGCTTCCAATTCCAATGGTCCGGGAGCTGCTGCAGAGATAAGTTTTACTTTGCCTTGAAGTCCAAAATCAGAAGTTTGTTTGGCAAAAACAGGAATAACATTGGTAATAAATGCCATGTAAATGCCATCGGCGCCAGAGGCTTTAATTTTACTGATATATGATGACCAGTCCTTAGTTTTAATGGGAGCTTTGTCATATGTATCATTATAAACCTTAATGCCATTTTCTTTTGCTAAAGCAAGAAATCTATCTCCTGCATCATGACCCCAGGAGTAGTCATGTACAATTACATAATAAGTTCTATCTTTCAGGTCAGGACGCGCCAGAATACCTTTTACATTACCGACAGCTGTTTGGTCATTGGCAAGTTGACCACTTCTGAAAACAAGTGGATGAAGATTGTAAAATTTGGTTGTCATCGCATGGGTACTTACAAATGGCACATTCAATTTATCGAGATTTTTAGCGAGAGCCAGACCAACACCACTTGAAAATACGCCGATCAATGCTTTACAACCATCTTTATATACAAGTTTTTCAGCTTTCGTCACAGCAACAGGTGGTTTAACTCTGGTGTCTTCAATAAACAGCTTGATAGGTCTTCCCAAGACTGTTCCTTTTTCTTCGGCAGCCATTTCAATACCATACTTCATTTCCAGACCACCCTGGGCAACAATACCAGTCAAGGGAACTAAAACACCGAT
>JAOZUK010000320.1:0-2842 GCA_029938715.1 Bacteroidales bacterium | reverse complement strand
TCAACCAGGTCATATACTTTCATATCGCTCTTGATACGTTTCGAGCCCTCGTTGAGGTTGAAGTGACAGAACGGACAGATAGAGACCATTTTTTCCGCGCCTGTATCAAGACCCTCTTGAATCCTTAAACCGGCATTTTTTGCAGCCCAGTCACCATAACCCGTCATGACGCCGCCACCGCCGCCACAACAATAGGAATTACTTTTGATTCTGGCCATTTCAGTGAACTCAATACCAGGAATAGAGTTGATCATTTCACGGGGAATATCATAGAGACAATTGTCTTCATTCTTTCCAATGTAAGCGTCTTTCCACAGCTGTGATCCGTCTTTATCTACCTCGTAATCGGTGAGATGTCTGCCGGTATGACAGGGATCATGGTAGGTAACTTTCCAGGCCAGTTCCTTGGTGAATTTCATTTTTCCTTCCTTGAACAGCTGAAAAAGGAAGTCCGTGGTATGGATGATTTTTATTCCACCCAGATAGTCTTCATATTCATCGGAAAGACTGTAATCCTTCTTAAAGGCCCTGAAACATCCGGCGCAGGAGGTTACAATGGTTTCAACCCCGTGGTTGTCATGTAAATCTTTGAATGTTATCATGTTAGTTTCGGCCACACGTTTGAATTCCTCTGCATCTCCAAGCCTCATGGCAGTGGAGCCACAGCAGATTTCATTTTCTCCCAGGATTCCGAAATCAAGCCCCAGTTTCTGGAAGATGGATGCAGTCGCTACAGGAAAGTTTCTCACCGGAAGGTTAAAAGCACCGGTACACCCTACATAAAAAAGGATCGGCGCATTTTTTTTCATGATATTTTTGATTGGATTTTTTGCTTTTTTAAACGGTCGAGTCCAATCCGTACGAACTCTTCTGGGGCCCTGGTAGGGGTTGTTGAAACTTCTCATGGACTGGGCGATGACTTTCTGGGTGGGCATGGGACCAACACCATCTTCAACAGCCTTGCGCCGCAGGGCTTCCATTATTTCCGGAATCACGGGTTTATGATCCAGTTCGCACTGGTTCTGACATCCGGCACAGATGGTACATTTATAAATATCATCCACAAAATCCTGTGTCCATTCCAGTTCTCCGCTTAAAATTCCCCTTGCAAAGGCAATCTTCCCCTTTGACGCCATATTTCCGTCAAAGCCATATTCCACACCGGCAGGACAGATAGCCCCATCGGTCGGCGGGGGGCCAAAGTCATAGGCTGTTTTACAATTACCACATGCAGTACATCTCCATACTGCGTCTTCTAACTCTTCAAGTGCAGGAATATCCCACTTCATAAAATTCTCCCATTACAATTCAAACTCAAATTTTTAAAAAATAAATTCCAACCGTGATGTTTATAATGCCAATTTCCCAGTGTTCATTATGTCATTGGGGTCAAGCATCTTTTTGGTCCTTTTCAATAGCTCAACGTATCCAGGGTGGGCTCTCTTATTTATTTCCATTCCAAAATCAACAGGTGGTTTATAGGGGATACCGCCGTTGTCCAGATCAACTTTAAGACATTCAACAATGGCCTGGCGAGCATTCTCAATTGTTTCGGGTGTCTTCTTTGGGAAGGGTATCATGGCTCTGAGCATGCCATAGTGAACACCTCTGTAATTGGTTACCCGAACTGATGGAGACAGATTTCTGGCGACGAGAATTTCTTTCCATTTTTCATAGACAGGTTCCCATTTGTTTACAGGGGTAAAGGTCCCTGGCCATGAGATTCCGGCACCAGCCTGTTTGGTATAATTCTTGGTGGAACCGACAATCTGGCTGGGCAGCTGAGTTCTGGCTTTCAATGCTTCTTCCGGATAAGTCGTTTCTTTTAAAGAGGATCCTTTTTTAGCCTCTTCATCCATGACCGTTCTCCATATTTCTTCCCTGGCTTCTTTCTCTTTTTGAGTCCAGGAAAAACTTGTGGCAAAGGAGATCCATTCTGGTGCATCTGAGGGTTTGGGTTTATAAGGATAAGGGATAGGTACCTGTGACAACCACCAGGAGACGCCCGTTAAATCGTCACAAATTTCATAATTACCAAGATTTCGAAGATAAGACGCGAGGTGGGCAATTTTTTCTGTGGAAGCGGTAAACACCTTAAGAATTGGTGGTGTAGGGTGGACACGGACACCTATCTTTGTGATGACTCCTGTGGTTCCAAGCCAGCCGGTGAAAAGACCGTCCATCCGCGGTAATGGCAGACAACTGTGCCATGAGTCTTCCTGGATGGCACAGGAACCGACTCTAACGAGTTCTCCCGTGGGAAGGACCACTTCCATACTGGTAATTTCTTCACTGTTCAGTCCATATCGACCGCTTAGCCCACCGATACCATGGCTGATGGCATTGGAAGAAACAGAAGAAGAAGGCGGTCCTACAGGCCAGCTCCATCGCAGGTTGAATTTTGCAAGGGCACTGGCTAGTTTTGCGTGAGATACACCTGGCTCAATAACTGTATAGTGGGATTCCTCATCAATACGAATGATTTTATCCATTCTCTTCATATCCAGTAGGATGCCGCCGTTTTCAGGTATACACAACCCTCCGATATTGGTGCCTGCTGTATATGGTGTAACAGAAATTTTTTCCTGGTTGGCAAGTTTCATGACGCCCTGAACCTGTTCAACGCTGGTCGGCATGACAACATAATCGGGCAACTTGGGCTTCACAAAGGACAGGTCATATGAGTAGGCATAACGGATGTGTTTTTTATCGGTGGCATTCCTGTCACCGACAATTTTACATAATCTTGCGGTGATTTTAGGATCGACATTTGATCCTTCTGGCATTCCGGTCATTTTATTCCCCCTGATTAGGTTTTGGTTTTCAAGCACTCCAACTTGTA
>JAOZUK010000862.1 GCA_029938715.1 Bacteroidales bacterium | reverse complement strand
GTGTAGTTTGAGTTGTATTCTGGGTGCCCCTCCACCTCGAGAACCAGGTTAAATCTATCTACACTCCATCGTGGAAGGATTACAGATACATCCGGGCCTTTAATATTGGTATTGGGTTCTGCATCCTCAAAATTCCAGGAAGCCAGAGTCAGAGTCTGCTCACCAGCCACAAGTTTTGCATGCATTACTCCATTTCCAAGGCGCTCATATACATCATTTAACATCCACAATTGGGCTGAGAACTCTTCTCCTTCCAACCATTTCAGCTTGTGGTTCCTGGCGCTTGCCGCCATGGGCCTACATGCATCCCGAACCGCATAAAAACCGGGTTTCGGAGTATTTGGCCAATTAATCAGGCTGTTGTTGGCTGCTGTAGGCCAGGGTTCATTGTAACACCAGTTTAAAGCCATGGAACAATAGGGCTTTTGTCGCCGGGCCTCCTCATAAATGGCCTTATACCCTTCACACTGTAACAACTGTCCATGCTCCACCAGCTCCTCCAGGTGATTCGATTTACCAAAATAATCCTCAATCATTCCCTGCATCAGCCAGGTATCACCCACCCATGCATTGTAAGCGTGATGGCTCTCCCAGGAAGTACCGGGCCGGGGTGGCCATAGTTCCTCTTCCGGGATGATGGATCGAAGAATCTCCACTGAGGATGGAGCAGGCATTCCAAATTCGGTATAGGCCGTGTTATGTGCACGGTTCATGTTTGAATAGACCTCTTCACCCGTGTCCATATCTCTAAATACATAGTGTCCGTGCCCCATTCCAAACAAGGGGGAGGTACTGATAAATGGCGTATAAGGATCCAGTTTCAGACACTGACTGTTGAGCAACCTGAGAGCAAGCGACTGGTCTGTCATTCCACTCCAAGAATTAAACAGTTCGTTGCCTCCCGACCACAAAGCCAGGGATGGATGTTGCCTGATTCTCCTGATAATAGATTCCGATTCCTTTTCAAGTACATTTAGATACTCGGGTGTACCCACATAATTATTGCAAGCCAGAGGGAACTCCTGCCAGACAAGGATCCCTTTCTCATCACAGAGCTGGTGAAATGGTTCTTTGTTTACAATGCCACCGCCCCATATCCTTAGCATGTTAAAATGAGCTTCAACCGCCCGGTCAAGTAACTCTTCATACCTTGCAG
>JAOZUK010000861.1 GCA_029938715.1 Bacteroidales bacterium | reverse complement strand
CTGCAATTACGCCATTACTGGTTATAATAATAGGCTTATTAATACTGATTCCCCTGGCTACAAAAATAGGAAAGAATGCTATCTCATAATTTACGTCCGCCTTTTGTCCGGCTTGTAGATGTATTTTATGTCACAATTAGTAATAATTTTGCACTCTAAAATAAAATTTCGTTAAGGCATAACGAACCTTTGTTATTGTTAATGGTCATTTAAATGTAACTTTTGGGTAATTTTTAATACGAGGTAATCCTGAACAATCCACCTTAACTACGATAAATCTCGACAAATAACATATTCACCTTATATGAAACGAACTACCATTTCATTATTGTTAATCTTGTTTTCGATAACTATGGTTTATAGTCAGCAAGATACCCTGATTTTTAAATACAGGAGCCTGGCACTGGATTATCAGCAATCGGTAAAAATAGCTGAAAAAAGCCTTGAAGGAGCAAATTCACTTGTGGAGGCTTCAAAATCCAGTTACATGCCCCGCGTAGACATTGATGGTAATTATAAATTCTTTGGAAATCCTGTTCAGCTGGGCGTTACAGAAGATTCTCCCGCAGGGCAGGAATTGTCAAACATGTATGAAATGGGATTGTGGGTAAATCAGCCTGTTTTTACCGGTGGTTATCTAAAAAATACCAAAAATGTGGCAATGGCCCAATCCGATGTGGCTCGAAGTTATGTAGGAATAAGTGAACAAAACACCATGCTTGAGGCCGATGCGAGCTATTTGGCTGTTGTAGCAAAAAAAGAGAGCAGCCTGCTTGCTCTCCAATACCTGGAAATTATTCTACAGTTTCAACAGGTTATTCAGGACCGGGTGGATGAAGAGGTAGTCGGGATGAACGAATTGTACCAGGCCAAGGTAAGAAGCAACGATGCACAATATGAAGTAATCCGTATAGATAAAGAGTTTCGTGTGAGTTTAATGGGGCTTAATCGCCTGATTGGTGTTCCCCTGGAAACAGAATCAGAGCATATGGACTCATTATTAGTAGTCGATTGGGAAAAGCCGGATGGATCAAATGTGGAAAAGGCATTACAACAACGTCCTGAAGTAAGCATGAAAGAGAATGAGATGTCGGCGAACCAATATAATGAGAAAGTGACAGCCTCTTATTACAACCCCCAGCTTAACATAGGAGCCGG
>JAOZUK010000860.1 GCA_029938715.1 Bacteroidales bacterium | reverse complement strand
ACAATAGTACTGGTTGTGAGGTTTTGCTCGTGCATGGCCTCTTCGATAGCCTTAACTTCACGCTTATAAGTTTTTGGATTGGACATGGATTCACATACCTGGATTAACATCCGGGAGTTATCCTGTTGCTGAACAATGAAATCGACTTCTCGGCCACTGTTTGTTTTGTAATAAAAGATATCCTGGCTGATTCGACGTAGTGCGACAAACACCAAATTTTCCAGCAGGTGCCCGGAGTTGACCAAGATGCCGGATCCCGTTGATGTCACCATTGCATGATCAATACAATAGATTTTTTTCGGATTGACATTGGCCTTTGCCAGAGAGGCATCGAAGATGCGAACAGTAAAGAGGAAATAAGCATCCTCGAACCACTCTAAATATTCCGATACCGCAGATTTTGGTGCTTTATGTCCAAGTGACTTCAAGTACCCGGTAAGTTTGTTGAGAGAGTACAATGAAGCGATGTTATCTATTAATCGATGTGCCAGGTCTGTTACTGCTTTTGGATGGGAGACATCGTGTCGTTCTATGAGATCTCGAAACAGCAGGGTGGAAAAATATTCCTGGTGAATTTTAATCCGAAGGAATCGATCTAAGCCTATGACCTCAGGAAATCCCCCGGTTTGCCAATATTCTTCAAATGCTTTTTGTATGAGTAATCGTTTCCTGCTTGAAAGAGGCAAATTGTGAGCGACATTTTTTGTATTGAGGAATTCCCGAAAAGAAAAGGGAAATATTTCCCATGAAAGCGCACGTCCTCGCATCTGTGTGGCGATCTCTTTGGAAAGCATCTGTGCTGATGAGCCTGTGATATATATTTCACAATTTTCTGTTCTTATCAATCTATCAACAAAGGATTCCCATCCCGGTAGTATCTGTATTTCGTCAAAGAAACAATATACTTTTTCAGAATTTTTCTTTTCTGGGTAGAGGGAGTAATAAGCTTCCGAAATAGCATCCAGGGGGCCGCGTCGTAAATTATGCAACCGGTCGTCGAAAAAATTCAAGTAGAGTATATTGCGCCGGGAGACACCAGTTTCAACCAGTCTCTGCATGATTTGAAACATGAATGTCGATTTCCCGCTACGACGGACTCCTATGCAGACAGTGGCTTTGTTTGTTACAGGTACAATTCTTAAGAGACGTGGCACGCCTGT
>JAOZUK010000859.1 GCA_029938715.1 Bacteroidales bacterium | reverse complement strand
GAAGCTACATGCCTTCACCTGTAAAGCTGGTTGAGATACCAAAGCAGGGAGGAGGGAAACGACCGTTGGGTATTCCAACGATCACTGATCGCATTGCTCAGATGGTTGTGACTATGACTCTAGGGCCAGAGTTGGAACAAGTATTTCATAAGGACTCTTATGGGTACAGGACCAAGAAAAGCGCCCTAGATGCAGTAGGAAAAGCCAGAAAGCGGTGCTGGAAGTATGACTGGGTCTTAGACCTAGACATCAAGAGTTTTTTCGACAACATTCCACATGGATTGCTAATTAAAGCAGTGAGCAAGCATACTGACTGCAAATGGGTATTGCTGTATATTAAAAGGTGGATTATAGCCCCTTATCAGCACGCAGATGGAAGTCTTACAGAAAGGAAGAAAGGCATTCCGCAGGGTGCAGTAATAAGCCCTCTGCTGGCAAATCTATTTCTACACTACTGTATGGACGAATGGCTTCGGATCCATTATTCTGATTGTCCATTTGAGAGATATGCAGACGATAGTGTGATACATTGCAAAACAGAAGCACAAGCTGTGGAGTTAAGAGAGGCTCTAGAGGGGAGAATGAAAGCATGTGGATTAGAAATGCATCCGGGCAAGACCAAAATTGTTTACTGCAAGGACGGAAACAGAAGGAAAGATTACCCTGAAGTTCAATTTGATTTCTTGGGCTACACATTTAGAGCAAGGAAAGCAATGAACAAACAAAGGGAATATTTTACCAGTTTCATACCAGCGGTAAGCAATAAGGCTAAGATGGCGATGAGGATAAAGATGCGTGCATGGAAATTGCATCGAAAGGGAGGTAGTGATCTAACTAAGCTAGCCAAGTTAATTAACCCGGTTGTGCAAGGTTGGATAAACTACTATGGTGCCTTCTATAAAGCAGAACTACATCTGGTACTCGATCATGTTAATCGACTACTGGTTAAATGGGCTATGAGGAAATACAAAAGGTTGAAAGACCATAAAGTTAGAGCGATAAATTGGATGGCTGAAATCGCTAAGAGATCACCCAGCCTGTTTGCGCACTGGCGTATTGGAGTAAAGCCATTGGTTGGATAATAAGAGCCGTGTAAAGGGAGACCTTTACGCACGGTTCTGTGAGAGGTTCGAGGTGAAATTCCTCTTATCTACTCGACTATTA
>JAOZUK010000319.1 GCA_029938715.1 Bacteroidales bacterium | reverse complement strand
CTCTGTCAAGTCCGATCTGGGTAAAGGTGCAGAATTTATATTAAGGTTCTGAAATACTATCCTGAGGAAATGATCTCCCTGGCAGTCAAGAGGTCATCGGTTCGATTCCGATATGCTCCACTCTGATAATCAAGACCTTGTGAATTCATAGGGTCTTTTTTGTTTGAAACAGTGTCCTGTGGAGGACCACCTTGGGAGGACACTTAGGGAACACTCTGAAACCATTCCAATCCTTAATCTATGCTTATCTGCGCTACTATATCAGCATGTGCTGCTTCATACAAAATATGGCTGAGCAGTTGCCATTCCACAATTCTGCTATTAACCTGGATACTGGTTAGCTGACATATTGCACTCATCATGGGTATATGTTCAAAATTGTATGATACCCAGGACCTCTCGTAATCGTCGTATATAATCTTATCTGATGTATCAAGGGCATTTTCAACTCCAGAATCATTCTCAGCCATTATTTTGGTTGCCAGTATCTTGTATTCCTCCAACATTCGCTTAACCACTACTCCTTCTGCTACATCACGATCTATCCCCAACATGACCTCCGCAGGTACATTGGTATTGTCCTTGTTCATAAGCTCTCGATAATCGATTTCTCCATTCTCAAGAACAGACTCAGTATTCTTAGGGTGCGACTCCGTAACGATAATATGAATGACCTTATCAATATAAATATTCATCCGGTCGGCATATGCGATTACTTCATCTGCAAGCGCTTTTTGGTCTGATGACAGCTCCATATGACCAAGAGATGTCCTGAGCACTGCATTGTTCTGATCGATCACTTGTTCTGTACGAATATCATCGTCTATCGCGAGTACAAATGAATTCATAACATCCTTACTCACCTGCAAGGCAAAGGTCATAAAAGTGATGGCAATAAAAGAAAGCACAAATATCAGCACGGTGAAATTCTGAACCTGGTTTTCCTTATCACGCATTGCATTTAACACCAGTAAAGGAATGAAAACAGCAACAGTGACCAATCCTGCAAGCAGGATCATGATCCCTGCTCCGGGCCAATGCATGATCTTGAACAAGGCTCCTGCGATGAAAATTATTCCCGACACCATGCCGATGATATACATGGCCTTATTTACCGGTTTACCTTCATTCCTTGTATCACGTATCCTTATAGATACAAATACAGGGAGATAAACTGCAGCAAGGAGAAAAAGGCCCAGGGTTAACATGACACTGGCACCAGGCCAATGCATAATTTTGAAAATTGTACCAATGATCACCATCGAAGGGGCGATCGTTCCGAGGATGTACATAAACTTTTTCATCATTCTGTATTTTTGATTAATAAGTAGCAGTGTATCTTCCTGGATATTTCTTATACAGTCACGTCCAATCTCCTTCTTTACCTCATCCAGTGCCCTGATAAACTCGATCCCTTCATCCATTTTTGCTTCAATGTCACAGCAGAGATGATCGAGCAACTCCTTCTGCAGCTCTGTGTAGGTCAGGCCGCTACGCTCAATTTCACTATTGAGCACTTGTAATTCATTATCTGTCAGTTCTGCCATGGATGAAGCCTTTAAGGCATTCTTCTATGTAAGATTCAAACTTGGTCGCGGTGGATTAATGATCCCACCCATGATCGTCACGAAATCAAGGAACTCCTGTACCTTCTCTTTGGCTGTCTTTGTACCGGATTCTGTCAGAGAATAGTATTTCCTGACCCTCTTCCCAATATTCTCTTCCTCCGAAGTGATCAGATTGTCCTTCTCCAACTTATGCAAAACAGGGTATAATCCGCCCCATGTAAGCAGGATCTTTCCTTCAGAAAGTCGTTCCACTTCCTTTGTGATCTCATAACCATACATCCTGTTATTCTCTTCGATCAATCTCAGAACAATGGTCTTTAACGTGCCTTTAAGTAAATCTTTTGAAACCATGCTACAAATTTATATATTAATATTCTATATATCTTTTTCTTATATATTTCTTTCCTATATATTTGACAAATATATATAATATGGCGATATATACCTAATATAATAGCACAATTTGATCTATTATAGGCCACTGAGCGCTGGAATCCATGTACTTAAAACCTGATAATTTGAATAACAGTCAGGATTTATTACTTTTAATCTAAGTATTTTAAAATATCAATTATGAACTTCAATAAACGATTCCTGCTTGTAACACTATTTTTATTGTCATTAGGACAAGTATTTTGTCAGATGATCATTCTTTCAGGACCGGAGAAAGGCTCATATAGCCGTTTTGTTGGCGATATAGCGGCCCTGATTGGTGAAAAAAATGGTATCCTTCTTGAAAACGGGATAACCGGTGGAAGTGCTTTTAATTTTAAAATGCTTAATGATCCCAATCCAAATTACAAGATTGCTCTTATTCAATCTGATTATCTGAACCTGATGAAAGCGGAAGATAAATTCAACAATACCGATAAAACAGGTTCATTAAAAGTTGTAATGCAACTTGCAACAGAACAAATTCATTTGGTAGCTATAAAAAGTAGTGGTTTAACTAGCTTACAGGACCTAAAAATGAAGCGTGTAGGCATCGGAAACAAAGAACAGGGGTCATTTGCTACCGGTAAAATAATAAAGGAACGATCACAAATCAGCTGGACCGCAGTTTATGTAGGTTTTGACAAAATGCTAAGAAGCCTTTCTACAGGCAGTATTGATGCCGGTTTGGTCGTAGGTAGTGCACCATTGGATATGCTGGATTTTGATCCACGGGTAATGGTCGATGAATTTACCATGTTAGAACTGGATGATTTCAACGGCTGGGCCAGGTTTTATGAACATGATACAATATACGGCGATGACTACAAATGGCTTGATAAAAACACGCCTACCTTTGGAGTAAGAACTCTCTTGGTCGTTAATGAATCAAAGTTGACAAGTGAAGATAAACAAACTATTTCTGTCATTAAATCAAGCATCATTCAAAATCTTGATCAGTTAAGAAGTCAGGGACACCCAAAATGGAGAACTGTTATCATTCCAGATGAACCCATTGCTGAAATGGGAAAGAATGCAGTAGTGACCAAAACTACTGATCCGGTTACTGCTGATAGCAAAGATGAAATTACCTTCCGGGTACAGATTTATTCAAGAAACTATATGCGAGAGGATGAACAGATTGCCATCAATGACAAAAGCTATAAAATCCATGTGTATTCCTATTTAGATGCCTACAGGTATACTATCGGTGAATTTACTTCTCATTCTGATGCCACAGAACTTCAATATAGCTGCAGGGAATCAGGGTATTCCCAGGCTTTTGTTGTTGCTTTTAAAAATAATATCAGGTCCACAGATCCAGATCTTTTTAAATAATCCTGTAAGATTACCAGTTCTTTCATCCAGGACCATGCTATTTTTTTAGCTGATAAACGGTTAAATATCAATGAAATACTTGACTCATATGTATTAATAAGAGTAACTTGTTATAGTCTAACCAAAAAACATTTACATCATGAGAAAATTATTAATTGTTTCAGCCCTTGTCCTGTTCGCCGGAGTAGCTTTTGGACAAACCCTTACGAAAGGAAGTGTTATTGGTGTTCATAACTACACTATTACTCTTCAACCAGATGTAACAATGAATCAATTCGTGGAATTTTGGAAAAACAATGTGATTCCAGAATTTGAAAAGGTTTGGCCAGGCCCGAAAACAATAGTTATGAAGGGCGATAGAGGAGAACACAAATATGGGTTTGCCACTATATCATATTTCGAATCTATTGAGCAAAGAGATAAAATATATCCTACTGAAGGTGACCCTGATGATGCAGCTATACCTGAGTCACTTATTCCAATAATGGAGGAATTAGGCAAATATATTATAAGCTATGAAGATGATTACACTGACTATGTGATACTGTAGGGAATACTCAAGCACGATTCAAACCCCCGGTTCACGCTGGGGGTTTTTAATGCGCAGTTGTCAGGGATGAAATTTCATTATCATGAAATTATATAGTAATTTTTCGAAAATATTTCATTGCGGAATCTTCGTTTATTAGAGAATAAGCATTTTATAAACCTACTATGAAACACTCAGTCTCCTTATTTTTTGTCTTCCTTTACTCCATTCTGACAATCATTCAGTTTTCCT
>JAOZUK010000858.1 GCA_029938715.1 Bacteroidales bacterium | reverse complement strand
AATGTGTCATCCTTTTTTTCATAAATCCTTAGGGAATCACCATCTTCACCCATAAATACTAGGGTGCTGTCATTTTGTCTGGCCATTCCATCGAAGGATTCGGATCCGGGTACGTTTGAGCGTAATGAGAAAATTGGCTGCCCGCTATTATCTAAACTAATTAAGACACCATCTGAAGAATCCGTTTCCGGAAATGACTCACCGCCAATAACTGGAAAATCTTCTGAAGTTGTATTGCCTGAAATATATGCCTCACCATTGGCTACTACGTCAATGCCGCTAGCCCAATCGTTGCCGGCACCACCAAAATAGGTAGAGTAAATTAATCCATTCCCACCGCTATTAAGTCGAGTAATATACATTGCAGTTTCCCAATTTAAGATAGTAGTATTGCTATCCTGATAGGCATTCATTAAAGGAAAATCATGGGAGTCTGTGCTACCGGTAATTGTAAGTTCGCCAGAATTATTAACTGCGATTCCATTGACTCGGTCACTTTTTGACCCACCGAGATAGGTTGCATAACTAAGATCGCCAGTTGAATTAACTTTGGCCAGAAAGATATCCCCATTATACTCTCCATATTTCTCTTCACCCATAATGGTATCTTGGAAGGCATTTTTTACTGGGAAATCTGGTGAGATTGTTCGCCCTGCCATAAAAATATTACCTGTACCATCTAGTGCAATATCTAGCGCCCAATCAGTCCGGCTTCCACCAAGGTATGTACTGTAAGTTAATTCACCGTTGGAATTTAATATTGAAAGGAAGGCGTCCTCCTTTCCTCCAATTGTATCTTGCAAGGCATTCAAAACGGGGAAATTTTTTGATGACGTCACACCAACAAGGTAAATATTCCCTAGATCATCTATGGCGATGTCATTAAAAGAATCTGACCTGGAACCACCGAACAGAGCAGAATAGATAATCTCACCGGTTGTAGCATCTACTTTAAGCAAAAGCCCATCATTACTAGACCCACCTTCATGATTAGAACTATCGATCACATCTGTAGCTGGAAAGAAGCGGTTGGATGCTCCGGCAAAGACTAGGTTTCCTACATTATCGAAAGCAACAGCTGAGGTCCAGCCACCACTACTATGGTCAATGAAATTCATAAAAACTAATTCGGGGTCAATTACTACCAAGAAGTCGCGGTTATATT
>JAOZUK010000318.1 GCA_029938715.1 Bacteroidales bacterium | reverse complement strand
TCAGAGATGGCCTGCTTGAATGTCTCCTTGGGAAGTGCACCCATAGCCATCTGTGGCTGTCCCTCTTTGGGGATAAAAAGCAGTGAAGGGATACTCTGGATTCCAAATACAGAAGAGAGCTCTCTCTCTTCTTCGGTGTTTACTTTGTAAATGTCCAACTTGTCACCATACTCCTCCTTTAGCTCTTCTAAAATGGGGGCAATGGTTTTACAGGGGGCACACCAGTTGGCGTAGAAATCGATGATGGCTGGAGCCTCTCCTTCAAATTTCCACTCTTTGTTGTTCTCGTAATTAAATACCTTCTCTTTAAATGTCTCGTTAGTTAAATGCTCAAGTTTCATGTTTTATCTGGTTTGGTTTATATTCTGACGCAAAAATAGGGGGAAACTTACAACCCTACTGTAACAAATGTCACAAAAACCATTTTTTCGTGATTTATTCGTTACCGCTGAAAGACATGGCATGGTTTAAATAATCCACCAGGGGATATAGCCCTTTGTAATCATTCACCACTGTTTCAGCAAAACCTGCTTTGATTACATCTTTGTTTTCATAGTTTTTGGAGAAGATATAGTGTTTATATTTGATCTCTTCCATAAACTCAAAATCTTTTGGGAAGCCGGCCGGTCCCTTTTTTAGCATATCTTCTTTCCCTCCTCTTTCATATACTTTGCTTATTGCCGGGTCATTAATCACAGATAAATATGTTGAAGGATTGTACATGATCTCCTGCCTAATGAGGGTGAGTTGTTCTTTGGGAGGCATCCATACTCCCGCGGCCATAAATGAGTTACCAGGCTCCAGGTGAAAATAGTAACCAGCGTCGGTCGATTTCCTCCCTCCTTTGGCCATCCAACCCCCAAAATGGGTCTTATAAGGAGTTTTGTCTTTTGAGAATCTGATGTCTTTATAAATTCTAAAGATGGTGTCTTTTGCTTCAAGACCCCCTACGGAAGGATCAGTTTTAGATATCCCAGCAAGGATGGTACCCATAAATTCCCTGAATGTGCCAAGGGCCTCCTGGTATGTTTTTTTATTGTCGTGAAACCAATCGCGGTTGTTGTTTCGGCTGAGGTCCTCAAGAAATAAAAAAATGTTTTTCATGATGATTTTACTTTAAAAACATCCGTAAACCTATTAAAGTTCAAGTCACGTAGTCATTCATGCAACGATCTTTAATTAGAATGTGTTATCTTTAGTTAAGCGAACCATTAATTTTTAAAATTGTCGAAGAAAGTCAACATACCTAGGGAATTGTTATCTCCATCACCCGAATTTGATAGAGCTTCTGAGAGTATGGGGCTTCACTGGTGGCATTGGGAGGGTGATATAGGCAAACTCTCAGTGAGTCCGGCTATGCTGGAAATCCTTGGTCTCGATCCTGCAACATTTGATTACTCCTTAGATTCCATTTATAAAAACATTCACCCGGACGATGTGGTCACCAACAGGGAAAAACTGAGGCGTGTATTTCATGGGCAGGACATCATGTATGAGAACGAATACCGGGTTAAGGATAATAATGGGGAGTGGCAATGGTATTACAACAGAGGAACTGTTCTTCACCGTAATGAGGATGGTAAGCCAGTAATCATGGGGGGTATTGCCATCGATATCTCTGGCCGGTTCAAGCATCTGATGGCCATGGTGGAGGAGAAGGAGAAGCTGGAGTTTATTTTCAAGAATACCAATGAGGCCATCCTTGTATTTGAAATGAAGGATGGACAAATGGACGGGGTAGTAAATGCCAATAAGGCCGCCATGAATCTTTTTGGACGTGACTCAAAGGACTTAAATAAGCTGATTCCTGATGTTTTTTTGGAGGATGAAGTTCTGGGAGTAAAAGGAAAACTTTTCAGCGAAGTTTCAGAAAAAGGGTTTGGACACGCAGAAAAGAGGCTGGATCTGGGAGATGGCAAGTGTATATGGCTGGATGTAACAGCTCATCGTTTTAACCTCACCGGTGCAGACCTGGTTCTTGCAATTGTAATTGATAAAACCTCAAACAGAAGGATAGAGGCAGCCCTGAGGGAGAGTGAAAGGTTATATAGAACACTTTTTGAGGCGGCCAATGACCGCATCGGGCTGTTTACCGCAGAAGACCAGCGTCCGTTGTTATTGAATTCAGCATTTTACGAGTCGCTTGGATACACCAGGAAGGAGTTCCTTGAACAGGGGCGGGAGGAATCTGTGCATCCCGAAGACAGACCCAGGTTAAATCAGGAGAAGTCTCAGCTTTTTAAGAATGGCTACTCGTCTCACGAGTACAGGGTGATGCACAAGGATGGGCATTACTTACACATGTCGGCAAAGATTGTTCTGATTAAGGACGGACTTGATGAAAAGGACCTTATTCTTTTTATTGTCAGGGATATTTCGGATCGTAAGCAGGTCATGAATGATTTGAAACAGGCAAAGGATCATGCCGAAGAGAGCGATCAATTAAAATCGGCCTTCCTTGCAAATATGTCTCATGAGATCCGAACTCCAATGAACTCCATCATCGGATTCTCCAATTTGCTGGTTAATCCCAATCTGGAAGATACCACCCGGGTGTTGTATGTAAATCGAATTGTACGTAATTCAGAATTACTACTTACCCTTATATCTGATATCATTGACCTGGCTAAAATTGAGAGTGACCAGCTATCGATAGTATATGGCAAGTCGTTGCTGACCGAGTTGATCAGTGACATGGAGCAGTATGCACAGGACGAGATTGAACGACTTGGTAAGAAGGATCTTCACGTGGTTGCCATCGTTGGGATTCCTGATTGTGTAATCGAAACGGACGTGATACGCATTGCTCAGGTAATGAAAAACCTGGTTAACAATGCCATTAAATTTACAGAACGGGGTACTGTCGAAATCGGATGTAAAAAGGGCTCCACTGATGGAACCTTAGTCCTGTATGTGAAAGATACGGGCATAGGAATTGCTAAAGAGCATTTCGATCTGATTTTTAATCAGTTCAGGCAAATAGATGGATCCAATACCAGGAAATTCGGAGGGACCGGGCTTGGTCTTGCTATCTGTAATAACCTGGTTCGTTTAATGGGAGGAAAGATCTGGGTAGAGTCAGAAGAAGACCGGGGGGCGTTATTCCAGCTTGAGTTACCTGCAAAAAGTCCGGCAGGAGTGGTGCCAGAAGAGCCGGAGCTCAGGACTCAGGTTTCATCCCTTGACACTGATAAGAAATTATCCATCATGGTGGTGGATGATGAATCGGATTCAATCGAACTCTACAAAGCCCTGCTCACCTCCATGGGATATTCTGTAGCCATGGCCCTCACAGGGTATGATGCCCTGAAATTGCTTGAGCAAAAGCAACAGCCTGACCTGGTGCTTATGGATGTGTCCATGCCTGTGTTAAGCGGAACAGATACATTGAGAATAATGAAAGAGCGATATCCCGATCTAAAAGTGGTGGCACAATCGGCTCATGCCCTGCTGGGGGACCGTGACCGTTTCCTGAAAGAGGGTTTTGATGAGTATTTACCGAAACCATTTACAGAAGAGCAGCTTACGGGAATCATCTCCAAACTTTTCAATGACTAAATAATTGCTATTTTTACGGGCGCAGACAATCACACCGTTAAAATATCTCTTGCATGCAAAAAGTCAATGAATTCCTTCTCTTCCTGAATGGCTATCTGGGTGGACACCAGTGGTTTGTCTTTTTTCTCCTGGGAACCGGTATCTTTTTTACCCTCTACCTGGGATTGCCCCAGTTCAGGTATTTTGGACATGCCATACGGATCGTTAAAGGAAAGTTTGACCGAGCCGATGATGTGGGGGATACTTCTCATTTTCAGGCATTAACCACAGCACTTAGCGGGACTGTGGGAACGGGGAATATTGCTGGAGTGGCACTGGCAATTCACCTGGGCGGACCGGCAGCTCTTTTCTGGATGCTGATGACAGCACTTTTCGGAATGACTACAAAATTTGTGGAAGTAACAATCTCTCACAAGTACCGGGATATTCTGCCGGATGGTTCCATATCAGGTGGCCCCATGTACTATATGAAGAAGAGAATGAACATCACTACCCGAAAGGGAAAGGTCATAAAAACCGGTGCCATTCTGGGAGGTTTTTTTGCTTTTGCTACCATACTCTCCTC
>JAOZUK010000857.1 GCA_029938715.1 Bacteroidales bacterium | reverse complement strand
ATCTGAAGAGTACAGTTTTTTGATGGAGTGCCCTTCACAGGTATTACAGCAAAAGCTAAAGGATCTGGAAAGAGCCTTTAGGGATTGTTTTGACAAAAACCAACCCATGAAGCGTCTGCCAGTGTTTAAGAAGAGGGGATTGGGAGATGGTTTACGTTTCCCTCAGGGTTTTAAGATTGACAACCGCAGACTCTTCCTTCCAAAGATAGGCTGGGTAGGTTTTTACAAGAGTTGTCCTATTAAGGGAACAGTAAAGAATATTACCATTAGCCACAGAGGCAGACATTGGTATGCTTCTATCCAGGTGGAGCAGATAATTGAGATTGGGAAACATCCTTCTGATTCAGAGATAGGGATTGATGCTGGGGTGAAATGCTTTGCAGCTCTATCAGATGGCACCCTGATTGAAGGTGTGAACAGTTTCAGAAAACATGAAGATATTCTGGTCAGAGAACAGCGTAAGTTGTCAAGAAAGAAGAGAGGGTCGAATAACTGGAAGAAACAGAAGAGGATAATATCAGGATTACATCATACCATTGCCCATGTCCGATCAGACTACCTTCACAAGTTGAGTACCGAAATAAGTAAGAACCACGCTAAGGTATATGTCGAAGGATTACAGATCAGAAATATGAGTGCATCGGCCAGGGGAACCATAGAAAAACCAGGTAGTAACATCAAAGCCAAGTCTGGGTTGAACAAATCGATTCTGGACCAGGGGTGGTTTGAGTTCAAAAGGCAGCTTGATTACAAACTCTACTGGAGGGGAGGGATGCTTACTGAAGTGAATCCCCGGTACAGCTCACAACGATGCTCATTCTGTGGATATACAGCAAAAGAGAATAGAGCATCACAGGCTCTATTCAGATGCATGGCTTGTGGGTATGAGGAAAACGCAGATATAAATGCTGCAAAGAATATTAGAACCGTCGGGCAGACGGGGATGGCCTGTGCAGCGAACCGCATTAGTGGTCGGCAGCAGGAACCAGCAGTAAACCGTGAGGAATTACTGCCCGTGGCTTCTTGAAGCCAATGGATTCACCTTTTTTCAAGGAGGGGAGGATGTCAATTGTAGAGATAATAGGTTGAAGACTTTTGTTGAAATGTCACAGCATCATGGTACCAATAGTCCTGTAGGGCTGCAAAATTGAAATCCCGGAGGAATG
>JAOZUK010000856.1 GCA_029938715.1 Bacteroidales bacterium | reverse complement strand
ACAGGGCGTTCATTTGGATCCGCATATACCTCTATCCCTTCAAAACGGTCATAGAAATATTTGAAATTCTTGATGATGCCTTTCTTTTTTTCTTCTTCATCAGCTTCATCAAGCACCTCGTTCATCACAACATCCAGTTCATCCATTTCTGCATCCATAAGAGCATCCCACAGTCTTGCACGTAACTTCTCATCTGCTCCTACGCATT
Source organism: Bacteroidales bacterium (assembly GCA_029938715.1). Lineage (GTDB taxonomy): Bacteria > Bacteroidota > Bacteroidia > Bacteroidales. Next base: position 958 of record JAOZUK010000856.1, on the reverse strand, counting down.
TCTTGGTTTGTTTCATCATGTGGTATTTGTCCAGAACATAGCGACTGCATGGGATAATGTTCGTCCCCCCTTTTATCCAATTGGCTCCATCGCCCTGGATGTATATTCTCTTTATCGCATTAAAGTCATAATTGTTCTTGATATACTCATATGCTTCCCTGAACAACACAATTCCTGATATCCCGGTTATGTAATATGGGTTCACAAGCTCCATTTTATCTTCTCTATCATTGTATGATTTCCCTTCATACACATATACCAGCTTCTGTTCAGCCCTCTCCTTATTCAGGACAGACAGATGGTCCTCATCCGCATCTATGTACAGATAGGGTATCTTTTTCTTTCCTTCTGGTTTGTCAGGTAAGATAACATGCTTTATCAATTCCGGCTCAAAATCGTGAATTGCCTTTTTAACAGTCTGCCTGCTAACCTTTTCACGACCTACTGACTTAGTCGTTTTCTCATACGATATATCAGTCGCCGTTTTCACAAACTTGTCCTTCAGACCAACATCAATTCGCTGATGACTACTTATGCCCATACACTCATCAACCAAATAACTGTAACCATTTCCTGTCTTGGACTTGTAGTATCTCCTGTTGTAGTACAACATTCCCATTTCTGTCAGTATTCCGTTCCTGTCATTGAATCTTTCGACTGTCCAATCCTTCTTCCTCTCAGTATTTTCTTTGATATCTTCATCAAGCCATTCTAAATATGTGCTCAGCGCATCAAGTCCCAGTTGATCTGTGATTTCCCTTGTGTTCTGAACAAGCTCCTCGAGTGATTCAGAAGTTTTTAAGATTTTCTCTATGTTTTTTACAAAGTCATGTAGTACAATTGATATGTCCATTTTGGATAGTCTCTCCCTTCAATGTTCTTTTTTTGTTATTAACATTGTACCAATGGGAGAGACTTTATTCTATTTCTAATCTCCTACAGTATTATTACACGAAGG
>JAOZUK010000855.1 GCA_029938715.1 Bacteroidales bacterium | reverse complement strand
ATTCCCTCGCCTTGCCGATGGAGATTCCAGGGTATGTCGTCGGCATATACATCAGATCACCTTCATCAAGTGGGGGAATAAACTCACTGCCAATCTTGTCCAGTGGCCATAAACCTATGCCTAGTACGAAAAGGGCCATGAGCAGGGTGATCTTGGGGAATCGCAGCACAGTTCTCAGGATCGGATAGTATCCTGCCATCAGCAGACGGTTGATCGGGTTTTTATGTTCAGGCAACACCTTGCCGCGAATAAAGTAGCCCATTAAGACAGGCACCAGGGTTATTGACAGAGCAGCCGACGCTCCCATGGCAAAGGTCTTTGTAAATGCCAGTGGAGAAAACATGCGTCCTTCCTGCGCTTCAAGAGTAAAGACCGGTACAAAGCTGATGGTAATGATCAGTAAACTGAAAAAGAGTGCCGGGCCAACTTCTCTTGCTGATTCGAAAACAATGTGCCAGCGGTTCTCATCGGTCAGTGGTGTCTCTTCCATATGCTTGTGCATATTTTCAATCATGACTATGGCACCGTCTATCATGGCACCTATGGCAATGGCTATTCCGCCAAGTGACATGATGTTGGCGTTAAGGCCCTGCATATGCATGATCATAAAGGCGGTCAGGATTCCCACCGGCAGGCTGATAATGGCAACCAGCGACGATCGGACATGAAACAGAAAAAGTACGCACACCAGAGCAACCACTCCAAATTCTTCAAGGAGTTTCATCCAGAGATTTTCGACTGCACGTTCAATCAAAGCACTGCGATCGTAAACTGATACAATTTCAACACCTTCCGGTAATCCTTTTTTTAATTCCTCCAGCTTTTCCTTGGCACCATCTATGGTTTTCTGTGCATTTTCACCAAAACGCATGACAATGATGCCCCCAACCACTTCACCTTCGCCATTTAAGTCAGCGATACCACGCCGCATCTGTGGTCCCAGCTGGACTTCTGCGAGATCTTTCAGCAGCAGTGGTGTGCCGTTTTGATTCACTCCCAGGGGAATATTTTCAATATCCTCAACACTCTGCAGATAGCCGGTGGCTCTCAGCATATATTCGGCCTCGGCCATTTCCACCACAGATGCACCGATCTCCTGGTTTCCCCGCTTAATTGCCATCCGTATATGGGAAAGCGGTATGCCGAAAGCTCTCAATTTATCCGGGT
>JAOZUK010000854.1 GCA_029938715.1 Bacteroidales bacterium | reverse complement strand
CAGTGACGAATCGTAAGCGGAAACTGAAGCTCATCACAATCAAGACAGGCGATGTAGGGATCATTCGGAATCTTACCAAGCTCATTTCGTGCAATCACTTCCATATCCATGGGAAAGGGAAGCGATGAGTGTTTCTCAGGATTGTCAAGGTAATACCGGTCGAAGGTGCTGTGGACTAACTCTACCAGTATGAGTTGTTCACGGTCCTTAAACAGCTGATGTGTAGTTGAGATGGAACGGCGACCCGGGGAGGCGTCTATAATTTTCTCAATCCCTTCACACTGGGATCTGGTAAAACCAAAAGGTGAGAAAAGCTCAAAGAGCCAGGTCCTCAAAGGCGCCAGAGATCGCAGACTTTCCGTATCAATCCGGATTTGTCCATGAACTTTCTTGAAGAGGTCATTCCTTTTCTGCTCAACTGAGTGGATGAAAATAGTTTGGATTTCATCCAGCCTGCTTATGTTCTCCCACATGGTCTCAATGAAGCCCGGATTTATCTGCTCCATCACAGGGATCACATCATGCCTGATTTTGTTTCTTCGATATTTGGTCTCCAGGTTGCTTGCATCTTCCCGGAATTCTATCTTGTGGTGATTACTGAATGCAACGATGTCATCCCTGGAAGCGAAAAGGAGGGGTCGAACAACATGGCCTTTGCTCCGGGGGATTCCTGTGAGCCCCCGGATGCCCGTACCGCGCGACAGGTTAAGAAAGAAGGTCTCTACAGAATCATTCTTGTTATGGGCTGTGGCGAGATAATCAAACCTATTTTCCGGAACTAGCTCATCAAACCAGTTGTAGCGCAACTCCCGTGCTGCCATCTGTATAGAAATTCCTCTCTCCACGGCACTCTCCTCTACATCGAATTTCTTCACAAACAAAGGCATTTCAAGATATGAGGCCAACGAACTGACAAAAGCTTCATCTGCTTCAGAATCTGCTCCGCGAAGCTGGAAATTGCAGTGGGCAATGGCACAATCACACCCCGACATTTGGAACAGATGGGCCATGGTAACCGAGTCGATACCCCCGCTCACAGCCAGCAGAAACCGGCCATGGAAATCATTGACTCCAATTTCCCTGAGATACTCTTTAAACTGATCCAACATAGAAGCAAGGTACAAAAAAAGAGAGGCTTTTATGGCCTCTCTTTTTTGAGTATAAAGTA
>JAOZUK010000853.1 GCA_029938715.1 Bacteroidales bacterium | reverse complement strand
CTGCCTTCTGCCCAGGGTTTGAATTGCGGAATATTTGTCACATCATACTCCCCGATTTTCACAGACTTCCCCGACCTGGGGTTGAACCAGAATGCTTTGACTTTTTGGGCATTAAAATTCGAAAGGTCCAGTTCAATGGCTCTTCCGGCCGGTGTGTAGGCAAGTAAAAAATCCCTCTTACTTCCAAGCGCACACACTATATAATCCAGGTCATTCGGATTCTCACTTACAATAAGGGACTGGTTGTTGATCATTTTTTGCCATGGAAAGGAGACCAGCAGATCTTTCATATGCTTCATATGAGCTGATCCGGGCAGATGTATGGCTTCTGACCAGTCTGTACGCGCCTGGATCACGGCTTGTTGTCCGGCACTGTACATCTGCCAGATATCATTGCAACCATAGGTATAGCCTGCAGCACCTGTGAGCATGGTCCGGTAGGCAGACCTGCGCACATCTGCATCATCCAGCCAGGTGCCAGGATCCTCAGTCCAGAACCTGTTGGGAATATTCTCATACAAAGGTTCTCCGTTAATCACTGGTCTGACAGGAGTTAAAGCCCTGCTTTTGGCCACCAGCTCATAGATCTTAACATTCCTGTCGTGTCCCGACTGAAACATATCCAGATCCAGCCACTCTTCATTGAATAATAGTGCTGCAGTGGCTCCTCCCCCCATGGGATGGTAAGTGATCAGATGGCGTGTATCGGCTTTTCTGATTCCCCGGGCCATGGCGTTTATGATCTTATAATGCTGATCAGTTTCGGGTATGCGGTCACCACCAAGTATCCAGATAATATTGTTATTACCAGCGTATCTGCGACCCAGGGTCTCGCCGTATATTTCTGCATTTTCAGGGGTAAAAATTTCAGGACCCTCTCCCCATTTCTTATTGAATTTATCACCCCAGGTCGGGAGCAAGCCGATGTACAGTCCCAGATCACTTGCCTGCCTGACCACAAAATCCACATGACTGAAATACTTTTCGTTAATTTGTGCCGGGTCCTGGTTGATCAAAGGCAGGTCCCCGTTCCTGTTGGGAATAGTTAATCCGCTAAGCTCGGCTAAAATTACGGTTTGAATCACGGTAAAACCCTTTCCGGCACGATCCTTCAGATAAAGAGTTGTCTCCTCTTCATTGAGCCGGTGCAGCATTTCCCAGGCAGTCCC
>JAOZUK010000103.1 GCA_029938715.1 Bacteroidales bacterium | reverse complement strand
ATCGATGAGTTTGCGGGGATCCCGGGGATCGGTATCACCTCGGTGGAGAAGTTTAAGCAGGGCCGGTCCATCTCCATCGCCGGAAAGGTACGGGGAATCTTTGTACGGGATTTCATTTTTAAATCCCTTGCTTTCCTGTTTATTGTTCTGAATTTGGTACTTAACCGGACCGATCCGGATATCCGGCTGATCAATGCTATTTTAGGTGTCCTGTGGATCATTTTCACCCTGCTTGGCATTAAATTCTACCGGGAATTCAAACGAAGTGCCGATCCGGCAAGATCGTCCCGCGATAATCTCTCTTCCCTGCTCACTTTCCTTACGCGCAGGTTCCCCTATCAGGCGATGATTGCTGCCACCAGCTACATTATTACCTGCCTTCCCGGAATCCTCCTCTATATTGTTGCGGCATTCGGGCACCTGCAGCCCCTTAGTACAGAGAAGTATATATTCTACTCATTTATGGGGATACTGGGTACCGTATCCGGATATATCCTGGATATAAGGGCGGTCAGGCATCACATCCTGCATATCAAAATCTGCCTGTCTGACCTGAATGACAATGCCCTGGCCTTAGCCTCCCAGAATATTGAAATGAAAAGGAAAATGGATCACATCATTACTATCCTGGTCCAGGTAGCCATCCTGCTGGCTTTCGTGGGAATTCTCGCACTATTCAAATCTGTTTTAACCTGAAAATTAACAAGCATGAAAACTCATATTTCGTCATCCAGAAACCGCATAACTGTCACCTTGTTTGTCACCCAGTTCGTCACCCTGATGACCTGCTCCTGCTACCTGCCCGCCCAGGAAAGGATGGAAAAGTATTTTATCGGAATTGAACTCAACGGTGTCCTCTGCGGCTACTCCGAAGTGATTATAACGCAGCCGCAGGCCCCTAGTACCCCTTACCTCAATATCGACCAGAAGACCTATATATCCTTCAAAGCCATCGGGCGGGAGATCTCCCAGAAGCAGCTCTTTACCTATAGCATAGACCCCGCAGATGGTAATTTCACATACCATGAAAGCCACATGGAACAGGGGGACCAAAAGATAGCTGCGACCATGACCGTAGTGGACGATTCACTCTACCTTCAACCGGAAGACCAGGCGGCCTCCACGATATATCTGCCTGAAAACACCCTGCTGCCAAATACCATGTTCTTTCCCCACCTGAAAACGGATTTTGGAATACGTGGCCTGGATTCCGCTACCTACCGGATCTTCAATGTCAGGACCGGCAAGGTTGAGGACTTTGTTTACTACAAGTTGGGCGTTGAGCAGATCGAACTCAATAATACCGTATTTGAGGCGGTCATTGTGCAGGAGCGGGATCCTACTACCGGAGTGCTTATCACTTACTGGATCGACCGGGACAGCGGACTGCGTCTGAAAATGGAATCAAAGACCGGCATCCGGATGTACCTTAGCGATCTATCGGTAATGGAAAGGCTGAGCACCGGGAACTGGGATGACCTGATCTTTGTCCGGACAAATGAAGAGATCGGGGATATCCGCAACATTTCCTCCATGAGGGTGCAGGCGGACCTGGATGCCTTCCCGGGTCCAGGGATGGAAGATTTGAATGTGGAAGGGCAATCTTTCGAGGGCTCCATCGACGGGAACAGCCTGAAGGGATTATTTGAAGTGGAACACCATCACTACAAGGGGGAAGATGCATTGTCGTTCGGGAAACAGCATTCTTTTGCCGGGGACATGCAAACGTATTTACAGCCCGAAGTGCTGATCGAGTCGGAAGTCACGGAAATACAAGAGCTGGCCTTAAGGCTTACGAAAGGATCGGAAGATTTCTGGGAAGCCGCATGCCGACTGAGCACATGGGTAGCAGAACACATTGAGGGCTCCATCATGTTTGGGTCAGCCCTGGAAACCCTGCAACGGGGGAATGGTGCCTGCGGATCACAATCCATGCTGTTGGCTGCCCTCTGCCGTGCTTCGGGTATTCCTGCCAGGGTGGTCTGGGGTTGTGTCTACACGCCGGAATACGGCGGGAGTTTCGGCCATCATGGCTGGAGTGAGGTATATGTGGGAGAGGTGGGGTGGATCCCCGTTGACGTGACCTTCCATGAAACGGACTATGTGGATTCGGGGCACATCCGGCTCGGGGTACTCCTTACCAATTCTACTCTGATCAACTATAGGGAGATGAAGATATTGGATTATGCTTCAAGGTAAGCTGAAGGCCTGACAAGTGTGCCCATTGGGAAAACTGACCCGTTCATGCTCAACTTTGATCTTTGAGTCTTTAAATATTAAAATTGATCAATAATTACCATCCCTGATGCCCTCACCTCAATAATGGCTTCTGTTTCAGTAACCACAGGATCATCTACCTGCTTAATTTCAATTGCCCCGTTGAATGTGTTGTAGACTGCTGCTTTCAATAAATAACACTTATTTTAACCAAATTAAAGGAACTATTAGTCGCATTTATTGTCTTTTAAATACAATATATGCAATTGAAGAAAGTAATTATTACACTTGATTAGCACCGTACAACTCAAAATATCCATGTTAAAAGCTAGCCTTTTCCTATATGTAATCCTCTTTATGCTTTTGCCCCAGGCCCATGGCCAGTCGAAAAGCAATACATGGAGCGAGGTGAAAGAAAATGGCGATGGAACATTGGTTATTGCTTACTCTGAAAATAGCCCATTTATTTATAACGACGCGCAAGGGAAATTGGCCGGCATTGAATTCGAAATTATGGAGGAGTTCGTCCAGTTTATTGACGAAAAATATGGTGTAAAACTTAATTTGGAATATGAGCATTTGTATAATTTCGAAAACCTCCTTGATACCTTAAAACATTCGCAACGACCTATTCTTGGCATTGCCTCTATTTCCAGTTTGGAAGAGAGAAAGAAGGATTTTAAAATCAGCGATCCCTATATGCCCGATATTGAGATTATTATCTCCAGCTGGGCTTTTGGCTCAGTTTCGAGTTTGGCCGAATTTGCCAACATGGTTAAAAACAATAGAGCCATAACCGTAACAAATTCAACGTTTGAGCGAAATATCCTGGAACTACAAAATGATTATTTTCCTGAAATAGAGATAGAGTACGCAAGGCACGTTGATTTTTTAATAGAAAAGATTTCAAATACTGATAACGCCTGGGGCTATGTTTCTCTTCCTAATTATTTGTCCCATTATAAAAAAGGTAAAGGAATTAGCCGGCAGCGCTTTTTTATGGTTGAAAATCCCGGGCTTTCGATCGCGACAACACTCACCAGTGATTGGGATATAGTATTGGATGCGTTTATTATGGATAGCAGATTTAAGCCTTTGCTGGATCTATTGATTGAAAAACACCTTGGCAAAGCATTTGGTGAGGTGGTAGCATCAATTTCTAACATTAACGCAGACTTGCAGCCTGACATCGCTGCTAATCGTGAAGTTGGCGTGTTAATCTTGGAAAAAGAGTTGCAAGATTTAAAATTAAGACAAAGTGAACTTGAAATAGAACGAAAGAACATATTTATATACCTGGCAATAATCGCGATTGTATTTGTATTGATCGCCCTGTTTTTTCTATACAGATTAGTTCGATTGAAAATAAATACAAACAAAAGTTTATCCGAGAAAAACGAACAAATACAAACACAAATTTTAGAGCTTAATGCGCTCAATATTGAAAAGAATGAAATGATTGGGATCGTAGCGCACGACCTCAAAAATCCTTTAACAAGTGCATTGAGCGTTTCAGAACTTTTAAGAAGTGAAGAAATCACAGTGAACCAGAGGGAATATCTAAGTTATATAAAAAAGTCTCTGAACAAAATGAATAGCTTAGTTGCTAAAATATTGGAGATTAAGGTACTGGAATCATCTTCATTCAAAACAAACTATAGCAATGTTGATTTAAAGCAAGTTACTGAGCAGGTGATTTCAGCTTTAAAAATCCAGAGTGATAGTAAAAAAATACGAATTGTGGCTGACCTGGATGAGGTGGTCGCCTCGTTGGACAGAAGCCTGATTGTCCAAATTATTGACAATTTATTATCGAATGCGATTAAGTTTTCAAATCACAATACAAAAGTCCATGTTACCCTAAAAGATGAGAACCAAACAATTCGTTTTGAAATTGACGATGAAGGCCCTGGAATAATGGAAGAAGATAAACCTAAACTTTTTCAGAAATTTCAAAAATTAAATGCACGACCGACTGACGGTGAGAGCTCAACAGGCCTTGGCCTTTCTATAGTTAAAAAATACGTAGAGGCTATGAAGGGAAAAGTTTGGTGCGAAAGTGAATTTGGCAAAGGCGCCAAATTTATTGTTGAGTTTAAAAAATAGTAGAAATATATACGGTCAGCAAAACCTTGATTCCGGGGTGATTGGAGATTCTAGTAAAAGTAAGCACCTCATTCCAGGGTTCTGTGACTTCATTAAACCTCATAGATATAATAATCTACACCCTTACCCCAACAACCAAAATATCATCCATTTGAGAATTGCTACCCATCCAATCTGATAGTGTTTTATCCAGGATGTCTTGCTGGTCAAACATCGGTCGATCATGAATTTCTAACAATAGACTTTTAAATTTTCTACTCATTAATTTCTTGTTTTCCTTCCCTCCTTTCTGGTCCATAAATCCATCAGTAAATAGATAAAACGTATCGCCGATTTCAAGCTGAATATCATGATTGGTAAATGTCCTATCCTTGCCATGATAAAACCCTATTGGCATCCTGTCTGCCTTTATCTCTTTCAATTCGGGGACACCATCTTCATCTCTTATTAGGTACAATGGATTATTTGCACCTGAATATTGCATTGTCATATTTTTCGAATCCAATACACATAATGCCATATCAATTCCATCTTTTGCTTCGTCGCGTTGTCCATGCTGTCTGAGGGCGAACTTGATCCGTTTTCTTAGCTCATTCAGAATTTGGTTAGCTTGCGTAATTTCTCGTCTATGCACAATCTCATTCAAATGGCTGATTCCTAACATACTCATTAATGCACCTGGCACACCGTGTCCCGTACAATCGGCTGCTACTAGTATAATGTATTGGTTAATTTGCTTAATCCAGTAAAAATCTCCACTTACTATATCCCTCGGCTTATAGAAAATAAAACTCTCGTTTAAGAGCTCAGTCACATATATATCAGGAGGCAACATTGCAGACTGAATCCTTTTTGCATATGAGATGCTGTCTACGATTTCATTTTTCTGCTTGCTGATAGCCTCGTTCAAAACAGTTAGTTCTTCATTTTTTTCTTTCAGTTCCGAGCTTTGTTTTTCCAGTAGTACCCCGCGTTCTTCGAGGGCTCTGGAAAGCTTCCTTGAGCGTTTCAGGTTGGTATAATACAAGGTGACAAGCCCTATGGCCAGAATTAGAATGATTCCTAATCCTATATTTATAATCTTCTGTCTCAGCTTATTTTTCTCCAATACATCAACCTCAGCCTGTATTCTCCCAACTTCATATTCTGTACGCAGGTCTGCCATTTTCTGAACACTCTTAATATTTTTTGTGCTGTCGTTTGCGACTATAAATATGGATTGATAATAGTAAGCGCTGTCAATCCTGCCGGAAATCTCATATAGCCGGGCAAGCAAGAGTGATGCATCTCGTTCATAATTTGGAACATCAGTAATTTTTAACGCCCTGGAAGCGTAGGTAATGGCCTGTTTAATTTCTCCCTTTTGTCGAAGAATGTTTGCATATCCAATCATGAACTCTGCTACGGCATCCTCATCACCTAACCTGGTAAGGGTATCAATTGCCGTAAGAAGATATTCCTCTGCCTTATCAAAATCTAATAGCTTGGAATAAACCAATCCTGAATTGCCAAGACAGATGAAATATGAATGGGTTGCATAAGGATGGTCTAACTTTTTAAATAGATCAAGTGTTTCGGTGTATACGACCAACGCAGTGTCATACTGCCCACTACTGTAATTTGTATAACCGAGATTATGAAGGGCATAGCTCAGGCGCAATGAATCCTTTTCTTGTTCAAAGATTTCGATAGCATTCTGGAGGTAGAGCTTTTCATTATCAAGGTTTCCCAAAACGCTATTATATGTTTCAGCCATAAGAAGGTATACCCTTCCAAGATTAGAACCATCATCATTTTTTTCATAATAGTTGGCTGCCTGTATAAAACAATCCAGGGCTCTTGCAAGTTTACCGGAATCAAGGTATCCTTCGCCTTTCTTAAGATACGGCAGGGCAGGCAGAACATCCAGCTTTTGAGCAAGTTCTATTGCCTGGTCACAATATCGTATTTTGCTCTCAGCATCATTTATGTCCGTGATTACCTGGCATAATAGATCGTATTTATCAGAATCATCTTTAACCAGGTCATTGTCTATTAAATACAACAAGCTGTCAATTGATTGCCCCTGAATAAGGCCCGGAGAACAAACTACAGTTAAAAAGACAACAAGAAAAGTTGAAATTATACGATGATACATTGATCTACGGTAAAGGATCTCAATCATCTGGAATCCTTAAATAAGGATCGATACACCAAAAATCATCATTCTTATCCTTAAATATTATTTCGTATTTTTCTTTACCAGGTTTTGCAGTGGACGGTATTTCATACGTATATAAACTCTTACTCTCAACTTCTTCGGCTTCTTTACTAAATATTTTTCCATTCTCTTTTATTAGATTTAATGGACGAATGTGATTTACTTTTTTTATTTTACTTTTATGTGCATGCTTCCAAATAACAGTATATCCAGGCCGAACATCTGTAGTAAGAGTATCGATTTCTTTCTTATCAGGGTGCTTTTCATTATACATTTCAAGGTGCATTCTCCCATCTATTAATGTATCTTTCAAATAAACTACTCTTGTCGAGTCATTTTCTACTAGTATCGCTTCATTTTGCTTATTACCGTTGCGACAACCACCGGCCGCCAGAATTGTAATTAAGAACACAATTCCTGTCAAAAGTGTGAGAATCTTTTTCATATTATGCCAGGTTTTAAATTAATAAAAATGGATATTATTTATCATTATAATTCGCCTGAACTGATTTAATAATAGGATAAAATCAAAGATTAATTATTCCCCCTAAAAAGTTAGTTTTCAATCAATTCGATTAGGTCTGTATTCAAAGATAACCTTTAGCCAGACACAAGTCAAGTTAATGAAGGATTGACCTCCTTCCCCGAACGGCCACTGGCTAAAGTAGAGAAATTCGGCTTCATCCATTTAGGGTTGTGAATCTAAGTTAATACCATCGTCTAAATGCCACACATCACTTCTCAAGATCAGTGTTTCCTTCACTTGAAAACCATACCACTATTTCACTTCCAGAGGCAACAACTTGTAGATCAGTCCCTGGTTGTTGGTATAATAAAACTGATCGCCCTCAATGTGGAAATTCACATCCCCATATTGGTTAAAAAAGGAAATATAGGTTTCTTTCTGATTCTCAATGATAAATAAGTTCAGTCATTACTCTTTAGTATAATCTTGCCGAATTTATTTGGTTCGGGGACTATTTCATAGCCTCTTCTGCCCTGGCTAGCATCTCGTGGAATTCTTTGTTGTCAGTCAGGTCCTTATAAAGAGGAGAGTGCCTCACATCGAGCCAGCCAAAGCCCCGTGAAAGTCCGCTTTCAATGTATTCGAAAGCTTCTGATTCCCGGTCAAGCACCAGGTATAACTCTCCCAAAAGAAAGGCCTGGGAGGCATCCATCTCTTCAGGGCGATCAGGAAGACCCATAGTCTCCATATAATACTCAGCCGAGTCTTGTTTTTCCTTCAAAGCATAGTAGGAGGCGATGCTCAGCAAGGGCACAGATGAACTGCTTTTAGCAAGTGTGATGGCCTTACTGAGTGCCTCTTGGGCCAGGGATTCTTCTCCGGCCCAGTGATAGGATCTGCCCAACATCCAGTAGAGATTATAACTCTGAGGGATATACTTTTCTGCTTTCTTGTAATATTCGATCGACTCTTCAAAATCGCCCAGGTAATAAGAGATAGTTCCAAGGTTCCACAGGACCCTTCCCTGGGTACTGTCAATGGCAATGATTTCACCAAATATGGAGCTGGCTTCCTGAAACCTCTCTGTTGCCCAATAACATGCAGCCAGGGCATGCATGATGGTAAGGTGCCCCGGTGAATACTCCAGAGCTATCTTAATTTCCGTGATGGCTTCATCATATCTTGCGAGAGCATGGTAGAATGCTCCAAGATAATAGTGTGTCAGGTGGGAATCGGGATCCAGTTCAATGGATTTCATATGGCTTCGCTCGGCTAGTTCATACTTCCCATCCATTTCATAGAGATAGGCCATCTCTGAATAGATGTTTGATCTGGTGGAATCCAGAAGCCTGGATTTTTTGTAGTAGACCAGCGCTTCATCATACTCTCCTTTCTCAACCAGAGAACTAGCCAGGCTCATCAAAGCATAGGGATCCTGGTCATTCAACTCCACAGCTTTCCGGCTGTACTTAAGTGATTCATCATTCCAGGAAGGATCCATTGTAAAATGGTACTTGAGGGTATAAGCCTGTGCGATTCCTGCATAAGCAGAAGCAAAAAGAGTATCCTGCTCAATGGCCTCCAAAAAGTATTCAAGGGCTTCATCAATATCCTCTAAGGACTCAACACCTTCCCGAAATATCCCCCGGCCAATCAGGTAGAGCTCATTTGGCACATTCAGGCTTGATCCACCACGAGCCAGCTGATCCCTTGTATCCTGTTCCAGATCCATCCCCAGCATAGAAACCATTACAGCGATTATCTCATCCTGAATGATCAGGTTTTTATCGTTGGCGTAATCGAGCTTTTCCGAGCGGATCAGGTTTTGTTTTCTGGCATCTATCAAATTAATAATAAGCCGGCTTGAATTCTGATCCTTTTGAATACTGCCAGAGATCACCAGTGAAACCCCAAACTTCTTTCGGGCCTCACCAGCTGTAATAGCCTCTACAATTTCGCTGGAAGGAATGACCGAAAAAGTCTGCCGGGAGTTCCCCACTTTGGATAGCATATGCGTTAGAGATTCCACCAGGCCACTGGCAAAGTAACCAAGTTCCGCGTCTTCCCCGATAATTTTTAAGGGGAGCACTGCTATGCTGCTTTGTATTTTCCCACCCAGGGGTGAACCATTGCCCTGAAAAATCTTTGGATACACCAGGAACCCAATGACCACAATCAGCAAGGCAATAAGTATGGTGCTGGCTTTTAATTTTTTTTTTGCTCTCAAAGAATCCTCAGATCCTTCGATTTCTAAGGCTCCGGTTTTTGTGACGCCCTCAGGAGTCAGATCATAGATCCAGGAAACTACAGCGGTGATCACTGCACCCACAATCAGGAGGTAGAGCACCAGGTCGACCGACCAGTCAGGCAGCCCCCACCGGGGAAAGATAATGTCCGAAGCTTCCAGCACGATAAAGGCAGTTCCTGCATAAATGGCCAGCGAGCGCGGTACATTCCGCCTTTTTAGTTCCTGCCAGAATTGGGATAGTTTGTTGGGGTTTGCAAGCATTTAGGATTGCTGTTGATTACTGCAAGTTACTCCGTTGTGGCATATGAGTCAAATAATGACATTTCTCAGTAATAAGTGCCTAACTCGGATACCATACAAAAATGAATATCGGTATTGATCTGTAATTCATATGGCTACTTGTTTTGGTTCAGGACACAGGACTTCTCGAACCATTAATCAAAATATAGATTGGGTAATGCTGATCAACATATCTGGTTATCTGGAAAGGAAGTTGAACGGATCAAACGGTAATGTCGGAATTCAGTTCAAGTTTTAAAATCTCTTCAATATCCCGATCAAGCTTCCTGATTTGTGCTACTAATCCGTGTTTGGAGCGGACATACAAGCTGATGAGGAAAACAACTATCATCAATGCGTAGAACGGTATCATTTTCGTTGAAAGGAATGGAATGCCAGCAGAAAGGAAAATTCCAATGATCATAAAGGGAGCAAGGATGTAACTGTGTTTGGTAACTCTCAGCTTGTACTTTTCAACAATCTTCAACTGCTTTCTTACTGTGGTAACAGGACCATCGGGACTCAAGCTCTCAATGCGCAGATGAAGTTTTATCGCCCATAAATATGATATTACAGAAAGCGATATAAATAAAACTGTGCCGATAATAACATCGGGCTCAAGTGTGAATTGAATCCGGGGGACTACAATGAAGATAATCAGGGGTAAAGGTATTATCAAACCAACAAGCGATCTCACCTTTAGCCAGTCAATGCGCTTCTCGGCATTTACAATCAGCAGCTTCCTGAGTAAACCATTATTAATTCTGGTACTTTCAATAAGTTGCTGCTCATGCTGTTTCCAGATGGTCCTTAGTTCATCAAACTCCATAGTGTTTTTGTTTTATTGCTACCCTTTCTCTTAGTTGTTCTTTGATTCTTGAGATACGGGTCCCAACATTTGATTTTGAGATGCCAGTGATTTCAGAAATCTCTTCATGCTTATAACCGTCAAGGTACAATAGGATGATCGCTTTGTTATATTCGTCCAGCTCATCAATGCAATCATTAAGGAGTTCGATTTGAGGATTCAAGTCTGATTCACTTGAAGGCTCCCCGTAGTCTACTTCTACAGCATTTTTCAGGAAATCCCACTTCTTACGGGTACTCCGACTGTAATTCATTGCTGTATTCAACGCTATGCGATAAATCCACGTTGATATCTTTGATTTGCCTTTGAAATGTGGATATGCCTTCCACATCTCAAAGGCAATGTCACTAAGAAGGTCTTCCCTGTCCTGTGATGTGTTGGTATATGCTCTCGTAATCTTCAGGATGATCCCTAAATTAGTTTCCAACAGTTGAATAAAACGTTCATGTAATTGGAGGTCAACCATTAATCAAGATTATTCGGTAATATACCTATGTCTTTCAACTTACTTCTACTCTATTAGTAATAATTCAGGTCGAAAAATCACAGATCGCTCATTTTCAGCTCTCTTTTTAATATTGGCTAATCAATCCTGAAGTTTTCGCAGTTTGATTCCTCTTGCTATCTTGCGAATAAACTGAAATTCTAATTTTTGATCAGATACTGAATAGTATATATTATGGATAAGTTTCGAATAGAGAATTGTTCCGATGAATTATTGTGTGGTATCGATGGTGGAGGCACAACTACGAAAGTGGTAGTGTGTAATTTGGAAGGCCAAGTGCTTGATTCGTTTCAATCCGGAACAATAAATCATTATGGCGCAGGAATCCCAAAAGTAAAGGAGTATTTTGCAGCCATAGCAGCCAATATTATTGAAAAATTTGCCTGTTTGCCGGGAACTATCTTCACTGGTAATTCAGCACTGGATGGACTGGCAGATGATGCACTGGTTCAGGAACTTACAAATGGTGTGTTCCATCCTTCTAAGGTCGTTTTTCATTCCGATGTTTATATAGCCCTCCTTAGTTTTACCCTGGGAAATCCAGGGGCGGTTCTAATCTCGGGAACAGGCTCGATGGCTTGCGGAATTGATGCCGGGGGAGCTTATCATACAGCAGGTGGCTGGGGGCAGGTACTGGGTGATGAAGGCAGTGCTTACCATATAGCGTTGAAAGGGATTCATGCCGCTCTGCACGCTTATGATGGTCTTTCGGAACCCACGATGCTCAGCGCCAGCGTGATGAAGTTCTTCGACCTGAAAAAGATGTCCGATATCATTGATAAAATATACAATCCACCTGTCGAGAAAGGCGTAATTGCGGCTTTTGCGCCTGAAGTGGAAAGAGCTGCTGAGGAAGGAGATCCAGCTGCTCTGCACATTATGGAAAGCGAGGCAGAATGGCTGTATAAACTTGCCCTTGCCATTACTAAAAAGTGCATAACTCAAAACCTTGGATACTTTGGCAGTGTGCTCAACCATAACCACAGGATTCGTTCAAAGCTTTCGGCTTTGCTTGCAGAGCAATTCATTAGTTTACAGGTTCCGCGATTCAAGCCTGAAATTGGAGCACTGATAGGCGCTTTTCGCGAATCGGGCAACCGTGTTAGCGATTCAGTCATAGATAATTTGTTGAAATACAGATGAAAATTAATCAAATGAGAAAAACACTTCAGTATATTACCAATATCCAGAACCAGATCAACCATGTACTCGAAACCCAGATGGATAGAATTGATGAAGCTGGTGCGATAGTGGCCGAAACTCTGATGAGCAATGGCTTTGTTTATGCATTCGGAACAGGCCATTCGCACATGATGGCCGAAGAATTGTTTTACAGGGCCGGGGGGCTGGCGAGGATTTACCCCATTCTTGAAGATGCATTGATGTTGCACAACGGGGCTATTAAGAGTACAGAAATGGAGCGCCTTGATGGTTATGCCGAACTTATTCTCGATAGATATGAATGCACTGAAAAGGATTGCATAATTGTTGTTTCAAACTCAGGCCGGAATGCCGTAAACATAGATATGGTAAAAGCAGCCCATAAGCTGGGTATGAAAGTTATCGGACTGACCAATCTGACTCATTCAAAAGCACAGGAGTCGCGCCATGTTTCGGGGACGAAACTTTACCAGATTGGCGATGTAGTGCTCGACAACCAGGGTTGCCTGGGAGATGCTTCGGTCTATATTCCGGAAATCGACCGTAATATTGCAGCCACTTCAACTTCACTAGGGGCCATGCTCTTGCACACTGTTGCTATTTCTGCTGTCGAATTAATGATTGGAAAAGGGCACATACCTGAAGTTTTCTCATCGGCCAACCTCGATGAGGGCGATGAGATAAACGATAAGATTCTTACCAAATACAGGTCCTTTATTAAGCCTTTGTAATCGGGGGTGAGTTGATTTTGTAATAAGTCTATATAATTGTGAGGATGATCCTTCACTGGAAAAACCGGAATCAGGAAGGATTTCATACAAATAGGCATATTCTCCCGGATCGGTAAATGAACTGTATTGAGCACAGGGTAAAAAAATTATTTGGGATTGATATATTTTTTCAAGTTGTTTACATAATTCTCAAATGCTTCAATTCCTTTTTTAGTGATTGATAAAGAAGTATTTGGATAATTATTCTTAAAGGACTTTTTCACCTTGATATACCCTGCAGTCTGTAGTTTTTTTATCTGGATGCTTAAATTGCCCGAGGTAGCCTGAGTTTCTTCCTTGATGAAGCTAAAATTCGCTTCATCTACCGACATTAAAATCGATACTATGGATAAACGCAGTTGCGAGTGCAATATGGGATCTAAATCTTTAAACATTTTCCTTTCTCCGGGCTATATTAAGTAATATTCCTGGTATAATCATTCCTACCACTGCTCCTAGCATCATGCTAAATCCATGATAATCACTATCTATAAAGAAAGAACCGAGTCCAATTAAATTTAGTAAAGCACCTCCAATGGTAAGAGGTCTGAATTTTATGGATAATCCGCTAACAATGATCATCAAGGCAAGCAAAATAATAAAAACCGGGCCCATGGCATCTCCAAGTTGACTCGAAAATAAAAATCCCATTATCATTAGATTCATTCCAATTACCCATCCAATGTTTTGTAAAATGTTCCCAATGATTGTTTTAGGCTTATTGGTCTTTTTGTAGTCTTTCCAGGCCCAAATGGCTGTAATAATTGCTCCAATTGGAAATAAGTAAACAGGAACTATGGTAAACTTGTATAATTCCAATAGTGAAAGCACAAGCTGACTCCCAAATACAATAAGCATTAAGCTGCCCCAAAATATAAATACGCTGCCGTATTCCTTAAATCGTTCTTTAGTCTCTTCTATTGTCTTCGTTATCAACAATAGACTTTCTTCTGGTGTTAAAGTTGAACTATTCATTTGTTCAAATTTTAAATCATATTATATGTTAAAAAAGTAATTATGGTTCAAATATAAATAAGTTTATGATATAAACCAAATAAAATCTACATTTCTAATATTAAGTGGTCAGGTAGTCTGTATTTTCCACTTGAAGGCAATGGTGTCCATCAAGTACTCTCTAATATCCAGATTTATACACCTCTTTGACGTGTTTTCCACTATCTTTAAACATAGAAAGCACGTACCAATGTAAAACTGAAACCAAGCACTTCCTGAAATGAAAAAGGCCCTTCTGTTACTCCTGGCTGTAGCTGTTCTCACAGGCTGCAAAGAGAAGAAAAGTGAAATTCCTGCCATCGATCCGGCATTTATCAACTACGTGTCTGGATTTACCAGTGGGGTAATATCGGCAAGCTCCAACATAGCCCTTACACTCTTAGCAGATATTCCTGAAGCGATCAGGGAGAAGTCCCTGAAACTGGAGCTTCTGGAGATCAGGCCCTCGGTAAAGGGAAATTTTACCTGGGTGGACAGCCGGACTCTGGAGTTTAGTCCCGAGGGAACACTCGATCCGGGCACCATATATCAATGTAAGTTTCACCTGAATAAATTGATGGAGGTTCCCGGTGGATTGGAAATCCTGGAATTTCAGTTTCAGACCATTCAGCAGTCCCTGTTCGTGGAATTGAAAGGACTGAACAGCCTGGATGATGAGGACCTGAAATGGCAGCAATTAAAGGGGACCCTGAA
>JAOZUK010000852.1 GCA_029938715.1 Bacteroidales bacterium | reverse complement strand
CTTGAGTGCACTACTTTCATCCAGGTACAGCTTTCTGTTCACCTCGATCATAACCGACAGGACATTTTTGTTGGATCTGTAATATTTACCGGGTACGAGTGAGCCACTGAAGGGTTTATTAACTACCGTCTTGAATCCAGTATTTTCAAATAGCTTAACGCATCTTTCCGTTAACCATTCTGGAGTGTGGAACTGATCAGTGCCGATGCAGATATCTGGCCTTTCCGTTGACTGATCGAATTCATAGGGCAAGGGTTTACCAGGAAAACTGTGGCAATCAATAATCAGGCACTTACTGTCTGCTGTCAGTTTCTCCTCAACCATAGTTTCAAGGTGATCATGATGCGGGTGATAATATTCATCGAGCAATCTATGCCTTTCCGTTTCGGTCAGATCCCTCCGTATCGGTCTGCCATCATGAGAATGCGTGTAGATAACTCCCATACCCTTTTTTGACATAGGCTCCTGGGCATCATAAGTGAATCTTTCTGGGTCCACACAGATCCTGCTGATCGGGAAGATGATGGCATTATCATTCTGGCTAACAAAGAGTTCATCGGTGTAGTGGTCAGTCATCAAGCGTATTTCATTGTCGAGTACCTCATCGGTGACTGTGAACTGATCACGGATTTCTGGAGGGATGATCGTTGAGGAGTGTGGAATGTGGAGAATTATCGGTGTCATTCACTATCTATTGCGAAATGCTGGTGGAGCCGTTCAAGGGTGAAGCGATTGTCTATACCCCATCTTCCTATTTCGAGGGGCACTGTATGTGTCTCCCTTAATCAGGCTTCGTTGACATCGGTCAAGAGGGCCTGTAGCTGTTCTCTTGGATACTTGTAACCGATGGCCTTGAAGGGGATCTCGTTTATGCGCTGGTGCATTGTTGCATTGTCTGCAGTGTCCAGGCTACCAGCGTCGGCAATATAATATTCAATATGGAAGGCCAGGTCATTCATGGAACCCAACACACTACGATTATTGGTCTTGGCGTAGCTGATATGGCGACTCCACTCGAGCACCTGTTCGATTTGGGCCTGGCTGAAATCAAACAGGCGCATCGTCCGGAAGAGGCCTTCTCCGAAGACAACATCGAAATGGTCAAAATCAGGACGCCTTAATCCCGGCACGAAGAAAGAAAAGAGCGTGGTGTCATGGGTGAACAATACACA
>JAOZUK010000851.1 GCA_029938715.1 Bacteroidales bacterium | reverse complement strand
TTTTACTTTGGCTCAAAAACTAAATCTGCCAGTAGTTATTTTGCTGCTGGAGGTACAATTCACTGGGCTGTAAATGGAGTAGCCTTTGCTGGTGATTATCTATCCGCAGCTTCTTTTCTGGGTATTTGCGGGATGATTGCTTTTGTAGGCTATGATGGCTTCCTCTATTCAATCGGATACCTTGCTGGATGGATTGTAGCACTTTTCTTAGTTGCAGAACCCATGAAGCGCTTAGGGAAATTCACCTTTACTGATGCTTTGGATTCAAAATTCAATTCTAAAGCTATTCAGCTTACGGCAGCTATCAGTACTTTGATTGTTTCGATATTTTACCTGATCCCTCAGATGGTAGGTGCTGGTACCCTTGTGGAACCATTACTTGGGCTTGACCACTGGGTTGGTGTTGTTATTGTTGGCGCAGTAGTGATTTTTATAGTTGCAACAGCAGGTATGACATCGACAACCTACGTTCAATTTATTAAAGGGGGATTACTGATCATTTTTTCTACAATTCTTGCCATTTATGTTTTTAACAATGGCTTAGACCTTAATCCCAATCATAAAAATCAAGACTATATTCAGCCCATGACATTAACAGCCGATGATATGCAGGGCTTTGCTTCGGTTTCCAGTATGGATGTTAAAGATGTTTCCCTGGTAAAAATGGAAAAAGAGGGTGTTTATCGCTGGTTTACTGAAAGCGGGGATAAGTTCGAGGAGGCAATGACTGTCACAACTACAATTGATGGAGGGAAATTATACAATGGTGCACCAAAAGAAGAAGGAAAGTTCTATCAGGTAGGTACCCTGGTGAAAATTATTAAGGACGGAGAGGAAGTTGAATCAACCGGGAAAGTAGGTCCTTTAGAATTCTTAAGCGTCATCAATTCAAGCGAAGTTGCACGATATGTAAAAATATTATTTGATGATGGTGATAATAAAGTAACTGCCTATGTTCAGAAAATAACCCCTGGTAAAGAAATGCTCATTCCCGGCTTGAAATTTAAGATTGGGAAAGGTGCTACACCCTTATCAAAATTGAATTTCATATCTCTTATGCTTGCCTTATTCCTTGGTACAGCGTCATTACCTCATATCCTTATCCGTTATTATACGGTCCCCAGTCAACGCGATGCCAGGAAATCTACAATTGTTGCAATTGCTGCCATTGG
>JAOZUK010000850.1 GCA_029938715.1 Bacteroidales bacterium | reverse complement strand
CCATTTGTCTTGTTACCAACATAATGAACCGATACCTTATCAATATTACTATTTGCATTGTCAATCATAAATACGCAATTAATATGCCCCATTAAGTTTGTGGCGTCCACCCTAAAAACCGGGCCGGGATAAAGTTAAGAAACTGATCCTATTTGTATCGGTTTAAATTCCGGAGGGATCTGGTTGCTTGTTTTTTCCAGGCAACCCGATTACCCTAATACTTAATGATCTTCCTAGTAGTTACAAAGTCATCAGACCTGACCGTAATGAAATAGGCTCCTTTCTGGAAGGAGGAGAGGTCTATGAGAGTGGAGTCTACTTTGTAACTGTCAGTTCCAGTGGATTCACAGGCACCGTAAAATTATTGAAATACTAAGTGCCCTATTTCAAGGAGGCCGAAGCATCCGGTTATATGAATACGAAAATAAAGGACCTCGATGTCCTTTTATAGATATTTTATATCTTTGTACAGAACATCAAAACAAATATTATGGATATCAGACCGGAAACAAGAATTGGTGATATTGTGAAGGTAAACTTTAAGACAGCCCAGATTTTTGATAAGCACAAAATCGACTTCTGCTGCAATGGTGGAAATTCACTGTCTGAGGCTTGTGACAAATCAAATACAGATATAGATAAAATTTTACCCGAACTAGAGGCTTTGGTGTTGGTGAATGACCCGGACTCCAACTATATGAATGGTCTCTCTCTGGATGCACTGTGCGACTATATTGAGCAAAGGCATCATACTTATGTGAGGGAAAGCATTCCCTTTCTTCAGCAAAAGTTAGAGAAACTATGCGATGTCCATGGCGATCACCATCCGGAACTTTTCGAGATTAAAACCTTGTTTAATGGAGCTGTAGAAAATCTAAATGCACACATGGAAAAGGAGGAACTGATTCTATTTCCCTATATCAGAAAAATGGTAAGCTATCAAAACGGGAAATTGGAAGCCGGGAATGAGTTTGGTGGAGTAAGGAACACCATCGATTTAATGGGAAAAGAACATCAGACGGAAGGGGAGCGATTTGAAAGGATCTCAAGGATCTCAGAGGGTTACACATGCCCTCCAGACGGATGCAACACCTTTCAGGTAACCTATCAGACACTAAAGGATTTTGAGCAAGATTTACACAGGCATATACATCTTGAAAGCAACATCCTGTT
>JAOZUK010000849.1 GCA_029938715.1 Bacteroidales bacterium | reverse complement strand
TGTGTTGGGAAGAGATAATGTCATAAGTTGTGCTTCTCTAAGTTCTGCCCAGTCACTCTCCTGAGGCAAGGAATCACTCTTCATAAAGTTTGCCAGCTGGACAAACAGGAAGGGGAATTCACCCTGATTCCAATGTTTTCTCCAGTCTTTAATCAAATCGGGAAATACCTTCTGATATTGTTTGGCCCTCATAGCATTACTCTCTCCCTGATACCAGATGGCACCCCTGATCCCAAAGGGTACTAATGGATGAATCATTCCGTTGTAAAGGAGGGTAGGATAAACGTTGGGGTTCACAACCTCGTGGAATTCTAACAAACCAACTTTGTATTTCCAGTTGCCGCTCAGTGAAATACTGCGGTCATTGCATTGTAATTTAAGCGCAGCAGAATCACCATAGATGCCACCCATACCACCAATGTCTTCCATCTGAACGGTAATTATATTCTTCCCTGATTTCAGCAATCCTGCCGGGATAGTATAGATCCGGGATTTTTCTGCAATCAGATTATTACTCCCGATGAGTGTTCCGTTGAGGAAAGTATTATCCGAGTCGTTGATCTTGGCCAGGCTGAGGGTCGCAGTTTTTCCAGCTTCGGCGGACGAAATCTCCACCTCTTTTCGAAACCAGACGATCCCATCGACCCCTTCAAGGCCATTTTGCTCAATATATCCCGGCAGTTTCATGGTTTTCCAGTTGGAATCATCAAAGTCTGGCGCAGCCCAGATCGGCTGATCTCCCTTCATTCCCAGATCAACCGTTGAAACCGCACCAACCCTTTCTTTCATCTCTTTCTCAATAGTCCGTGCATAATCATCAAGGTCAATTTTCTTTAGTTGTGCCATTTGATTGGCAAAATCGGGATTCATCGACATTGTCTCATTGCTGGTCCAGGTCTCAGCAACAGTACCTCCCCAGGAGGTGTTAATCAGTCCGATCGGGACTTTTAATTTTTCATGGAGTGCCCTTCCAAAAAAATAGGCTACCGCGGAAAAGCACTGAGAGGAAACCGGCGAACATGGGAGCCATTTTCCATCCTCGAGTTGATCCTGAGGGGTTTGAGAGACTCTTATTTTGACTGAAAAGAGTCGTATTTGTGGATAATCAGAGGCCGCAACATCCGCCTCTCCATTTTTACTATTGATCAGATAAAATTCCATATTGGATTGTCC
>JAOZUK010000317.1 GCA_029938715.1 Bacteroidales bacterium | reverse complement strand
GGGCCTGATCAGGGCATAAAAAATTCCAGATTTGGCCTGAAGATCAATATTGAGGTAAACTCCTTGAAGGATTTCTCGCAATTCAGGCTCGAGCAGTAGAGTTAATCGAGTACAATTCGACAAGGTGTCCCAATGACGAAGACAGGTGATTTAAGAGGTATATGCCGATTGCTACGCAATCTTTTGCCGCCTTTTCCGTGCTGTTGTTGTCAGCAAGCTGACAACGCTGCACGAAAAAACCGCCAGGCTTTCGCAAGGCGGTTTTTTCGTTGGGTGGATGACCGGGTTCGAACCGGCGACATCTGGAACCACAATCCAGTACTCTAACCAGCTGAGCTACATCCACCGTTTAGGAGTGCAAAGCTACAAAAATTTTTATTTCGTAAATATGATGGGGGAAATTATTCTGTTAGCAACTGAAGAAAGAGTTCATTGTACTGCTTCATTACGCTGTTTTGACCATATCGATCCATGGTCTGCTTCCTGATTTGCTGCTCTGAGAACTCTTTGATCCGATGAATCATATCCTCCATAGCTGCTGCAAGTTGTTCTGAATTTTCAATGTTAATCAGAATCCCGTTTTCGTTGTTCACAATGGTATCAGGCCCACCCGACCTGGTAGCGATTACAGGCAGACCTGTGGCCATGGCCTCTATGAGTACGGCCCCGAAAGCCTCATACCTGGTGGGCAGAACAAAACAGTTGGCCATCTGCATCTCCTTTTGCATCTCGTCCCTGGAGATACGACCCAGGAAGTGCACAACATCGGATACTCCTGCGGCGGCGGCCTGCTGATCTAATACATTTCGAAGCGATCCTTTACCTGCCAGCCTGATGAAAAAATTATCTTTTCCATGCTCTTTAAGAATTCGTGCGGCTTCAATTAACAGGTCCACTCCTTTCACATGTTCCAGCCGCCCTGCCCACAGAAATACAAAGGGTTCAGTACTTCGAACCACAGAGGGTGGCAGGAACATATCCTCCCTGATCATATTGGGAATGGTCATGGTCTTCTCCTCAATCCAGGGTATTAGCTCCTTTAATCCTGTAAGAAGGCTCCCCGACACCAGAACCAGCCTGGAACAATTCCTGTAGGCTTCTTCAAAAAAAGGCAGGTAATAGGATTTTACCATACTGCGGGCCTTTTCGGTACTCCACACAAAAAAACTCCGGTGCTCTACTACCAGGTATGGAATGCCATATAAATTATTGATCAGGGAGGCTGCATATCCGGCCCAGGTTACACTGTGGGAAAGAATCAGGTCAGGCTTCCCATAGGATTTCTCATACTTTCTGTAGAGCCTGGCAGTTCCTGCTGCCCACCTTTGAATGTTTTGCTTTTCGTTACCGGGCAATTTCAGGTAGATCGAACGGATTACCCGGAGACCATTCTCATTCCCAACTCTATATCCTCTCAGGGCCGACCATCCGATCTGCAGAACCTTTCGGATTCCCACCACTCTGTTGACAAGCACATCAACCTGCCATCCCATCCCCAGAATGGCTTCGCTGTGCTCTTTGAAAAAATATCCCCCATCAGGTGGATACCATGATGGAATAATAAGTATGCGGCCGGGGCTTTTCATTGAAATCAATTTTTTTTGCGGATCAGCTCCAGGGCATAATACTCTTCAGGAACTTCGGGAAAATCTGCAGCTCTGGAAGGGAAGCTCTTACCTGTAAATATGGCCGACTTGGTATGGGCCACATGATATACCCTACCGGCGCGATCGGGACCCACTCCATCCAGAATGGCAGCCATCACCTCAAACCTCACCTGGTCGGGATGGAATCCGTAATCGTGCCAGACCACAATGGTCTCATCATGAGTCAGGTATTCAAATACCTTTTCCGTATCACTTCTAACGAAATCATAATGATGATCCCCATCAATAAATATCAGGTCAAATTTCTGATTTAGACTCTTATAGTCAAAGCTCCTGGAATCACCTCTTAGCTGTACCACATTCTCCACCTCCTTTGAAAACAGGCGGTGTGATTTAATGGTCCTTTCATGCATCCCCAGCTTCCTCATTTGGGCATCGGTGAGACAAAGGGTATGGCAGCTTTTTGTCCTGGAAGAGAGTGTGGTTACACTTTCACCCCTCCAGGTACCAATTTCAAAATAGGTACAATCCTTGATTCCTTCTGCCAAACCAGCCAGTAACATCATATCGGTAGGAAGCGATCCCCCATCAAGAAAGGTCATGGGCCCCAGGGAGATTGGTTCGGAACTGATCAACTGGTTCATTTCGATCAGAGGGAGACCATTCGACAATCCATACTTATTACTCACCTCTTTTTGCCATGAGTCTTCATGGGTAAGCACCCTGTTTAATAAAACGGGTTTCCGTGCGATCCACCAGAGTGCTTTGAACGCTTTTCCTATTTTACCCATTGCTGCTTTTTAAAATCGATTCTGCATTCCCTGCAGGCGGGTGGCTTTTCACCAGACGAATATACCATATGAGGCTGTAACTTATAACCAGAGTACTTAATCCACTGTAGAGAATAAGTCCCAAATATACACTATCCGTGATCACACCCACTACAAGCCCTGCCAGTCTGGCCACCATTTTGATCCCATCGATGATCATGGCCACCCTCTGTTTTTTATAAAGGTCAGGGATAAATGAAAGGGGCATGACCAGGCTCACCATAAAGATCCAGGGAAGCAGGATCTGTGCATACCGGCCTGCCTCCACCCAATCGGATCCAAAAATAAATCCGAACACCTGGGGGGCAAAAAATCCCATGAGGATAAATGGAATAATCAATACCTGAAAGGTACGTTTGATAAACAGTTTCACTTCATCCAGTATGTAAGCTTCCTGGTGTTGCTTTTCCACAAAGCGCTGAAACATAACCTGGTAAAATGCATTGGCCACAAGGCTAACCGGCCGGTACAATATCATGTAACCAAAGGTATAAATACCCGCAATGGCCGTGGAGAAGAAGGAACTGAAGATAAATACCGGAAGTGCTCCTGAAAAGTTATTGATCAGGCCCTGCCACATGTTGTATTTTGGGAAAAGGCTGTACTGTTTGCCAAGCCTTCGCATTTCTGATAGTCTTAACCAGCCTGCTTTATGCCTGTTAAAGCGAATCTGGATGGCAAAGAATACCAGGAATCCAATGAGCTGACCAAATATAACCCCAAAAATAAGGCCGGTGGCTCCAGCAATCATGAGACCGAGAAGCAGTTTCATCAAGGAGTTCCCCAGGCTCTGTCCTATATTGGCCCCTGCAATAAGTTTGTAGCGTTTTTCGCGGTTTGAGTAGTTACGGAAGGAGGTAAACAGTCCCACAAGCAAGGTGGACAAAGGGATAAAATAGAGCCACGTTGAGAGCTCCTCATTTCCCAGCAGCTTACATATCTGACCATTGAATGGAATTACAATAAGTAAAAGTAACAGACTGACCACCACACTGATTATCCCCGACAGGCCAAGCAGATTTACCGATTCCCGGTCGCTCTTGGGGAGCAGAATGGCCAGTTCGTATTTGGCCGTGCTGAAGATGATGGTGATGTTCAGGATGTTCATATAGAGCCCGAATACCCCGAAATCCTCTACGGTATAGATGCGGCTCAGAAAGATGTATATTACAATGGAAAAGGCCTGTGCAAATGTGGTCCCTGAGATGAGGGTGGCCACATTTTTAAAAAAGTCATTCTCCCAAATATTGCGCAGGGCACGAATCATGACCAAAAGTAAGAATTTAACTGCAATTCTGTCAGGATTTGATCCCTGCTATTCTATGGCATATGTTTTGCCCACTCCATTCCTGATAAATAATATATATTTGATCCAAATTTAGAGTAAATGAGAGCAATGAAATCATCCAACCCGGTGATGACCGGGAAGATATATGAGAAAGCAGGCGGAGTAAGTGCAGGGGCTCCTGTGATGACCATCAACGGAACCATTAATAAAATCGGGCTGATGTTGTTACTGGTCATTGGTGCAGCAGCCTATACATGGAAAATAGTGATGGGTGAGAATCCGGGCAGCGCCGGAACTCTGGCGATCGTGGGGGCCATTGGGGGATTCATCATGGCCATGATCACAGTTTTTCGTCCACAATCATCTGCCATCACTGCCCCCATATATGCCATCCTTGAAGGCTTGTTCCTGGGAGCCATCAGTGCA
>JAOZUK010000316.1 GCA_029938715.1 Bacteroidales bacterium | reverse complement strand
AACCGGGGGAGTGTCGAATTCAGTCGTTTAAATTCTAAAAATGAAATCCAACGCCAAAAACCAGGGTTGAGAAAGCACCGGCCTCCTTTGCCGCTAAAGCATATTCGTATCGTGCATATAGATTAACTCCGAAATCGTAGGAAAAGTTATAGTTAAATCCGATCTCAGGGTAAAATCCGAAGTGCCATATATTTATCTCATCGTAATAAATACCCATGTCTGTCCTTTCATTAATACTATAAGCTCCCAGACCTGCACCAAAATATGGTGAGAATTCACTTGAAGTATTCAATACATATTTTAATCCTGTAGTTAAAGGATAGGCATTTATATACCTGAATTGCTTTCCTGTGACTGCTCCATTCCCATTATCAGTGGTATAGGTTTGAGGATCCACCTCCTCATAAAAGGTAGTCCATGTAAACCTTACATCCACAGCAAGCTCGTCGGTAATAAAACGCCCCACGCTAAATGTAAGTCCCCTGAAACTGGTTTTAGAGATAAAATCAGCAGTATTGCCTACAGGTACTGACATATTATAAGTTAAATCGGAATAAAAAAACTGTCCAAAGCTATTTGAAGAGATAAGCAGAACTGATATTGCAATAAATAATTTTATTTTTTTCATAACTGTATGATTCATAACTGTATGATTGACTAGTTAAATAGATATGGGGATTGTTCAAAACATTGATCAATACTTCTGTCCACTCTCGTTTGCATGTCTGAAAGACTGCCACTCAACAAGCCATTAACGGCTGCATGCCATGGAATGGGAATTTTCTCTTCCACTTCGTCTATGCCATCCTCGTAGCCCATTTCAATAAAAAGTGTGCCTGTAGTGTAGCTGTAATAATAGGGATAGCCCCAACCATACCCCGGGTAGTAAGGATAGTAAGGGTAGTAGTAACTTGTGCTATAGCCACCACCATAACCACCATAACCACCATATGGGTACCAGCCCCACCAGTAACCGCCTCCGGGTATATAACCAACTCCTGAATACTCAGTAGAGGTCGCGACCACTGCAAGAATAACATTGGCTGAATCAACCAGGACGGAATCAGAAATTACATCACTTTCAAACCTTGTATATCCAGCGGATTCCAAATGCATTGCAATTCTCGCCAACACCTCATCGTCATATATGCGGTTAACCTCATCCTCTTCACCCTCTTCCACAATATGACGGATGGTATCAGGCATAAAGTAGTTTTTGTTGCCTGCAAAATCAAATGCTTCATCGTGCAGTGTAATCACAACGTCTGTATCGCTGTAGTACTCCATTCCACCAGGATAACATGAAAACATCAGAAACGGAATAGAAACAAAAAGTAGATAATTTAAATATTTAACTCTATGTTCAATTAATCTCATAATTCAATAATTATTAATTTGCATTGAGGTGGCAAAAGTATAAATAAAAGATACACTATATACATTAGAGGCAAATAATTCAAACTTAACTCTCCCGTTATCATACCATACCGGAACCTTGATGTATCTGGCATTATACTTTCGGTTACGTGTTTCTTGGTCTGGTACCGTTTTCTCAACCAGGCAGCATTCATCTCTTTACCACTTAGGCAGTCCTTGTATTTGTTCTTTCCCATCTTAACCATCGCGATAAAGGGAAAAGTAACTTTGGATGTTCCTGCTACGGCAAAACAAAATGATCAAAGGGAGGTCATTATCAATGTAGCTCTGATGCCGCGTGGTTTGACTAATTCAAACTGCCCAAATATGAGCTGTATGTTAAAGAACTTTATCGTGTCTTCCAGGCACAAGTCTGATTTGTTGTCACTGTCAATGAATTTTTGAAATTCTCATAAATTCTCCGTAATTTTCATGTGTTGCATGTCGTATTTACTGTCTAAATAACTCAATTATAGCCTTTTAGGCTAAGACGCGTAGTCTTTTATGTGTCTATTTACCTCATTATCAACAAGGAAACTTTAGTAAGATAACATGGAAGCGTCTGAATATCTAGCATTTGTCCCGCTCCTTATTTATGGGATTGGTTTGGCTGACTTATTAAGTGAGTGGAAGCGGCTTTTTGACCCAAAAGAGTGGTACTTACCCTACTCTCTCTTCACAATTATGCTAACAGAAGTTGCCGTATATAATATATTCATTTACCGTCAATTGATTGAACAGCTTCCGGGCAAGAGTTATGCAGGCTATCTGTTATTTCTGATTCCTCCATTCCTGTTTATGTTGGCGACTGTTAGCTTCACTCCTGACAAGGAGTCCTCGACGAAGGAGTATTT
The DNA here is from genome assembly GCA_029938715.1 of Bacteroidales bacterium. Classification (GTDB taxonomy): domain Bacteria; phylum Bacteroidota; class Bacteroidia; order Bacteroidales. Next base: position 1,888 of record JAOZUK010000316.1, on the reverse strand, counting down.
TATAAAACGAATGCCGGTTTTCTTTTTCTTATTGGCACTATTCATAGGAAGTCATTTTCTCTTTACATTTCATGAATCCCCTTTTGTACTGATTAACCGTATTGCTATCGTAGTAATCCTTCTCATTACCGGATTTACCCGAAAAATCTGGTTAATTTACATTGTTGCTTTCATGTGGTTAGTAACCTTTATATTAAAAACTACTGGGGGGGTGGTATAGTCTAAACTGGAAAATCCAGTAAAAGTTAGCGCCTCACTTCCCCACTGTCTGTTTTAGAAGCCAAACCATCCGGTCATAGGAGGTAGCATAGTGAATAAGAACAACCGTGCTGAAGATCCATCCAAGCTTTTGAAAGTCCAGATCAAACAGCATCCAGGCTGCTGCTCCAAACAGGGCTAGCTCCAGCAATAGCCTGATGAGGCCGGGAGTGGGCACTACCGTTTTACCGGAACGACTTGGATCGTTTGGAACTGCAAAGACTCCCCACACTACTGCAAAAAGCAAAGGCAATAAAAGGGCCAGTAGAAACCCATACCATTTATCAGAGGATCTGTAACCCCAGATTCCAAAGGATACAATGGCAACCACTTCAAGCGCGAACCGGATGGCCAGATTTATGGGTTGTTTTGACATGCTGTACTCACCTAGGTTTATTCTATAACACATGCCGGCATAAATGGTTATTCCTTTTCGTTTATTAAATTTATAAAACCATGAAAAGCTTGCTGAAATTATTCATCACCGTCATTCTCCTCCCCCTGGTATTTGGAACCTCCTGCAATCCACCCGTCGAGTTCGAACTAACCAACGAGGTATTACTAGAGAAGGTACAACATCAAACCTTTAAGTATTTCTACGATTTTGCCCATCCGGTTTCGGGCATGGCCCGGGAAAGGAATAGTTCTGGGGATATAGTTACATCAGGTGGATCGGGATTTGGATTGATGGCCCTGATCGTAGGGATGGAAAGGGGATTTATCACCCGGGAGCAGGGCTTGAAACAGATTGAAAAAATGGTAGGTTTCCTGGAAACCTGTGACCGCTATCATGGGGTGTGGCCTCATTGGCTGAATGGGGCGACCGGTGAGGTGGTACCCTTCAGTCCCAAAGACAATGGAGCCGACCTGGTGGAGACCGCTTTTATGATACAGGGATTGATTACAGTCCGGCAATATCTATATAAGAACAATCCAGTTGAAGAAGCATTGGTTCACAGGATTAATTCCCTCTGGCAAGAGGTGGACTGGGAATGGTTCACCCGCGATGGAGAAGCGGTGTTGTACTGGCACTGGTCTCCCGACTTTGGCTGGGAGATGAATCATGCCATCCGTGGACACAACGAGACTCTGATCGCATATGTGCTTGCAGCCTCCTCTCCTACGCACCCTGTCGATACATCGGTGTATCATAAAGGATATGCCAGAAACGGGGAAATTGTAAATGGCAATTCGTATTATGGAATTGAGCTTCCCCTGGGTGAAGAGTTGGGAGGTCCCCTCTTTTTCTCACACTACTCCTTCCTGGGACTGGATCCACGAAATCTTCAGGACCGGTACGCAAATTACTGGAAACAGAATGCAAACCATGCACTGATTAACAGGGCCTACTGCAAGGAGAATCCCAAAGGATACAAGGGGTATGGTGAAGAGTGCTGGGGCCTTACGGCCAGTGATAACCAACAGGGATACAGTGCCCACTCTCCCACCAACGACCTGGGTGTGATTACCCCAACAGCTGCCATCTCTTCCATTCCTTATACTCCGGAATATTCCCTGGAGGCCATCAGACATTTTTATTATGAATATGGAGACAGTTTGTGGGGAATCTATGGATTTCACGATGCATTTAATCCATCCGAAAAATGGTGGGCCGATTCTTACCTGGCCA
>JAOZUK010000848.1 GCA_029938715.1 Bacteroidales bacterium | reverse complement strand
GTTGTAATCGGGAAAGAGGTATTTGGGGGAACCGGGATGAACATTCTGAACCCTGCCCTGGTAGCGAGGGCATTTCTCTTTTTTGCCTATCCCAGCTCGATGTCGGGGGACAAGGTTTGGATTGCTGGACTGACCGATGGAACAGGGGTGGTTGACGGATACTCAGGATCCACTATTTTAGGACAGGCTGCACAGAACACTTCTACATTCTTTAATGGTCTTGGAGAAGCTTATTCCGGACTGGATATGTTCCTGGGGAACATTCCCGGATCCATTGGGGAGACATCCACACTGGCCATCCTGATTGGCGCTTTGATTCTTATACTGACAGGAGTGGGAAGCTGGAAAGTCATCTTCTCTGTTTTTGTGGGAGGAGCCGTCATGGGACTCTTACTGAATATTTTTGCTGTCAACGAATTTATGTCCGTACCGTTCTGGCAGCATCTGTGCCTGGGTGGATTTGCTTTTGGGGCTGTTTTTATGGCCACCGATCCTGTTACAGCTACTCAGACTGAGAAAGGAAAATGGATCTATGGATTCCTGATTGGTTTCCTGGCCATCCTGATTAGGGTGCTCAATCCCGCATACCCGGAAGGAGTGATGCTGGCCATTCTTCTGATGAATGTATTTGCCCCGCTTATAGACCACTATATAGTTGAGGCCAATATTCGTAAGAGACTCAAAAGAGCTAAAGTTACTGCAAATTAATACAATAGAACTGGCATGAGAAATTTTAGCAATACATACATATTTGTCTTTTCCTTGATCATGGTTACCATTGTTGCGGTGCTGCTATCGTTTGTTGCTACACAATTGAAGCCAATGCAGGAACTGAACATGGAGATCGAAAAGAAACAGGATATTCTACGCTCGGTGGGTAAAGCTGAAAAGGTCGCTGAGGTAGATGATAAGAATACCTATATCGTTGAGGAGTTCAGTAAATACATCTCCGAATCCTATGTAGTCGATTATGATGGAAATCAGGTGGAGGAAAACGCATTTGACGTCACATTAAACCTGACTGTGGAAGTGAAGAAGGATCAAAAAGAGCGTAACTACCCTGTATTTGTTTATGAGGAGAATGGTGAACGCAAACTGGTAGTGCCCGTTAGGGGAAAAGGATTGTGGGGACCCATCTGGGGATATGTAGCCCTTGGTTCTGATCTGAATACCATTG
>JAOZUK010000847.1 GCA_029938715.1 Bacteroidales bacterium | reverse complement strand
GTTACCGGCATCTCTTCAAAACTGCCACCTAATGCCAGGTGAAGATTAACCCGATTAACCAGACGCTGACCGGCAACATCCATTTCTGCAATACGTGATGCGATCCATTTGTTTTCAACGGTTAACACATCAAGCAGAGTGATTTGACCAATTTCGTACTGCTGCATGGTCTGGTCATACGCCTTTTTATTTTCCCTCACTTCAATCTTCAGATATTCTTCCCGTTTCAGAAGGTGTTCTTCAGCAGCCAGCGATTCTTCAACTTCCTTGAAGGCTTTTAGCGCTGTCTGGGCATAGGCAGCAATGGCACCATTTTGTACTGCCGTTGCTTTGTCCACTTCTGCCTCAATGGCTCCACCGGTATAGAGGGGGCCAAAAAGACCGGCACTTAAACCCGCAATGGCATCATTTATGGTGTTTAAACCTATGCCAAGGGAAAAGCTGAACCGGGGAAGGTGGAGCAATTCTGCTTCTTTTTGTTTGTAAAAAGCGGCTGCCACCCGATGCTCTGCGGCAATAAGATCAGGTCTGCGCTCCATTATGGCAGAAGGGATACCTGCTGGAATGGGTGGTGGTACAGCAACGAGCTTATCTGCTGTTTTCAGTTCTGCCGATGGGTAACGCCCGAGTAACAATTCAAGACTTCGTAAAGCTTTTTCAGAAGAGGATAACGCATCCCTTGCCGCTTCTCCAGCAGATGCAGCAGAGCCACGAGCCAGATGAACATCCCGCTCTGTTCCCTTGCCTATTTCCTGCATGGCAACGGCAACGTCAACACGTTTTTGCTGGAGTGTAACCACATCTTCTGCAAACTGATGTTGGAACTTTGCAGTATTTGCAATGAACCAGCCATTAGATACAGATGCCGCCAACAATTGTCTGGCAAACTGATAATCCGCAACAGTTGCCGCTGTTTCCTGTTCGCTGCCAGCGATATCAGTGCCAATACGACCCCAGACATCAGCCTCCCAGGATATGGCTAACCCTCCTGCACCTCCGCCTTTACCGGCACCGGATCCTTCATATTCGGTATCAGCATAGCCACCGGCATAACCGACGGTGGGCTTAAGACCAGCTTCTGCCTGCCTGGTCAAGCCATTGGCCTGATCGACCTTGGCTTTGGCAATTTGAAGACCCGGGTTTGCTGCAAGGGCCTCGTCTGTAAGCTTGATCAGCG
>JAOZUK010000846.1 GCA_029938715.1 Bacteroidales bacterium | reverse complement strand
GGTGAAGATCAGGGCAGATAACAGGTGGTGCGCGTTCCAAACCACCTCTTCCGGTTCCGGGCCACCAGGTGATAGACCCCATTGCGAAGAAAAGGCGGCACCAATAGAAAGATACCCAACAGGGGCCATGGAAACCGCAGGCGAAGTGCAATTCGAAGGGCTGCTCCTGAACGGTTGTAGACTTTGCCATTCAACATAAGTAGGACCGTATCGCCATCAGGCTGGTCAAAAGCCCTGAGTTCTGCAGCCTGCAGTGGTGTAAAAGAGAACCGCTTTCCCGGATCATTTCGTACAATCCACTTCACAGTCCTGCTACACAGGTTGCAGTATCCATCATATAGCACCGTCCACTCTCGCTCCATCTAATGATAACAGGGAACAGCATGGATTGTTTTAGTCCAGCCACAGGATATTCCGGACAAATTTTATCGAATTTTCACCGATAATTAACCATTCCGGGTAGAGTTGCTCTGACATTTTCTAAATTTGAATGTTTTATACTAAGAAATCGTAACACCGAATAAAATTTTCAGATATGAATAAAAAAAGAAGAACCTGGATCATTGTTTTAGTTGTTGTATTAATCGCCGTCATGTGGGGGGTGAAGAAGTACAACGGATTTATCAGCCTTGAAGAGGGTGTAACCGGTCAGTGGGCCAATGTGGAGAATGTGTATCAGCGCAGGGCAGACCTGATCCCCAACCTGGTGGCTACCGTGAAAGGGTATGCCGAACATGAGCAGGAGACCCTTACAGGAGTGATTGAGGCCCGGGCCAAAGCCACCAGTGTAACTGTCGATCCCACCAACATGACCCCCCAGTCCATGGCAGCCTTCCAGCAGGCACAGGATGGATTGAGCTCCGCACTTTCAAGGCTTATGGTTACGGTGGAGCGTTACCCCGACCTGAAGGCCAACCAGAACTTTATGGACCTGCAGCACCAGCTGGAGAGCACCGAGAACCGGATTGCAGTGGAAAGGCGAAAGTTCAATGAGATTACCAGGGGATACAATACCACCATCCGGAGGTTTCCGGCCAGTATGATCGCCGGTATTACCGGTTTTGAGAAGAAGACCTATTTTGAAGCTGCCGCAGGCAGCGACACCGCACCGGTAGTTGAATTTTAGCCTGCAGCACCGCATTAACTGAGTAATGAGTTAATAATTAACCCATTAACATA
>JAOZUK010000315.1 GCA_029938715.1 Bacteroidales bacterium | reverse complement strand
GAAGCAATAAATTCTGTAACTTAACTGAAAGGTTCATCTCAATATGCCCCAAAAACCCAATAAACTATACCGGTTCTGGCAGGAACTAAAAAGGCGCCGCGTGATTCATGTGATCACCGTCTATGCTTCTGCCTCATTTGTATTCATAGAGTTGGTTAACAATTTAACTGAGCCATTAAATCTTCCTGATCAACTGGCCACCATTGTGGTGGTGATCCTGGCGGTGGGGTTCCCTCTGGCGGTAATCCTTGCCTGGATCTATGATCTGACCCCGGAGGGGATCGAAAAAACTAAGCCGGCAAAAGAGATAGAAGGCATTGAAAAAACAAAGGTTCCCAACGCCTGGAGAATTGCCACCTATGTAAGTTTTGTGATGATTGTTGGACTGGTAACCCTTAACATTGTGGGTGGATCCAAACAACTGCGTGCCGGGGATATTCAATCGCTGGTGATCCTCCCTTTTGATAATTTCACCGGTGATGATCAACTGGACTATTTTGTTTCCGGAATGCATGCCTCTTTGATTGGTGATATGGGGCAACTGGGGGGATTACAGGTTACGTCAAGGACTTCCTCCAATGCATTCAAGGATATGGATATGACAATCCCTGAAATTGCATCAGAGCTGGGAGCTGATGCGGCCCTGGAAACAGCGGTGATGTGCCTGGGCGATACCATATGTTTACAGTTCCGGCTGGTAAGTACCTCAGGCGATGAAGAGCAGCTCTGGGTGGGGGATTACAGGGAGGAGAAAAGCCAGATACTGAACCTCTACAATCGCATCACAAAACAGATTGCAGAAGAGGTGATGGTTGAATTATCCGGAGATGAAGAACGCCGGCTGGACAAGATGCAGAAAGTGGATAAGGAGGCCTATGATGCCTACCTCAGGGGTTATGAGCTCTGGAAAAATCCAAGAAAGTTGGATGAGGCCATTGAATATTTAAACCTGGCCCTACAGAAGGACCCGGAATGGGCTCCATTATATGCAGGTATTGCACAGGTTTGGATCATACGATTGCAAATGGGCATGGTTGAACCAGGTCTTTGCCGGCAAATGATACATGAAAATATTGACAGAGCGTTTGAACTGGATCCCGACTTTCCAAATTCCTATTTTTTGGGTGGTATCATATCCACATGGACCGATTGGAACTGGGAAGAGGGTGAAAAAAACTTCCTTAAAGCCATTGCCATCAATCCCAACGATGTGATGTCCCGCATCTATTATGCCCATCTGCTTATGTGTATACGACGACCCGTTGAAGCCCTGACCCAGGGAGAGCTGGCAGTGGAACTGGATCCCTTAAATCCCGGGATCCTTGCATTTTATTCGGGCGTTTTGAGATCCGCAGGTCAATTCCAGGAAGCGCTGGAATATGCCGAAAAGGCCAATACCATCAGCAATGGGAAAGCAAATGGCCATGTGAAACTGGCACTCATGGCCATGGGAGAATTTGATAAAGCCTGGAAGTATCGAAAAATAGCAATAAGCAACTATTTCAGCGAGGAGATTGTGCAAGCTATTGACCTGATTTATAAAGAGCAAGGCTACAATGCCGCTGACAAAGAAACTGTACACCAATTTGAAGAGCTGGCCCAGGAAAAGTATCTATCTTCCAGGATACTGGCCAGCAGGCATTACGCCATTGGAGCATACAGCAAAGCCCTGGATGATTTGGAAAAAGGCTATGAAATGCACGAGCCCTTTATGCCATATATCGTCGCTGGCCAGAATGGCTACCCAAACTTATATGACAGCGCTCGCTTTATAGCAATCATAGAGAAAATGAACCTGCCCTTACCCAAATAATAATCTGCTATGCCCCAGAAAAAAAATAATTTGGCCCAATTCTGGCAGGAGCTCAAAAGGCGCCGGGTCGTCCATGTGATCACAGTCTATGCTTCTGCCTCATTTGTATTCATAGAGTTGGTTAACAATTTAACTGAGCCATTAAATCTTCCTGATCAACTGGCCACAATTGTGGTGGTGATCCTGGCGGTGGGCTTCCCTCTGGCAGTAATTCTGGCCTGGATCTATGATCTTACTCCCAAAGGAATCGAGAAGACCAAAGCTGAGAAGGAGGAAGAAGGTGCTGATATAGCCAGGGTTCCCAATACCTGGAGAATCGCCACCTATGTAAGTTTTGTGGTGATCGTGGGATTGTTGACCCTTAACATTGTGGGCGGACCTAAGCAGCTGCGGGCAGGTGATATCCAATCACTGGTGATCCTTCCCTTTGATAATTTCACCGGCGATGATGCTTTAAATAACATGGTCTCGGGAATGCACTCCTCCCTGATTATAGATATGGGCAGAGTAGGTGGCCTGCAGGTTAAATCCAGGACATCATCCAATGCCTTCCGGGATAAGAATATGACCATCCCCGAGATTGCATCAGAACTGGGGGCAGATGCTGCTCTGGAAACTGCTGTGACATGTTTAGGTGATACCATATGTATCCAGCTCCGTCTGGTTAGCACCGATGGTGAGGAAGAACAACTCTGGGTGGCCGAATACAGGGAGGAAAAAAGCCAGGCCCTCAACCTCTACAACCGCATCACCAAACAGATTGCTGAGGAGGTACTGGTGGAATTATCAAACGATGAAGAGGAATTACTTGCTAAAGAACGCACAGTGGATCCAAACGCGTATGACGCTTATCTGAAAGGACTTTATCACTTGAACCAGCTTACGCTGGAAGACTTCCAAAAGGCCTGGGACTATTTTCAGAGAGCCATTGACCTGGATCCGGACTGGGCCGATCCCCATGCGGGCATGGCCGTGACATGGATGTTCACAGGCTATTTTGGAATGGTCCCTGAGAATATGTCCACTCCAAAGATCAATCTCTACCTGGATCAGGCGCTGGAGTTGGATCCCAATTCAACCTTTGCATACTATGCAAAGGGGGTAACTGCCGTATGGACCGAATGGGACTGGGAGAAAGGAGAAAAGGCATTCACAAGATCGCTGGAGTTGAACTCAAATAATGCGCTTTGCAGGTTGCATTATGCACATTATCTATTTTGCCAGAGAAGACATGATGAAGCTCTGACACAGGCAAACCTGGGATTGGAGCTGGATCCACTGGATCCGCTGATACTTAGTTTATATGCAGTTGTTATGCTGGATGTGGGCGATTATCCATCGGCTGTTGAACACTTTGAGAAAGCCCTTTCCATTGTACCTAACTATCCTCTCGCAAGGGGAAATATATTAAAAGCCTATCGCTGGGCTGGATATTACGATGTATGGATAGAGAAATGGAAACAGGTCGTCTGCTGGGATGAGGATGATAAAATGACTGTTGAAAACACCCTGAACGAGAAGGGCTATGTGGCTGCTGTCAAAGCTTTATTGAAAGTCAATGAAGACAATGTAAGGGAGGGAAAGAGCTGCCAGATGCGTGTCGGAACCAAAAAGATGTGGTACATAGAAGCAGGGGAGTATGATAAGGCCTTTGCCTGCCTGGAAGAACTATATGAGCAGGGGAAGCTGGATATCCCCTATATGGCAAGCAATATGCAGGGTTATGAACATTTTAAATCCTATCCGGGCTTTGTGGAAATCCTGAAAAAATTTAAGCTGCCACAGCCCAGAGATTGATTATCGAGGGGCTGATTGCCTGTTAACGAATAAGATATTATCTTGCAAATTAGCAGTTTTGATCCAAAACCTAAATTAAAACTACCATGAAACTTAAAGTCGACAACACCCGTAGAGAATTCCTTAGAAAACTGATAGCCGGCACCTCCATGTTAGGAATGGCCCCGGTCCTCTCCAGTCTTCAGTCCTGCACCACCTCCGGGGGAGCAGCCACATTAAAAATACCTCAACGGGTATTTGGAAAGACCGGAGAAAAAGTAGGAATCTATAGCCTGGGAGCACAGGCCACAGTGGAGCAGGTGGGAATGAAAGAACAAGCCATTGCCATTGTGAACAAGTGCATCGATATGGGTATTAACTATATCGATACCTCGGCCTGGTATGGCCAGGATGGAACCAGCAGTGAGGGGGATCATTTACGGGGAACCAGCGAAAGGCATGTGGGCGAGGTGATGAAAACCCGCCGCAAGGAAGTTTTCCTGGCCACCAAGACCCACGATCGCAGTTATGATGGGGCCATGCGTCACCTGGAGAGCTCCCTGAAGAACCTGCAGACCGA
>JAOZUK010000845.1 GCA_029938715.1 Bacteroidales bacterium | reverse complement strand
CCATAGCCAGAGGTGTTGTTTTCTGTGACAATGATGTGGATGCGGCCGACCTGCATCTGATCATGAAACCGACCATCAGGGAAGAACATATATATACAGGATCATGGACGGCATCCATTGATCAAAGTACTTGTATCGATTGCGGGATATGTACCGATCACTGTCGTTTCGATGCAATACACCACGACAGCCAAGGTAAACTTGAAATAAATCCATTTAAATGTGAAGGTTGCCGCCTATGCGAGAGGCTCTGTCCTGTTCAGGCAATCTCATCGGTCCAAAGTACCAATAATAACTGGTACGTATCAGATACACGATTCGGCACATTGGTCCATGCAAAAATGGGCCCGGGAGAAGAGAATTCCGGAAAATTGGTTTCAGTTGTACGCAAGCGGGCCAGGGAACTTGCCATTGAGGGAAATGCCAGGTACTTGATAAATGATGGCCCTCCAGGCATTGGATGTGCTGCCATTTCCTCCCTTTCAGGGACAGATTTGGTCATCATGGTTATTGAATCCACCATATCCGGCTTGCATGATGCCAGGCGCCTGTATGAGCTTATCCACTCATTTTCAATACCCACTTATGCCCTCTTGAATAAGTTCGATATTAATCCGTCAAGCACCGCGGAGATTGAAGAATTCCTGAAGGATAAGTCAATTCCACTCATTGGAAAAATCCCATTTGATAAACACATGGTCAATGCAATGGTAAAAGGCAAAACCATAGTAGAATTCAACGACCAAATCGAGGCATCCAAAGTAATCACAGAGGCATGGGGGAAATTAGAACATTACCTAGAGTAAGATATCATGGAAATAAACATAGCATTTGCACTTAGTCAGAGCGGTACATTTGAGAAAAAACATTTTGGAGATGCGGATAAATATCAGATTTATCACCTCTCCAATGAGACATTCAAAATGCTTTATGAAGAGGAGAATCCATTCAAATTAGTGGACGAATCTTCCGCTCACGGAACAGAAAAAAAAGCTGGAAGTATTATTGATTTCCTGCATCAAAAAAACGTGTCGGTAGTTGTGTCCAGAAAATTTGGCCCAAATATCAAGCATATTGCCAGGCACTTTATACCTGTAGAGGTCAGTGAGGAAACACCGATTAATGTACAGACAATTCTATTGAAACACATGAGGTGGCTTCATGAAGAGTTGGATAAACAA
>JAOZUK010000314.1 GCA_029938715.1 Bacteroidales bacterium | reverse complement strand
GGATAGATATTATCAAACCAACGTTTTTCACTATTCCACAAATTTTCATGGAATCGTTTTTCCAAATCTGCAGCAAGTTTATTAAACTTTGTGCTGTCCGGGTCATTAAATTCTCCGCACCATAAACCGAGCCACTTGTAATATTCAACAGCATGTCCATTAAGTACAGGTACAATGTTATCATAACCATCTGTACGAATTTCCACGAGAGCTTCAGGGTCATTCCCAATATCTATCATTCCGTTAGTAGTAAAATCTTTCTGCAGAATATCACCCCAGATTTTCATCCAACCGAGTATGGTTCTACCAGATAAATCTTTATTTAAAAATTCGATATCACCAGTTTGACGCAGATAAGCTTCTATCATCATTTTAAGGGCAAAGGGCTGCATTATGTAGAAAACACCCGGCGCACATCCATCCCAGCCTATGTTTGAACAGCCAAGTTCATCTTCACTGAAAAACAAACTAATTGTTTCACGCATACTCTCAGGACTCATCATCGTGATCATATCACTCAGAAAACACAAGTCCCAAGGAATTGTATAGAGCCATTGTCCTGCCGCCCAGAAAGGGTTAGCAATAAAATTTTCCCGCTCCCATTTACTTTCTACAACAGTAAGAATGGAACGTTTGTAAAATTCATCTAATCTTTTATTCTCAGTTTTAATTGTCGGCAATTTCTCAGCCGCCCACAGTAATCGCTTTTTGGTTGTCTCTTTAGCTACTAGCATATGTTGTTCTATATCTGGGAAATATAGGTTAGGTTCTTCATTCTGAACAGATTGTGCATGAATAGCAATGCGAGCAACCCTTGTAGATTTTCCTTCAATCACTAATTTCCAACCGTTATCATCATGCTTTTTTAGATCACTGCTTAATGATATTTGATACTGTGAATTTTGAAGAAGATAAGGACTTATTCTTTTATAGATATTCTCATTTCCCGGTGTGGAAGGATCCTCAAATCGAACCAGCTGTACAGGAATTAATGTTAGTGATAACGGTTTATCATCACGGTTTGTAATAGTGACCTCAAGATAAACTTCATCTCGGTTTCCGGAAACCACTGCTTCAGTTTCTATAGCGAACGATATCCATTGTTTGCCGTATCTTTTGTGATAGGTACCATTACGATGATAAGAATTAGGTTTCCAGTATTCATCCTGGCTAAGTACTGCATTGGGATAACCAGCTCTAAAATTAACACCCAACGGATCATAGCCCGATTTTTTTTCTTTCCAATCGTCCCAAAGTTCAGGTATGTTATCTTGAATAAGAATGTTATTATTTTCATCACGGAAATCAAGTCTGAACTGGTACTGGCTAATATCAATGGGTGGAAATTGAATAGCGTGCAGACCAGTCAAACTATTCTGCTTAACATAAATGCAGCCTCTACCATTAAAAAGTCTTAGTTGGTTATCAGTAAATCTAATATCCTCTCTTGCCATTCCAAGCATTTCTGGTGTAAGTTTTTGCCCAAATACTTTTGGCGATACTAATATCAATGCAATAAACAGGAAAATTATTTTTAAATCTCTCATATTTTTTCTCTCTAGTTTTTTCGACTTAATCCTTGATATTATCTTGACTGACTTCGATGACAGTAACTTGCTTTTTATCTCTATTTGTTAAATTCACTGAGAAAGACAAACTTCCTTTAGCATCAGCAACTTTTTCTCCAATAACTTTCGATTCAAAGAGCAAATGATACTTCACACCAGACTTAAGGCCGTAAACGGTTTGCGTCACGTTAAGAGGTTTATCACTCTGCAATGTCCAGGCTGGTAGTTCCTGCTGAGCAACCTCAATAATACCAACATGTAAATCATTTTTCTCTGATCTTTCAAAAATCAATTTGGGTGTACGGCTTTTGCCCTCGAAGTATTTTAGTTGCTTCGCATCAGTGTCAATACCGAAGGCTTGGCTAGAGCTGATTGTAAAATTATTAGTCGATATTTGGTATTGGTCAGTTCTTAAGACAATTTGATAGTTAGTACTCCGTAGCTTGTATCGTACCATTGTATTATTTAATGCTTCTGTCAGATGCGGCTCGAGATACAGTCTGTTGTACTGTGGTTGTATTCCGAAAATATTACGATACAATCCCATTATTGCCATACCATTACCAGCAAGAATATCGCTACCCTTTCCACTCTGTGAGACACGGGCATATCGCTGATGAGCCAATCCGTCTAATTTATATTGTCCGATGATATTGCTAATATATTTCATGGCAATTTTAGGATCGTATTTGGCATACGATCGTGTTCCTAACTCAGCCCATGACAAGAAAATGTCTCCGTTTTCATACTTTGGAAATGGATAGTTGTGAGGTATTCGAACCTCTTCCTTTTCGTAGGAATATATGCACGCCGGCCAAGTAAATAAATCTTCCTTACGCATTGCGTTTTCCAGTACTTTAAGCAACTCGTCTCTACGAACATCATCATCGCATAATCCATACCCAATGGCACTAAAATTAACAGGAACCACCAGGTTGTTACCATGAACCGAATTATCCTTATCACGCCAGTGCACATACCATTTTTTCTCCGGATTCCAAAAGCCGCCATCCTTAATGTTTTTATTGTAACTCTCTTTTAATTTGGCTGCTGCTTTTCGATAACGATCTGCCCTATATTGATCTCCAAGAATATCTTCCACCTCAGCCCATAAGACCATTGCATTGTACATTTCTGCATTGACCAAAGCATTTTCATGGGCAGCCCAGATGATATCTAACCAATCGCTACCCTGTTTATCTTTATGAGACTGATTCATCATCTCTAGAAGTCCATCTCCATCGCTGTCGCGTTTTAGCATATACTCTAATGCGGCTTCACACGTTTCCTTCTGCTTACGCACCCAGTTTATGTCACCTGTGTTATGGAACTGTTCTGCCACTACCATTACATAATCTGGCTGGCTATCCAATAGATATCCCCATACCGCCTCGTAGAATCCCTGATCATTATAGGTTCCACTCATAGCATCATCATCATAATACTTAAACCTCGCAAGCACTCTACCATTCGGAAGTATTGCGTTATCCCTGAAATAATCATAGGCTGCACTCACGTTACGGGTGTAACCTTCATCCTGTATAGCCATCGCCATTTGCGCAAACCATTGTTCATGTAAACAGATATAACCAGAACGCCAGCCATTTGCTCCTACAAGTTTATTGTCAAGTACTCCATAACGGGTAATGGTATTAAGCATCTCACGTACAGCATCCTCATCTACACCCTTAAAATCCCCAAGATCAAAGCGCGCTTTATAGCTTGAAGCGGAAATGCGATAGGTTACCTTCGTATCGTTGTTGATACGAAACGGTTTCCACAATACCTGGCTATCGGGAAGAAATCTACTTAAATCAACCCTTGTCTTAAGTACTGAATCACTAAGCGTATGGACAAAGCTCTGTGTATCATCAAAATTGTGGGTAAACCTTGTGGCGATTTGTTGATCTCCTATTTCAGTTGGTTCGATTTCCAGGCAATGATCATTGGCCTTATTCCAAAACAATACCTTCCCGGCATGGGAACCATAAGTCATATTTCTACTTTCAAGAAATCTATTCCATGCCACACCGCCGTTATCTAAAATTGCACCTGTCCAAATTTGCATGTCAGAAAACACCCACTCTGCACCTGCGGCATCTTCAACGCTACCTTCACCCATTGCTCGGCGTTGAATAGTCCATTCTATAGCATCATGTAAAGCAATAATCTTCCAGTTTTCTTCTACTAAATAGTCTTTACTTCCGTAGCGAATGTTATCAACCAATACCGTATCACCATGCACTCTTACACTTGCTAAAGCATTTTTGTCACGAGTGGTAAACCAATGTTCGTTTAATTTGATGGCAGAAAATACTCCTTTTTCGGGATCGATCACTTGTGTCCCTTTAACTTCTACACGATTAAAATAACAGCCTTCATTATATTTTAAGTCAAACACCAAGTTGCCATCTCCACTGCGGATGCTGACTATGCCCTTATCTTGCTCCTGCAAGACCAAAGGCTCGGCTGCCCCAAGTACTTGGCAGAATGATAGCAAAACAATAGAATATAGTATGTGGATATTCCAAAATAATAGTTTTTTCATAATATTAGTGCCTCTGAAATTGACTTAGCAAATCAGCAATTTCCTTGCGAGCTTCGCGAAAAG
>JAOZUK010000844.1 GCA_029938715.1 Bacteroidales bacterium | reverse complement strand
CCCCCTCCCGGAGTTTGAATAACCAGCTTGTCCCCGGGATTGATAAAGGTTGTACTTACTGATTCCAATGAGGTTTTGACCCCATCGTATCTAATCACATATTGACAACCCGGTTTACCATCCCCTCCTCCTTTCATTCCATAAGGGCCACTGTTTCTTCTCTGTGTAAGCAGGGAGAGCTCTACTTTTTCCAGGAAGCGAATCTCCCTGGTTACACCATCTCCTCCCCTGAACTCTCCCTTACCGCCCGATCCTTTTCGAATTTGGAATTTCACCAGTTGCACCGGGTATCGGTGTTCCATAATCTCCGGATCGGTGATGCGGGTATTGGTCATGTGGTGATGAACGGCATCGGCTCCCTTAAACCCGGGTCCGGCTCCACAACCTCCGCATATGGTTTCATAATATCCGAAGTGCTCGTTTCCAAACAGGACATTATTCATGGTACCCTGACTGGCAGCCTGCAACTCCAGCGCTTTTAACAGGGTGTCGGTGAGCCGTTGACTGATCTCCACGTTGCCTCCTACAAGGGCCGGGCACTTATAGGGATCATCAGGGAAGGGGGGATTTAGTAAACCCTCGGGTAAGGTTATCTCAACGGGCTCCAACATTCCGTCGTTCAGGGGGAGCTCTTCCTTTAGCAACAACCTGAGCACATACATAATCACAGAGTGCACTATGGCCGGGTTGGCATTGAGGTTGCCTGGATGAACACCTCCTGTTCCAGTAAAGTCCATATGAAAGCCATTGGAGCTGCGGGTGATTTTCACTTCAAGGGGTGTTCCATCATCAAGATATTCCCGTGCATATCCACTTTGCAGGGGGTACGTTTGCATGGCTTCCAGTGTCTTCCGCGCAGCATGGGATTTAAGCAGTTCCATAAAGCTCCTTATCTTAGTCGTTCCATATTGGTCATGGAGAGCCAACAGCTCCGCAGCTCCTTTTCGATTGGCAGCCAGGGCTCCATTCAGGTCCGCCAGGTTTTCGGAAACGGCCCGGGTTGGATACCTGGATTGAGTTAATATCTCCTTAATACCTGCCCAATCTACTTCTCCCCCCTTCACAAGGAAGAATGGATTAATTACCACTCCCTCTTCGGCCAGTGATCTTGCGTTGGGTGGCATGGATCCCGGACTGATCCCACCTATTTCTGCATGGTGGGCACGGTTTACCACAAAACCCAA
>JAOZUK010000102.1:8614-14698 GCA_029938715.1 Bacteroidales bacterium | reverse complement strand
AAAGTAGAAAGTAGAAAGTAGAAAGTAGAAAGTAAAAAGTAAACAAGTAGAAAGTAGAAAGTGAAAAGTAGAAAGTTAAAAGTAGCTGATATGGAAACACAATATCTTTTGGGGGTATTTGATTCGGAAGAGCCCATGCTCACCGCTTTCAGAAAGATGAAGGATCAGAAGATGGAGATCGAAGATGTTTTTACACCCTATCCGGTCCATGAGATTCTTGAGAACCATGGGAAGAAGTCCAGGCTGACCATCGTGGGATGGTTCTATGGCTTTTTTGCAACTGTGGGAGTACTCGCTTTCCTGGTGTATACTGCTGTGATCGATTGGCCCCTTAACTATGGAGGAAAACCCAGCAATGCATTCCCCTCCTTTCTGGTCATCACCATTATCCTTACCATCTTCAGCATCACCATCCTCAGTCTGTTCACCTTCTCATGGAGAGCCAATCTGTGGCCCAGCAATGAAAAGCCCATCTTCCATGAAGGGGCTACCAACGATAAATTTGTAATCCTGGTAAAGAAGGAGAAGGTGGATACCGGGAGAGTCACCTCGGTTATGAAAGAGACCGGAGCCACCGAAGTCATTGAAAAGTAAATTGCAAAAAATGAGCAGAAGATCCATAATATTCGCAGTTGTTCTGGTGGCCCTTGTATCGTGCGACCGGACCCGTTCCAGTACCGGATGGGACTATATGCCCGACATGTATTATTCCAACGCGTTTGAATCCTATACCTCCAATCCCAATTTTGAAGACAACCTGACCATGCGAACCCCTGTGGAGGGAACTGTGCCCCGGGAGATGGTGCCATTTGCCTGGGAAAAGACCGATGAGGACCGCATTGCTGCTGGTGAAGCCATGGTAAATCCGTGGGAAAGCACAGAGGAGAATCTGAAGAAGGGCAACGAATTATACAACATCTTTTGTCTCTCCTGTCACGGATCGCAGGGCGATGGGATGGGGTATCTCTATACAAGCGAACGATATCCCTATCCTCCCGCCAGTCTGGTGGAAGACAATGTAAAAGCCCTGAAGGATGGCGAGATATACCACTCCATAACAGTAGGATATGGGATCATGGGCGCACATGGCGGCATGATCAGACCTGACGACCGGTGGAAGATCATTCTCCATATTCGTGAAACCCTGCAAAAGTAGTTGGCCAAAACATCTAACAATGGAAGAGAAAATTAAATTATCCCGAATCTTTATCATAGCAACCCTGGTTATGATTGTGGTGGGAATTGTGGCCATGGTTGTGGCATTCACCGGAGATCCCCAACGGGGTTGGGCCAATTTCCTGCTTAACAATGTATACTTTGTCTCCCTCTCTGCAGGAGCATTACTCTTTTTCTCCATCCAGAGGGTAACCCATTCGGGGTGGTCAGCAGGGTTCTTACGCATCCCTGAAGCCATGGCCGGTTACCTGCCCGTGGCTGCTGTTTTATTTCTGGTCATGATATTTGGAGCACAATCGCTATACCACTGGTCACATGCCGATGCAGTGGCACATGATCCCTTGCTGGCACACAAGGCTCCTTTTCTGAATTTGCCATTCTGGATCATTCGTATGGTGACTTACTTTGCATTGTGGATCCTCATGTTTCTCCTGATTCGACGTATATCCCTTAAGGAAGATGTAGTAGGGGGGCTGGAGCCCTTTAAAAAGCTGGAGCATCTCTCCAAGGTCTTTATTTTTATTGTGATCATTACCTTCTCATTTGCCATGATCGATTGGGTCATGTCCATTGATGCACACTGGTACAGCACCATCTTTGCCATCAAGAATTTTGTTGCAGCCTTTCACCATGCCGCCATTGTAATCACATTCGTGGTGCTGCTGATGAATCAGAAAGGTTATTTCCCCTTTCTGAATAAAAGTCACCTGGGAGATTTTTCCCGCTATATCTTTATGCTTTGCATCATCTGGGGCTACTTCTGGTTTACCGAGTTTATGCTTATCTGGTATGCAAATATACCGGAAGAGACGGCCTATTTCCTTCCCCGGGTAAGGGGTGAAGGCTGGGGGTTCTTTTTCTTTGCCAACATTGCCATTAACTGGTTCCTGCCCTTTGTTTTGCTAATGCCCAAAGCAACTTCCAGGAACAAAACCGTATTGAAGATTGTGATCCCATTTCTGATCATTGGCCAGTTCATAGATCTTTATATCCAGATCTTTCCGGGGACGGTAGGTGAGCAGGTACTGGGATTCCAGGAGATCGGGACCTTTATTGGATTTGCCGGACTGTTTATGCTGGTCACCGGTTATGTGCTGAGCAGGGCTAATCTCTACCCGGAAAATCACCCCTACATGGAAGAGTGCAAAAATCATCATACCTGATCAGAGGGATAAGTTTAAAAGCACTCAATGAGAATATATCGCCAGTTTCATTTTCTAAGTCTTGATATAGTTGCAGGGGCCCTGGGCTCTTCCTGCCTGGCAGCTCGCTTGCTTGGTGCAAACCCAGGCTGGAGCTGGTGGGTCACCCTGGCTTTTACAGTGTGGCTTCTCTATATGGGCGACCATGTGCTGGATGCATGGAAACACCGAAAGAAGAGTGAAAGGGAGATTCATCATTTCATCTTCAGGAACAGGAGTCTCCTGCTTTATGCCATGGGAGTAATTGCCATTGTGGATATTCTGCTGATCTTTAATTTTATGGATCAGGCTTTCCTGAAATATGCCCTCATGCTGGCCGGACTGGTGTTGCTGTTCTATGCCATGCGTCACCTTTTCAAAAAGAACAGGGTCCTTTTTATACCTGGAGAAGTCTTTGTACTCATTCTCTATATGGCAGGTACCTGGCTGGGCCCCATTGTGTCAAGGGAAGGCGATTTTGGATCTCCGGATGCAATGATTGCCCTAATCTTTGCAGCAGTACTCCTGATGAACCTGGGTGTGATCTCCCTTTATGACATTCAGCTTGATAACAGGTTGGGAATCGCTTCCCTGGCTCATACCCTGGGCAGGAATACCACCAGAAAAATGCTGGTGGTCACCGGCATATCCGTCTACCTGATGTCGTTGCTACAGTTTCTTGTTTTTGGATCGGACCAGTACAGCCAGTTTGCACTGATTCTTACAGGCATGGCCACTATTCTGTTGATGGTGCTCTTTCTGCCCTCCTATTTCAGGAAGAATGAATACTACAGGTGGACCGCCGATGCGGTCCTGTGGATGGGGTTCCTTACACTGCTCATTAGGTAAGAATTTCGTAACTTACTGGTCCATCAATATCTATTCACCTCAAAAACATTGAAAAATGAGAAGGATGATCAAGAAATTAGTCATTCTGATTGCCTTAGTGGCAATCTATATTATGCCTATAGCAGGACAGGATTCGGACGCTGGATGGCAGGCCCCACCGGAAAAAATTATGAAAGTGCTTCACGCACCGGAACTCCCTTTGGTATGGACTGCTCCAACGGGCGAGTATATGTTCCTGGCCGAACGCCTACAATATCCTACCCTGGCCGAGATGGGTGCTCCCATGCATAAACTAGCCGGAATGCGGGTTAATCCCGCCACTAACGGCTTTCATGGTGCAAACTGGGGGGGTACCTCTCCCTATATAATCCGCATTGAGGATGGAGTCCGGACTGCACTAGATCTGCCTGCCGGGGCTGAAGTCTTTGAAGTAGCATGGAATGTGGATGGCCGGCGCTTTGCCCTCACCGTTGAATTCCCTGATGGCTTCGAATTGTGGGTCGGATCTGTGGATGGAAAAATAAGCAAGATCAAAAATACGGTTCTCAATCCCTTGATGGCAAATCCTGTGACCTGGTTGCCCGATCAGGAGCGCCTGCTGGTTCACCGCATCCCGGAACGTGGTCCAGCTCCCACAGCGCCTGTCATTCCGGCAGGTCCGGAGATCCGCCAAGGAGCAGGGGCCAATGCCCGCTCCACCTATGAGGCGCGCAATTTGCTGGAGACCGCCTACGACGATGAACTATTTTCCTACTATACCAGCAGGGAGCTGGTCATTGTGGAGCCGGAAACAGGCAAAATGGAAGTCCTTGGCGAGCCCGCTCCCTATGTTACGGCCGAGTTTTCGCCCGATGGAAAGTACATCCTTATAGAACGCCTGGTGGGTCCCTGGTCACACGAGGTGGCCTGGTGGCGTTTTGCCTACGAGGCCGAAGTATGGAACGATCAAGGGGAAAAGGTGGCAGGCATTTATTCCTACCCACTGGCCGATGCGGTCCCCATACATGGAGAGACCGAGGGACCGCGTTCTATTAGCTGGCGGCCCACTGCACCCCACACCCTGTATTGGGTGGAGGCACTGGATGGCGGGGATCCGATGGCAGAAGTGCCGCACCGCGACCGGCTTATGCGACTGGAAGCCCCTTTCAAGGGTGACGCTGAGGAGGTTTTCAGAGCGAAGCACCGGATCCAGCCCTGGAGGAATGCATGGGCGGAAGAAGGAGGCATGCTCATGTTGACTGAAAACGAACGGATGCTTCGCTGGCGCTATGTCTGGCTGCTGGACGTTGACCAGGGCACCTCACGGCTCTGGTTCGATATGGATGAGAGCGATCGCTACAACAATCCGGGCAATCCGGTCAGGAAGCAATTGCCCAATGGCCGCTGGGTCATGCATCAGAAAAAGGATGGGGTATATTTCCGGGGAAGCGGGGCAACCGAACAGGGCGACAGGCCATTTCTGGACCTCCGGAATCTGGAGACCGGTAAGTCCAGTCGCCTGTTCCGCTGCGATCCGGAACGTTACGAGTCATTCGTGGCCTTTGCCGGTGATGAGGACAACTTCATTCTGCGTTCCGAGTCTTCGATTGATGTGCCCAACTACTATCTGGCTACCCCTGGAAAAAAGATCAAAGCAGCAGAAGGGGAAGCCATGCGGCAACTGAATCGGGTGCCGGTCACCAATTTTGAAGATCCTACTCCGGAATTACGGCAGATTAAAAAACGGATTGTACGCTACGAGAGGGAAGACGGGGTACCGCTTAGCTTCCAGTTGCTTCTTCCCCCAGGATATAAGGAAGGCACCGCTCTGCCCACTGTAGTTTATGCCTATCCCCTGGAATATGCCAGTGCAAGTACAGCCGGGCAGGTCAGGGGCTCCACCCGGCGCTTCATGCGTTTATATGGAGCTTCCCACCTCTATTTCCTGCTCCAGGGCTATGCCGTGCTGGACCAGACCGCTATGCCCATGGTCGGCGACCCGGAGACCACCTACAATACCTTTGTGCCCCAGCTGGTGGCCGACGCGGAGGCTGCGGTAGCCAAGGCGGTGGAGATGGGAGTGACCGATCCTGAGCGAATTGGTGTAATTGGCCATAGCCATGGAGGACTCATGGTGGCCAACCTTCTGGCACACACGGATCTGTTTAAAGCCGGAATCGCCCGAAGCGGCTCCTACAACAAGACCACCCAGCCTTTCGGGTTCCAGTCCGAACGCCGCTCCCTGTTCGAGGCAAGGGATGTGTATATACAGGTTTCACCTACCTTTTTCGCCGATCAGGTCAACGAGCCGGTGCTGATCATTCACGGCAACGACGACTCCAACCCGGGAACCCTGACCTTCCAGTCCGAGGTTTTCTACGAAGCCGTACGTGGATCGGGCGGTACTGCCCGCCTGGTGCTCCTGCCCTTCGAGGATCATGGCTACCGGTCGATGGAAAGCATAGAGCATGTGCTGTGGGAACAGCTCAGGTGGTTTGAAAAATATGTAAAGGGACAGTAAACAGGCACCACCTGATCAGCTGCGAGGAGAGTCAATTAAAGGTTCTCCTCCTTTTTCTCACCCTCCACCACGTAACCGGTATCGGTAATCTTGCCTTTGATCTCCTCCATCGATGTAAGGGATTGATCGAATTTAACTTTGGTCCAGCCCTCTTCATGCGATGATTCTACTACATCAATTCCATCCAGGGATTCCACGCCGGCCTTTATGGCATTTTCGCAACCATCACAGGTCATACCCTCCACATTAAGGACCACCTCGATCCACTCAGGGTTTACCGATTCGACTTTGGTTTCAGCATTCTTGGTCTGGCTGTTGCAGGCAAACAGAAATGTCATTGCTGCCAGGACGATCATAAGTTTCTTCATATCTAAATAT
>JAOZUK010000102.1:0-8514 GCA_029938715.1 Bacteroidales bacterium | reverse complement strand
AAACAGAAATGTCATTGCTGCCAGGACGATCATAAGTTTCTTCATATCTAAATATACATTAGGAATCCAATTATTAACAAGTAACACCTAAATCTACCAAACGTTCAAAAGATTCGATCGGCAATCAGTACCAGGATGATGACCAGGTAGAACAAATTTACAGTAATAAACGCCTTTTTCCAATGTTTGATCAGATTACCCCTGTAAATGTGTTGGAACATGCGAATTAGAAATACCAGGGCCGAAATGATCAGGATCAGTGAGATGACACGGCTTTGGATGATCGGAGTTGCCGGAAGCATCATCACAATGACACCAGTGGCAGCAATCCATATAAAGCTGAGATTTCTGATCTGACGGGGTTCGAAAAGACTGGTGATTACAGGCATGCCGGCATCCCGGAACTCGCTGCCAATCTTTATTAATAATAACCAGTAATGAGGCATCTGGCCCACAAATAGCAAGAATGCTACAGTAATAATCTCTAAATTCCAGGGATCTCCGCCTGCAGCTGTCCATCCAATCAACGGAGGCAATGCTCCAATCAGGGCACCGGGAAGAACAGCAAAGGCTGTGATTCTTTTCAGCGGAGTATATACCAGGTTGTACCAGGAAAGGGTAAAAATCCCCAATGCGGCTGCCAGGAGGTGCCCGGTCAATATCAACAGGATGGTACCGGAAAGTGCACAGATTACAGAGAACAGAATGGCCTTCCGCACGGTGATTATACCGGCTGGAATGGGTCGGCCTGCAGTTCGTTTCATAAGGGCGTCGGTTTTTCGCTCCTGGATCTGATTCAGAGCACCTGATCCAAGGGAAAGTAGAAAAATCCCGGATACAGATAGAATCGCTGCAGCGTCAATGACCGGTTTATATAGAAAATACCCCAGGAACCCGGTGAGGGCCACAGGAATGGAAATCGTAACCTTGCCCAGTTTTAAATAGGCAGCGACATAAAATCCAGGGGTTCTTTTACTCATTCAATGCTTTCAGATACTCGATAATAAGCACGATCTCTTCCTCACTGCACATATCTTTGTAGGAGAGCATCAACCCTTTGTTAAACCCCTCTACCACATCGGCATTTGGCTCGTATATGGATCGTCTCACATACTCTGCGTCCACAACCACTTCACGCTCTTCACGTCCGGTAACCACAGAACGCATTGTACCCCATCCGCCCAGATAGGAGGGTCCTATCAGTTTAGTTCCATCCACCGAATGACAGGCATTACATCCGTTCCGGCGTAATACTTCCCATCCCTGGTCTGCCAGTGAAGTTTCGGTGTCAACAACAGGTGCGGCTGCAGTTGTATCAGTGATCCAGGCATCAAACTCATCCCTGGGCATCACCTTCACTCCTGTAAACATATAGGAGTGTTCCAATCCGCAATATTCGGTACAGAACAGATCGAACTCTCCTTCAGTTCCCGGGATAAACCACATTACTTTCTCCTGTCCGGGCACCATATCCTCTTTCACCCTGAATGCAGGAATATAAAGACTATGCAAAACATCCAGAGCAACCAGGTCAAGGATCACAGGTTCATTGATGGGCACATACAGGGTATCGGTAATTTTCCCGTTTTCATATTGGAAGCTGAAATTCCACATTCTGGCAATAGCCTTCACATGCATGGCTTCCTCGGGAGGATTCGTCATGGGTTTCCAACCCATCCATCCGAAGTAGAACATCACCAGTACCAGCACAAGGGGAATGGCGGTCCAGATGACCTCCAGCTTATTATTTCCTTCATTCTGAATGGCTTCAGGATGCCTGTCCCTCCGGTATTTGTAGATGAACACCAGCATGACAATGGTGAGGGCGATCAGAAAGAAAATGGAAATTCCCAGGATAACCATAAATGCCAGGTCGACTCCCGCGACAAAGTTAGAAGCATATTGTGGATCTGCAGTATACATGAGTAAGGTGGTTTATCTGAATGCGTAATCCAGGAAAGTGATGATAATAACTGAGGCCAAAAGAAGAATAATAAGCACAGCCATGATTCTAAAGATCTTCTGGTCGAATTTAAGATGCATAAATATAGCCAGTACAAAGGCCGATTTAGTGCCGGCCAGAAGCAATGCAACAGCCGTGGACCACTTGGTTAGCTCGATCTGTGTGACCGCCACCGATGTACCGGTCAAGACCAGAAGTAACAGGAGGATAAGTCCGTAGGTGCTGTAGGGTACGATGTGATGTGAAGTATCTGACATATGCTTTAAATTAAGTAATCAGGTAAAAAAGCGGGAACAGAAAGATCCAGATAAGATCCACCAGGTGCCAGTAAAGGCCTCCGTTCTCAAGCAACTGGAAATTGTCAAAAGTGAGTTTATCTTTCCATACAAAAACGAAAACAACAATCAGGATAACCATTCCCACAATGATGTGGACAGCATGCAGTCCTGTCATAAAGAAATAGAGTCCGAAAAACAGGGTGTCACCCCTCCCCAGCTCTTCAAGTAGTGGAGAACCAGGCCATATGCCGTGACCAATTTTTGCACTCCATTCAAAGTACTTATTCACCAGGAAGACCAGGGCCAGGACCAGGGTAATTCCAATCAGGATAAGGGTGGTCCTCTTGTCTTTTTTCTGGATGGCGGTTGTGGACATGGCTAAGGTCATGCTGCTGATAAGCAGGATAACCGTATTGATGGTTCCCATGGTCACATCCAGCTCCTGGGCAGCCAGGTGGAAAGCCCCCGAATGGCTGTAACGATACACAGAGTAAGTAATAAAGAGTCCCCCGAAAAGCATCAGCTCTGTAAATATAAATAGCCACATGCCCAGTTTGGAGGCAGTGTCATCCCTGTGTTCGTTAATATGTGCAGAAGTTGCAGACATAAAAAATGGTTTAATCGTATTTATAGGTAGCTTTTTCGATCACCGGGATCTCATCAAAATTCTCCAGTGGAGGAGGAGTCGGAATCTGCCACTCCAGGTTGGTCCCACCCCACGGATTCATTTCGGTTGTTTTTTCTCCATGACGTGCTGCTTTGATCAGGTTGGTCAGAATGATCAAAAGACCGGCAATCATCACAAGGGCTCCCAATGTGGAGACAATATTGGGACCATGAAATTCATCCAGGTAATCGAAATACCGGCGAGGCATCCCTATCATTCCCAGATAGAACATTGGCCCATAAAGGGTTACAAAACCAACAAAAAAAATGATCCATCCGGTTTTTGCCCAGCTTTTGTCGTACATGCGACCGAAAATCTTTGGAAACCAGTAGTGTATGGCCCCAAAAAATGCAAATCCAACCCCTCCGAATACAATGAAATGGAAGTGAGCTACTACGAATGCTGTGTCATGAAGATGCACATCTGTAGCCAGTGCGCCAACCACCAGCCCTGTTAGTCCGCCAATTAAAAACACAAATATAAATGAGGCGGCCCAAAGAAACGGAATATCCGTGCTGATGGATCCCTGGTGCATGGTGGAGATCCAGTTAAACACTTTGATGGCACTGGGGATGGCCACCAGGAAAGTGAGAATTGAGAATGTATATAGGGCGGTGCCGCTCATGCCCGAGGTGAACATATGATGTCCCCAGACGAAATAGCCTACAAATGCAATGGCCAGTGTGGAGAGTACAATGGCCTTGTACCCAAAAATGGTCTTTTTGGAAAAAGTGGGAATGATCTCGGAGATAACTCCCATGGCCGGTAGGATCATAATGTAAACAGCAGGGTGTGAATAGATCCAGAAAAGGTGCTGGTATAGCAAGGGGTCTCCGCCTTTGGCCGGATCAAAGAATCCGATACCCAGAATCCTGTCTCCGGCAACCATAAGCAGTGTGATGCCAATAATGGGGGTGGCCAATAGCTGAATCCAGCCTGTTCCGTATAGGGTCCATGTAAAAAGAGGCATCTTAAACCAGGTCATCCCTGGCGCCCTCATCCTGTGGATGGTCACAATGAAGTTAAGTCCCGTCAGGATGGAGGAAAATCCAAGTACAAATGCACCCAGAGCCGCGGGCAGCATGTTGGTACCGGTCTTAAAGCTATAAGGTGCATAAAAGGTCCATCCAGTGTCGGGTGGGCCGTTACCAAAGAGTGATAAAATCACCAGGATCGATCCCAGCACATAAATGTACCATGATAAAAGATTTAGCCTGGGGAAGGCCACATCTTTGGCCCCGATCTGGATGGGCAGCATAAAATTCCCGAACACTGCAGGTAGTCCGGGAATGACAATCAGGAAGATCATTATCACTCCGTGTACGGTGAATGTGGCATTGTAGCTCTGAGGCCCCATGATGGTTTGTCCGGGAGCAATCAATTCTAGTTTCATTAACAATCCAAGCACAACCCCCACGGTGAACCAGACCATCATGGAGTAGAGATAGAGCAAGGCGATCCGTTTATGGTCGGTGGAGAGGATCCATTTAAAGATCCCTTTTCTTCCCCCGTCCTCCTCAAGGTAGGATTTATAACCTTTATTCTCAGAATCGTTCGATGTCATATGCTATGCTTTTTTTCTTTTTTTCATAAGAACCAGTACCAGGAACAGGATCACTCCCATAAATATAATCAGTGTTCCGGCTACCTTGGTAATATTCATTACATATTTCTGACCCTCCGGGTCGTAGGAGTAGCAATATTGTAATACCCGGTTGATGGTAGGCCCGGATTTGCTCATGGCAGCATCCAGTATGGACATTTTTAATTCAAAGGGCAGGAAATAGATCCCATTCATATAACGAGTAATCTTTCCTTCCGGGTCCACAATGATTAATGTGGCCGCATGAATGAAATCATTCCCCGTGGGCTTATACCTGAATCCTGTGGCTTCGGTCAGGTTAGAAACATTGGTGCTGTCACTGGTGAAAAAGAGCCAGCCCTTCTCTGCCTGCTCTTTCTTCTTCATCAGGTTCAGGTAATTATTCTTCTTCTTTACGGCCAGAAAGGTTCCTTCCCTGGGATCAAAACTGATGGTCAGAGCCTGATAATCCTCTCCCAACACCAGGTCGGTACCGTCCATAGCGTCGGCCAGTCCGTCCATAAGCGGGGAGCAGATTCCCGGACAACGGAAATAGACAAAGTTCAGAATGGTAGGTTTGTCAATCAGATCCCCGATGATCACGGTATCTCCGTTCTCGTCGATAAGCATGGCATCCATGGGGATGTATGTATCCAGCTTCTCAATCACACCAATTTCAACATCTGAATCAGATTGTGCATGGATGGTGAAAAAAGCCAGTAGAAACAGTGATGTAAGTATTGATTTTTTCATCCTTTAGTTTTAGGGTTTCAGGTCAAATAGTCTTCCTTATGCGGATGGATTAGGTATAATAACAAATATCCGTTGATTTTGATGGATATCCCAGCGTTTGAATATAAAATTATAGTTTATTTAGAAACAGTAAAAATAATATATTTGAATACCTATCTTTATTATTTATTTTCTGCCGAATTCTAAATCATGTTCAAAAGGATCTTCAGATTTTATCGCGACGGTTTCAGAAATATGACATGGGGCAAAAAGCTCTGGGGCATTATTCTGCTCAAGCTTTTTATCATGTTTGCCATTCTTCGGCTCTTCTTTTTCCCCGATATACTTCAGAAGAAGTTTGAGAGTGACGAGGAGCGCAGCAATCACGTATTGGAACAGTTAACAAACCCTTAGCAATATGCTTGAATCTATTGATATGTCACTGGTGGATTGGTCGAGAGGCCAGTTTGCACTGACTGCCATGTTTCACTGGATCTTTGTGCCTTTAACCCTCGGCCTCTCTTTCATTGTCGCCTTTATGCATACCATCTACGTGCGGACAGGGGATGAGGAGTGGAAGAGAATCACAAAATTCTGGATGAAACTGTTCGGAATCAACTTTGCCATCGGAGTCTCCACCGGAATCATCCTGGAATTTGAATTTGGAACCAACTGGTCCAACTACTCCTGGTTTGTGGGTGATATCTTCGGGGCCCCCCTGGCCATTGAAGGCATACTGGCCTTTTTTATGGAATCCACCTTTATTGCCATCATGTTTTTTGGATGGAACAAAGTGAGCAAGCGTTTCCACCTCACAGCCACCTGGCTTACAGCCTTTGGTGCCAGCCTGTCGGCCATCTGGATCCTGGTAGCCAATGCATGGATGCAACACCCGGTAGGCACCATGTTTAATCCATTAACCGCCCGCAACGAGATGACCAACTTCTGGGAGGTGATCTTTTCACCGACGGCTGTCAACAAATTTCTACATACGGTGACCTCCAGTTTTCTGCTGGGTTCCATCTTTGTAATCGGGGTCAGTGCCTGGTTCCTGCTAAGGAAACGTGAAGTGCTTTTCGCCAAAAGGAGTACCCTGGTGGCCTCTGTATTTGGTGTGATTTCCGCCATAGCAACTGTGGCCACAGGCGACACTTCAGCCCGTATTGTAGCCAGGAACCAGCCCATGAAGTTCGCTGCCATGGAGGCTCTGTATGAGGGACAGACACATGCCCCCCTGGTGGCCATCGGGGTCATGCGAACCGATACAACCAGACTTCCCAATCCCCGTCAGGACTTTATCTTTAAAATTGAGATCCCCAATGCGCTCTCCTATATGGTCTTCCTTACCCCCAGTGGGTTTATACCTGGAATAACCGATCTGGTTTACGGAAATGAGGAACAGGGAATTATCTCCTATCAGGAGAAGATCGAACGCGGAGCGGTGGCTATTCAAACACTCAAGGAGCTGAAGCGAGCCAAAGAGAGGGGAGATGAGGTGACCTATGCTGCCCTTCTGGAGAAGTTCAGTGATCCCAAATGGCTGGAAGGTTATTACAAACACTTCGGATATGGGTACTATAAGGGCAGGGAGCTCAAGGAGCTCATCCCCAATGTGAAGCTTAACTTCTACTCCTTTCACGTCATGGTTATTCTGGGGACACATTTTCTGATTTTCACCCTCCTTGTATTGTGGTTGAGTTTGAAAAACCGGTGGGGGAATCACAAGTGGTTGATGTGGGTGGCCCTGGTGACTATGCCCATGCCATGGATCGCCCATCAGTCAGGCTGGCTGGTGGCTGAAATGGGTCGCCAACCCTGGGTGGTCTATGAACTGATGCCCACCCTGTCGGCTGTCACCCGACTAAAACCGGGTGCGGTCCAGGTAACATTCTGGATCTTCCTGGCCACTTTTACCATCCTGTTTATTGCGGAGATAAAGATCCTTGTTACACAAATTAAAAAAGGTCCCGGAGGAAAATAGTCATGTTTGGAAACCTACCCTACTTAGCATTACAACAGTACTGGTATATCATTGTCTCCCTCCTGGGCGCCATACTGGTTTTCCTCTTTTTTGTACAGGGAGGACAAACTTTCATCTTCAGCATTGGGAAATCCCCTGTTGAGCGAACCATTATCGTAAATTCACTGGGACGGAAATGGGAATTCACCTTTACCACACTGGTCACCTTCGGAGGCGCTTTCTTTGCCTCATTCCCACTCTTCTATGCCACCAGCTTTGGAGGGGCTTACTGGGTATGGATGGCCATTCTGTTTGCCTTTGTAATCCAGGCAGTCTCCTATGAGTTCCGGACCAAGGCAAACAATTTCCTCGGACAGAAGGTTTTTGAAGGGTTTCTGTTTGTGAACGGGTTACTGGGGACCTTCCTTGTGGGAGTGGCTGTGGCCACCTTCTTTTCAGGATCTCAATTCTCTTTAGATGAAATGAATAGGGTTATTTGGGCCAATGATACAAGGGGACTGGAGGCTGCGTTCAACCTCTTTAACCTCTCGCTTGGGTTCACAGTTTTCTTTCTGGCCAGGGTACTCGGACTGCTCTATTTTATGAATACCATAGATAATGAAAACATCATTACACGCAGCAGAAAGGCACTGCTTCGCAATGCCATCCCCTTTGTGGGGTTCTTTCTCATTTTCGCCATCTGGTTGATGCTCAGAGAGGGATATGCTGTAAACCCTGATACCGGGGAAGTTTTTATGGAATCCTTCAAATACGCTCATAACCTGCTGGCCATGCCCCTGGTCATGTGGATGTTTCTTGGAGGTGTGGTAATGGTTCTGGGCGGGATTGCCCTATCCCTTCTTAAAAACAGCAGCCATGGTATCTGGCTAACTGGTCCGGGTACCGTCCTGGTGGTTTTCTCCCTTTTCTTGCTGGCCGGGTTTAACAACACCGCCTTCTATCCCTCGGCCCATGATCTGCAAAGTTCCCTGACCATTCAGAACGCCTCTTCAAGTCAATACACCCTGGTGGCTTTGAGTTGGGTTTCATTATCCATACCTTTCGTCCTGGCATACATTGTTTTTGCCTGGCGGGCACTCAATAAAAAGAAGATTGATGAGAAAGAGATGCAAGAAGAACATCATGTTTATTAAGTAGAAAGTGGAAAGTATGCAAGTAGAAAGTGGAAAGTATGCAAGTAGAAAGTGGAAAGTATGCAAGTAGAAAGTAATTTTATAGCCCATTAACCCAAATCTGTAACACGGCGAAGCCGTATGTAACCCAAATCTGTAACACGGCGAAGCCGTATGTAACCCAAACCAATAACCCAAT
>JAOZUK010000843.1 GCA_029938715.1 Bacteroidales bacterium | reverse complement strand
TACAATCATCAACACCCCAGCCGTCAAGCGGTTCATCACGAATTGCCGAACGTACATCTACACGTATCTCTCCCTCAGCATCAGCATTAATTACTAAATCTCCATTAACCATAAACGGACGAGTTAGAATTCTACCCAAAGTATCAGGTAATGACCGAGCACCAAATAGCCTATCCAATTTAGTCTTAGCTAGCCCAATAGCTGGCGCACCTGGAACATTGTGTGGCGTTTTATTGCCAGTATAGTAGAACCACATTTCATCACCTTTAATTATGGGTTTATCCGCCATGTATACTTGTCCAGCATCCCAATCATTTCCTTTACCATAATTTAGTGGGATATTCTTAGAACCCAAAGGTAAACGTGACCAGTGATAAGCGTCATTACTCCAGACCAGTTCTGAAGAAACTTTATCAGTATTTCCGGCATCATAAATCTGCAGAAATCCAATAAACAGATCACCTCTTCGAAAAACTGTCATACCATAAAAATCTGTTACATCTCCCTCTCCAGGAACTATTACTGTTCGTTCATGAGTCCAGTGTACTAAATCATCACTCTCCTTAACTGCCACTCGACGTCTGTTTACATGCTTTAATCCTTCACCGGCATAAGCTCTTGGACGCACGAACATAAACCATCGGTCACGAACTTCATCGAACAAAATATTATTACGTGTATCACTGTGGTACCACACAGCGGGACTTTCGTAAGAGCAGTTGAAAGTTTTTCCATCAGCAGAATAAGATACAAACACACCACCACTATCATTATGAATAGCAACATATTTTTCTGCTGGTGAATTTGGTGTAGGATTTAATTCCACATCAATACCTTGCGTTTTTTGTCGACCCAATATGATAAAATTGTTTTTTTTATCGATTGTTCCTCTTCTATCAAATAAATTAAGAATCGGTTTTTCCCACTTAATACCATCCTTCGATTCTGCATAACAGATGTTGTATGAATAAGGAAGCTTGTTATAATAGGCGTGCTCATCCCAAACCAGGTACCACATCTTATATGATTTACTTTTTTCATCAAACAGTACTGTTCCACCCATCAAAGGGCCAGATCCCTCCCATGGATATTCCTTCACAACAACAGGATTATTAGAATACTTTTCAAATGGAACAACAAAGCGTTCTATCATCCATCGGTCTTCAATTATCCGATCATCTATTGG
>JAOZUK010000842.1 GCA_029938715.1 Bacteroidales bacterium | reverse complement strand
AAACCTGCAATCTCTCTGGCTATTGCTGTTTTTGCAACATTTGACTTTTTCCCCTTGGTTATTAAATATTGATAACGTGTGCAAAGCCGACACTGAGCTTTCCAGGAAATATCCAGAACTTCTTTTGGTAAATCTTCTTGTCGTTTACGAATTGCTCTGCTTTTTCTTGCTGGAAAACGATAAGCATGAGCTGCTTCCACTAAGGCTTTGCGAACGTGGCCATTGCCGGTTTTGGTAATCGCACCTTTTTTCACTCGCTCGCCGCTTGAATGTTCTGAGGGGATGAGACCAAGAAAAGCCATGAGCTTTCCTGGGTTTTCAAAACGAGTGAGATCGCCAAGTTCAGCTGCTATTGTAGCGGCAACAATAAGAGAAATTCCCCGCATCGATTGAAGAGCTTTAATCAATTCGTGCAGACGGCTTTGCTGAGATTGTTGTCGGACCTGCTCAGTTAAGCGCTGAACACGATTGCTGCAATCTGTTACAGTATCGATATATTCTTGAAATACAATCTGCTGTGCAAGATGTGACATGGCGATATCAGACAACCAGTTAAAATAAGCCTTTGTCCATTTTGTTTTTCCGGAATAAACAATATCGTGACGAAGCAGGAATGCGCCGAGTCGTTGTTTTGCTGTACGAAGCGCATGGGTGGCATCCTCTCGTCCCCGCACTAAATCCCTTAGGGCCTCATCTTCTTCGGTTGGGACATATACAGGTGTAAGCTCACCTGCCCGATTCAATCTGGCCAATGAAAGGCAATCTCGCCTGTCATTTTTCATACGATTGCCACTTTGTTGTGGAATTTTAGACGGAGCAATAACATCACACTCCATAGCATTCTTGGTTAAATAGCGATAGATGGCATACCCACATGGTCCGGCTTCGTAGACAAATCGAAGTACAGCCCCTTTCGATATTAGCTTCCTGATAACTTTGTTTAATTGATTCATATCGTTATCAATTTTACCGTAATATCTGACTTCGCCATCACGCCCTTCATCTGCTATTCCAATTGAGATTGAGTTTTTGTGGACATCTAAACCAATATTCTTTATTGTTTTCTTCATGACCTGCCTCCTTGATTTTGGCTCTGAGTTGATTGTTGGGTTTACCTTTTTCAACTTAACCCACGTTGGCAAGGTAGGCAGGTCTATTTTGCCAACGTGTTAACCATTATATCTAAT
>JAOZUK010000841.1 GCA_029938715.1 Bacteroidales bacterium | reverse complement strand
GGTGATCATATCAATAAATTGAAAAAAGGGGATTCTCTCCACTTTAATTCCGGTGTTAAGCATGACCTGCGAAATAATGGCAAAATAGATGCAGAACTAATTGTTGTGGTGTATGCACCTTAGTGTTTCTGGGAAATAAGGAGAGGGGAGTAAATCATGTTATTCAAGCTTACTGATGAACAATTGATGATTCAAAATATGGTCAGGGAATTTTCCCGGAAAGTCATTGCAGCAACTGCATCAGAAAGGGATAAAACAAAAGAATTTCCTGCTGTTAATTTCAAGCAGATGGGTGAACTCGGATTAATGGGGATGATGATCCCCGAGGAATATGGCGGTGAGTCTGCAGATGCGATTTCCTATGTTCTGGCATTATCGGAGATTGCTTATTCCTGCGCTTCAACATCAGTAGTCATGTCAGTTCAAAATTCAATTGTTTGTGAAACTTTATATAAATTTGGGACAGAGGAGCAAAAACAGGAGTTTTTGGTTCCACTTGCTTCCGGTGAAATGATTGGTGCATTCGCCCTGACAGAGCCTGATGCCGGATCTGACCCGGTCAGCCAGCAGACAACAGCTGTAAGGGATGGTGATCAGTATATTATTAACGGTACCAAGCGATTCATTACCACAGGTAAAAATTCAAAAGTGGTTCTGGTAACAGCAAAAACAGATGAGAGCAAAGGACATAAGGGGATTAGCTGTTTTATTATTCCCAAGGGAACACCAGGGCTAATCGTCGGTCATCTGGAAGATAAAATGGGGCTGAGAGCTTCAGATACAACCGATATAATACTTGAAAACTGTGCTGTCCCGGCTTCCAATATAATCAGCAAAGAGGGTGATGGCTTTAAAATTGCCATGTCAGGCCTGGACAGTGGTAGAATTGGTATTGCAGCCCAGTCATATGGTGTTGCAATGGCAGCCTTTGATGCAGCCGTAAAATATGCAAAAAAGAGAAAACAATTTGGTGCGGCCATTTCAAAACACCAGGCCATTCGGTTCCAGATAGCTGATATGGCCACCCAGATCGAGGCGGCCAAACAATTAATTTTTTCAGCAGCATCCCTGAAAGACAGGGGCGAACCCTATACCAGGGAAGCATCCATTGCCAAACTCTTTGCATCTGAAATGGTAAACGAGGTGACGGCAAGAGCCATTCAAATACATGGCGGATACGGGTTTAC
>JAOZUK010000840.1 GCA_029938715.1 Bacteroidales bacterium | reverse complement strand
ATAATGGTTGATTCATTAAATGCATTAAATGACGTACTTTTCAGAAAAGATTTGAGTGAAATCGGTGGAATAACCTATACAGAAACATTTGTACTCCTGCATTCAAACACAAAATATTTTAAACTTTTTTAGTACCTTAAAAATTATTATGAATCAAAAAGGAGCTCAATCGTGGGGAAAAAATATGATGCCATCATTATCGGCAGCGGCATAATTGGATGCTGTACAGCATTTGAATTGGCAAAACGTGGGTATAAGACCCTGAATATCGATAAATTACCTTCTGCCGGCTACGGTTCCACTGCAGCAACCTGCGCCATTATCCGGTTTCACTATTCAACGCCCGACGGTGTTGCAATGGCAAGAGAGGGGTATTTTTACTGGCTTAACTGGGGACACTATCTGGGATTGGTTGACCCCAGCGGCATGGCAAAATATATCAATACCGGCTGTATGCTGATCAAGACTGAACGAAATAAATTCGGTATGAATTTTATGAGCAGCATGGATGAGCTGGGTGTTGTTTATCAGGAACTGACCGCCGATCAAATGAATGAAAAACTTGCCATCGTTGATTCTCGCCAGTACGGCCCACCTGTTCGTCAAGATGATCCCCGTTTTGGAGAGCCAACGGCTGATGCCCTGCCCGGTGCTGTTTATATCCCCGAGACAGGATATATCAATGATGCCAAACTCAGTGTTGAGAATGTTCAGGTCGCCTGTGAAGCCAGAGGTGGTGAATTTTCTTTTAACACCGAGGTGGTGGACATCCTGAAAAAAGACGGACAGGCCAGTGGTGTGCGGTTAAAGGATGGCACCATGATCGAAGCACCCATTGTCATTAATGTTGCCGGTCCCCACTCTTATCAAATTAATGAAATGGCCGGTGTTCTTGACGACATGAATATTACAACTCGACCCCTTCGGGTTGAGGTCAGCCATGTCCCCTCTCCCGAAGGATTTGACTACAACAATTTAGGGATGATGATCACAGATGGAGATGTGGGTAACTACTCAAGACCGGAGGTCGGCAATAATGTGCTGATAGGTTCTGAAGAGCCGGATTGTGATGATCTTGACTGGATTGATGATCCGGATAATTATAACAAAAACCTTACCAAGCAATGGTCAACTCAGATCATGCGCCAGGCCCAGAGGCTCAAAGAACTTCCCATCCCCCAAAGTAAA
>JAOZUK010000839.1 GCA_029938715.1 Bacteroidales bacterium | reverse complement strand
ACATATTTGGGTTTTGAACATATCCCTTTGAGTATTGCCCAATACGCCTCAAGTGGATTAAAACCGGCGATCAACAGCACAATGGCACCAACTAAAAAACCCAGTAATACTGAAGTCATAGTGAGACCAAAAGGCCCTTTAAGGAAAAGCTCTTTCAGTTTAGTACCAGTCATTTTTAACAAACTCATAAAAAGTAAAATTTTGGATGGCTAAGTAAAAAGATTCATATTCGAGGAATGCAAATTTAATGGAATGAGGCGTACGTAGGTACGTCGTAATGACATTAAATTTGCAATGACGAAGCAGGTAAGCGAGCCTGCGAGACTCCGGATGAAGAGTTTTTACGACGCCATCATTTTTAGGCTGTTCCCCCTGCCATAAGCAGTCCGATCTTTTTCTCATCAGCATCTTCTGCATCAAGGATCCCCACAATTTTCCCCTCAAAGATAACCGCAATGCGGTCGGAAACATTCATTATCTCGTCCAACTCAAATGATACCAGCAGCACACCCTTTCCCTCGTTTCTCTGAGCCACCAGTGCCTGGTGAACATATTCAATGGCACCGACATCAAGACCTCTTGTCGGTTGCGCTGCGATCAACAGTTCCGGTTCATTGGAAACCTCCCGCGCAATTATCATCTTTTGCTGGTTGCCTCCGGAAAGCGATTTTGCCTGAAGAGTTGCATCCTGAGGGCGAATGTCAAATTTTTTAATAAGGGTATCGGCATTCTTATAGATATTATTATGAAGAAGCGTAATTCCTCTAGAAAAGGCAGGTTTGAAGTAGGTTTCGAGGATCATATTTTCAGCAATATCAAATTCAAAAATCAACCCTCTTTTTTGTCTGTCTTCCGGAATATGACTTACCCTGTGATTGTTGATAATTTTCCCGGGAGGCAGGTTGGTGATGTCTTTTCCCTGGACCTCAACCCTGCCGCTTTTGGCCTTTCTGAGGCCCGTCAGGGTCTCAATCAACTGGGTCTGACCATTGCCGTCTACACCGGCGATTCCCAGGATCTCACCTTTGTGCAGTTGAAGATTTAATCCGTTTACAACCATAATGCCCCTGCTGTCTTCAACGTACAACTCTTTGATATCAAGTATTTTTTTACCCGGGTTCTGTTTTTCCTTGGCTACCTTAAAACTGACCTCCCGGCCAACCATTTTTGCCGCAAGATCTTCTTCAG
>JAOZUK010000313.1 GCA_029938715.1 Bacteroidales bacterium | reverse complement strand
CCTGTTTTTCCTGTAATACGTAATAATGGTGTAAATTGTTATGCGTTTGGTAAAATTAAGAAAAAAAATAGAATCCAAAGGTTGAGGAATTGTTAACAAATAGTGTATTTTTAACACCGTCGAAAAGTCACTCAGCTTAAATGGAAACATTAATCGCCTATTCCACCACACTTGGTTGCACAGAACAATGTGCATCAAA
Organism: Bacteroidales bacterium; assembly: GCA_029938715.1. Classification (GTDB taxonomy): domain Bacteria; phylum Bacteroidota; class Bacteroidia; order Bacteroidales. The sequence goes on along the minus strand of JAOZUK010000313.1, from coordinate 4,004 downwards.
ACTAAAGGAGGATCTGGGCGAAGGAGTTGAGATGGTAAGGATTTCCCGCAGACGAAGATATAACTTTCAGGATTATAACACCATCATTATTGGTGGTTCCATTCACGAAGGCATGATCCAGCGATCTGTTTTTAAGTTTTGCGAGAATAACCTGGAAGTCCTCCTGCAAAAACAGGTGGGTTTATTTATTTGCTGTATGGACCTCGATGCCAATGAGCAGGAGCTTATCGACAGGGCATTCCCGGTGAAGCTCGTAAAGCATGCACTGGCCAGCGGGTTTTTTGGAGGGGAACTGAATATTAAAAAGATGAATCTCCTTCAAAAAATCATGACCCGTAAGGCAGCAAGGCTAAAGAAGGAGCCCGATATTGACTTCCAGAAAATACTCGATTTTGCGCGGAAAATCCAGGAGCTCTGATTACCTGTCTATCTCGATGGACCCTTCATAGACCTTTGTGGCCGGCCCGGTCAGATAGACCTCTGTGAAATGTCCGTTCTCCAGCGGCATAAATGAGACCTTTAATTTCCCTCCTTTGGTATGAATGTGGTATGTCGATATGTCAGATTTATGGTGGTGGTATGAACAAATGGCAGCTGCAGACACCCCCGTCCCGCAAGAATAGGTCTCTGCCTCCACACCCCGTTCAAAGGTTCGAACATAGATCTGGTCCGGGCTGGTTCCTTGTTCCACAAAATTTACATTTACTCCTCCTTCACCAAAACGCTGCTGATGCCTGACCTCCTGGCCCTCACCGGTCACATCCAGCTGATCCAACCGGGTGACAAATTTTACAAAGTGGGGAGAACCAGTATCCAGCAAATAGCCGTCATTCATCTCCTTAATGTTATAAACATCCTTGAGCTTCAGTCGTATATGGCCATTGGGTAAAAGTGTAGACATATGCAATCCGTCGATCCCTTCAAATTGGGTTTTAGCTCCTGATAACTCAAGTTGATTGGCAAAGGCAGTGAAGCAACGCCCTCCATTTCCACACATGGTCCCTTCATTGCCGTCAGCATTGTAATAATGCATCTTTAGATCTGCCTGATCTCCATTGGCAAGTATGATTAGCCCATCACCTCCAATCCCAAACCTTCGGTCACAAAGCCGGTGGATCAGGTTAGTATTGAATTGAGAGGTGTCCTGGTCTCTCCCATCGATCATAATGAAGTCATTTCCAGTTCCATGATATTTCGAAAAATGAACAATCATAGGGGGATTATGGTTAAAAAAGATTAAAACCTGGCTTCTTAATGATAAATTGCCTCTTAAAAGGCACGGAATTTGATACTCCAATTCCGCATTAACAAAGGTATTAATTAAAAGATTATAGAGATGAAAGCGAGGAGATTCTTCGGGTTGTTTGTTGTCGCTGTGCTTGGCGCGTTGGTTGCTGTTATCGTTTATGCAAAGTTGTTTCAGAATGAAACTAAGTTTGTAGAGGTACCGGTGGAGCCAAAGGCCAGGTATGTTAACCTGCCGTCAGCTGCCGATGGAGGAGCGGTGGATTTTACCAGGGCGGTGGAGCAGTCCATAGATGCAGTCGTTCATGTGAAAACCAAAGAATTCAGAGAATATGCAGTTAATCCACTATATGAATTCTTTTTCGGGGATCAACCTCAGGGTGAACCACAACCCATTCTTGGTTTTGGGAGTGGAGTAATTATTTCTGACCAGGGATATATTGTCACAAATAACCATGTGATCGCCGGATCGGATGAGATAGTTGTGGTACTTAATGATAAAAGGGAGTTTAATGCAGAACTTATGGGTGCCGATCCCACCACCGATATTGCATTGCTTAAGATTACCGGTGAGAAGTTGACCCAATTGAAATTTGGGAATTCCGATGCACTTAAGTTGGGCGAATGGGTACTTGCCATTGGGAATCCCTATAACCTGACCAGCACAGTTACTGCCGGGATTGTAAGTGCCAAGGCACGGAATATCAATATACTTCGTACACAGGAGTTTAGCATAGAATCATTTATTCAGACCGATGCCGCAGTGAATCCAGGAAATAGCGGAGGTGCATTGATCAACACCAGGGGTGAATTGGTGGGAATAAATACTGCCATTGCCTCCAGAACAGGTGCATTTACCGGATATTCGTTTGCAGTTCCTGTAAGTATTGTAGAAAAAATTGTAAAGGACCTTATTGAGTATGGAGCAGTTCAACGTGCCATCCTTGGGGTTACCATTCAGGATGTAACCGCTGAATTGGTGGAGGAGATGAAACTGAGTAGTGCTGAAGGAGTTTATGTGAATGGAATACGTGATCATGGAGCAGCTGAAAGTGCCGGTATAAAAAAAGGAGATGTACTCATATCCATTGATGATGTGCCTGTCAATAGCAGTGCAGAATTACAAGAGCAGGTTTCAAAATACAGCCCTGGAGAAACAGTAAAAGTTATTTTGAGAAGGGATGGAAAATTGAAACAATATGATGTGGTTTTACGTAACCTCGAAGGCAGTACAGAAATAGTGAAGAAGGAGGATTTGCTGGATGTCATTGGAGCCAGCTTTGAGCCACTGTCTGAAAGAGAAAAACGCTCCCTGGGCGTGGCCAATGGATTAAAAGTCGCCTCAGTGAAGCCTGGGAAGTTTATGAAAGTGGGTATTCAGGAGGGATTTGTGTTGACATTCATAAACAAAAAGCCTGTTAATAGTGTTAAAGATATTGCAGAGATACTGAAAGATACAGAGGGAGGAGTAATTATTGAAGGAGTGGATCAGAATGGCTCAAGGTCATACTATGCGTTTGGCATGTAAAATATCCCTCATTTTTTACCGTTTAATTCCAAAGAAGACCTTTCGGGTCTACTTTATTTGATTTATTTTCCTGCTTATGCTTATTTAAATTGATTAAAGACAAATAAGCAAGTAAATTTGCAGAGATTTTTTTTATTTATTTGATTTTTGAGGAGTAGTAAATGAGACAGTTAAAGATCACAAAATCTATTACCAACAGGGAAAGTGCTTCGTTGGACAAGTATTTACAGGAGATTGGTAAGGAAGAGTTGATCACTGTTGAGGAAGAGGTTGAATTAGCGCAACGGATCAAAAAGGGCGATCGTGCTGCCCTTGAGAAACTTACGCGAGCAAATCTGAGGTTTGTCGTTTCAGTGGCAAAGCAGTATCAAAACCAGGGGCTTAGCCTTCCTGACCTTATCAATGAAGGTAACCTGGGGTTGATCAAAGCTGCTGAGAAATTTGATGAAACCAGGGGTTTTAAATTCATCTCCTATGCCGTTTGGTGGATCAGGCAATCGATCCTCCAGGCACTGGCAGAGCAATCAAGGATCGTACGCCTTCCATTGAACCAGGTGGGTTCACTAAACAAGATTAACAAGGCGTTTTCGAAATTTGAGCAGGAGTATGAACGACAACCCACACCAGAGGAGCTTGCTGAAGCATTGGATCTTCCCAAGGAGAAGGTGTCAGACACCCTCCGCGTTTCCGGAAGACATGTTTCTGTTGATGCACCCTTTGTCGATGGTGAAGACAACAGCCTGCTGGATGTACTTGTGAACAACGATTCACCCAACGCAGACAACGCCCTAATTAATGAATCCCTCTCCAGGGAGGTGGACCGTGCACTGGCCACACTGACTGAAAGGGAGAGAGATATCATAAAGCTTTTCTTCGGAATAAGCACCCAGGAGATGACTCTGGAAGAGATTGGCGAGAAATTCGGACTGACCCGCGAACGCGTACGTCAGATTAAAGAAAAAGCTATACGCAGACTTCGCCACACATCCAGAAGTAAATTACTTAAAACTTACCTGGGTTAGGAGACATAATTTTGATCGTGAAACGGGGTTGTCCAACGGGCAGCCCCGTTTTTGTTTTTGGTGATCTGTAACCCGCACTGTAACCCCTAACAGCAGCTCTGCTGCTATGTAACCCATAACCCCTAACAGCAGCTCTGCTGCTATGTAACCCGTCACCCATTCACTTTATCAAGTACCCCCTGCAGGGCATACATCTCATCCCTGAAACG
>JAOZUK010000838.1 GCA_029938715.1 Bacteroidales bacterium | reverse complement strand
ATCAAGTATGACACTCTCCGTAAAGCCATTAACGATGGCCGTCTGAAAGAGAGCAAACATAACAGTACAGCCACAACGAAATCATCCAGAAATGTAGAAGATGCAAAGGCAGCTGGAGGTATGGGGACAGCCTGCACCAGAATAGAAGATCGAGTTGACGCCATCTTTGGCTTTGGCGATGGAGCAGTTACTCGTTTTGAAGCTTGTCTGGATGTGCCCAAAGGCGGTGTGTTATGTGCCTTGCCGGCCCTGCTGGAGAATGGCCTTCTCCATGGAGCCGAACGAATGCTTGGAAAGGTCGACGGTTACTACCGCACTCTGCATATCCTCTTACTACTGGCTTTTATGTCATTATGTCGAATCAAAACCGCAGAGAAATTACGTGGACATGCTCCGGGAGAATTTGGGAATTTATTGGGGCTTGACCGGATTCCAGAAGTCCGCTGTCTGAGAATGAAACTGGATCAGTTAAGCAGAGATGATTTGGCTAAACAATGGGCCACATACCTGAGCAAATATTGGATGGAATCTAATCCAACAGCTGCTGGCACACTTTACGTTGATGGTCATGTACGTGTTTATCACGGAGGTAAAACTAAATTACCAAAAAAATATGTCTCCCGTGAACGTCTCTGCCTTCGAGGCATGTGTGATTACTGGGTCAACGACGCTACCGGCAATCCTTTCTTTGTGGTCGAAAAAACCATTGATCCCGGCATGCTTCAAACTTTACGCAGTGATATCGTTCCACAACTTTTGCAGGATGTTCCGAATCAACCAAGCGGGGAAAACCTCAAGGACAACCCTGTTCTTAGCAGATTCATCCTTGTCTTCGACCGTGAAGGATACAGTCCGGCATTCTTCAAACAGATGTGGGAAAAACACAGGATCAGTTGCATTACGTATCATAAGTATCCCGATGATGCCTGGCCCGAGGAATGGTTTGTTGAACAAGAGGTAATTATGCCGAGAGGTGAGACTGTTACTTTACATCTTGCTGAAATGGGAAGTTTGATCGGTACAGGAAAGAATGCTATCTGGGTTCGAGAGGTCAGAAAGTTAACATCTTCCTGCCACCAAACCAGTCTCATCAGCACGGCTTATGGTTTGCCACATAAGGAACTTGCAGCTCGCATGTTCAGCAGATGGTGTCAGGAAAACTTTTTTGGATATATGATGCATCATTTTGC
>JAOZUK010000837.1 GCA_029938715.1 Bacteroidales bacterium | reverse complement strand
TTTCTTTGAAGAGTTCTATCTCTCGCAATAGATTCGATATCAGGGAGAAATTGAAGTCCTTCCTGATTGCCCGCTCATCAATCTCATGGCTGAAATAGTCGTCTACATCGATGGGATAGAACAAATCGTAAGCCGGTCCTGTCTTGTATTTGGTGCCCCTGCCACTTCCTTCTGTGATAATTAGCTTCTCAGATGAAAGAGATTTCAGGATTCTTTTGACTGTGGCATAACCCATTGATGACCTAAGTCCGTCATAAATCTCTTTTGAAGACAGAGACGGATTACTCTTTACAAATTTGAGGACCTTATGATGTTTTTGTTCAGGCATATCTCCAATATTTGCAATTTGTGGCTCATTTCCAGTTCAAATGTAGCTCATTTCCTTGATTTATGAGCTGGAAATAGTGGGTTTAAGAGCTTATAATGATAGCTTACTTTGAAGATTCCTGGTATTCCTATGATTTAGCTATCTTCTGAGTTCAGACAGCATTTTTTGTATTTCTTTCCGCTTCCACAGGGGCATGGGTCGTTGCGGCCGATTTTAGGGGTATGTGGTTTTGGATCAAACCTTTGATCAGGGCCGGTTCCGTCCCCTGTTCCGCGATCGGGCAAGGATTCAAGATATGCCAGGAATTCTTTGGTAGCGCCCGAGTCCTCTTCGTCATCCCACTCCTCCTCATCTTCCCATTCTTCATCGTCATCCCATTCCTCCTTCTCATCCCAGATATCGAGCTCATCTTCGTCTTCGTCCAAGATATCGAGCTCATCTTCGTCCTCATCCTCTGTGTATCCCGCCCAGGTAGTGACGACCTGCTGGTACCGGTCGTAAATGTTCATCAGCTCTCTTTTGCTATCTGGCCGGGGCGGAGCGGCCATTTCCTCTTCAATCATTTCGAAGGATCGATAGAGAAACTCATCCACTAAACCTTGGCTATAAATTACCTCAATAACAGGAAGCAGTGACGGCTCACGCAGTGCCACAGCCTCGTAAACGGCCAGACCAATGAAACTGCTGTCCGCAATATTCTGCTCCACACCGGTTCGCGCTATGGTGGCGAACAGATCATCGAACCAGGCAGTAATCTCCTTTTTGCGATGGGGTTGATGGTGCACGATCTGCAGGACACTGCTGCAAACTTCGGCGCGGGCATAAGTGTAGAAGCCGCGAGTGAGCACAAACTCCTTCAACAG
>JAOZUK010000836.1 GCA_029938715.1 Bacteroidales bacterium | reverse complement strand
CCACCGTTATGTGCTTCAAAATGTTGGCTTCTGGCCGAAAGCAGATATATAGCATTCGTAAGATTCAGACAACCTTAAATGTTATGGATAGCAAAATGAATATACGACGAATAACCTCGATGGTTGTTATAATTACCATGGTACTCAGCGCAGGATCGAAGGTTGCTGCTCAAGACGAAATTGTATTTAGGGGTAGAGTATTTAAATGGGTGAATCCTTTTCCAGAAAATATCGATTTACCGCCAGGAGTGCACCATAAGACTTTCTTTAGCCCATCGATGAAGCACGATGTCGGCTATGGCATCTATTTGCCCCCGGGGTACTCCAGCTCGACAACTATCTCAAAACGGTACCCTGTCGTTTATTACTTACATGGTGGTCGGCCTGGTAGCGAAGCTAGAAGTATAGAACTGACCAAATTTATCCATGAAGCTATTGTTAATGGTGATATTCCTCCAGCAATCTATGTTTATGTGAATGGAGGAATACTCAGTCACTACAATTACGCTGAATATGAATCAATGGGAGAGGATTCATTCATCAAGGAATTGATTCCACACGTAGATGCAAACTTCAGAACCATAACTAATCGGAATGGTCGCGCATTACAAGGATTCTCTCAGGGAGGGCGTGGCACAACAAGGATCATGTTTAAGTATCCAGAATTATTTATATCGGCCGCTCCTGGAGGTCCGGGTTATGCTGTGGAAAAACTCATTTTTGAAAATGACGGGGTGGAATTTGACACTCGTAGTGAGGAACCTCTGCGTTTTGATTTCGGAAAAGGAAACGACGCTTTTACACTTGCTAAATCCTATTCACAAAGTCCTGGTCCGAAGCTCAGGATCGCTATTTGGATTGGTACTAAAGGTTTTAACTATGATGCTACTTTAGAGTACATGGACTACTTGGAGACTTTAGATATTCCGTATCAAAGTTTCGTTGCCCCAGGTGTTGGTCATAACCCATTTACACTGTATGAGAAAATAGGAATAGGACTCATGAATTTTCACGCTGAAGCCTTCAAGCAAGCAGAGTAGTTCATTTATATCTTGAAAATAATTTGAATATGAACGACCGGTATTGGCCGAAGGCGGAGTATGTGGAGGGCAAACATTTGGACTACGACTAGCACATAACAATTCACTAAAACCGACCGCAACGCGTGTCACGCTCTTCGCAGAAAAGGCAA
>JAOZUK010000835.1 GCA_029938715.1 Bacteroidales bacterium | reverse complement strand
GATCTACAGAGCAATGCCACCTGGATCATGGATCAGATGGAGAGTGCTCACGATTCAGGTGCTCATGTGGTACATTTTCCCGAATGTGCGCTTTCGGGCTATCCGGGAGTTGATATGCAAACGCTGGATTATATTGATTGGAGTAAGCTACGAATCTATACAGATTCCATCATGAAACTGGCTAAAAGACTTAAGATCTGGGTTGTTCTTGGATCCATTCATCCACTTGAAGAGGGGTATAAACCCATGAATTGCTTATATGTGATCGATCCAAATGGTGAGATTGTCGACAGGTATGACAAGCGATTCTGCACCAACGGGGATCTGAATTTCTTCTGTGCCGGTGATCATTTTTCAGTCTTTGAGATTAATAGTGTGAAGTGTGGGCTGCTGATCTGCTACGATGTCAGATTTCCTGAACTCTACAGGGAATACAGCAAACTTGATGTGGATGTGGTCTTTCAATCCTTTTACAATGCACGTCAGAAGCCCGGAGGGATTCATCCAAAGATCATGCCCTTAACCGCCCAGGCCAGGGCTGCCACCAACCATTTTTACATGTCATTGACCAACTCGTCGGCTCAGAGCAGCTGGCCCTGCCATTTGATCACTCCCGATGGCCTGATTCAGAGTAAACTGGAAGCAGATCTTCCCGGAATCCTGATCTCAGAAGTGGATCTGACAGATGAGTTCTATGATGCCAGTAAAGCTTTCAGAGACAAAGCCATAGAAGGTAAACTCTCCTCCGAAAAGTCCCCTGAAACAAAGCGATATAAAACCAGAAACAGCCTCTAGAACCAACCTTTAAAGTCTCTACTCATATCTCAGGCAGGTAACCGGATTCTGAAGTGCTGCCTGGTATATTTTACCCGTAATGGTGGCTATTGTTGCCACCGGTCATAATCATACCCAAACATGTGATTGAAATATGCCACGATGCAAATGGCAAGAGCCATGCCCAATCCCAGAATATTGATTAAAGCGTAGATTCTGTTCTTGTAGAGGTTACGGAGGGTAACCAGAATGTAGTTTTTAATCATTAATCAGGCTCTGTTTTTTGCCCTGATCACTCTCCAGGCATCATCATCCACCGGAGGAGGGGTTACCTCTTCCGGTGCTTTTTGAATAAGTGAAAGCGCCTCCGAATCACATGAACTGATGCAGAGTCCACATCCATAGCAATGGCTTGTATC
>JAOZUK010000834.1 GCA_029938715.1 Bacteroidales bacterium | reverse complement strand
TAATCTCGCTCTTATTTTCAGCCACCATCTTCCACTTCTGTCCAGTAGGAAAACCGGCACCTCCACGGCCTCTTATCTCACTCTTTGCGATCTCACTGACTACCTCCACTGGTGTCATCTCCTTTAGTACCCTGGCCATTCCCCTGAACCCATTCCGCTGCTTGTACTCTTCAATGTCAATGGGATTGATGATTCCCCTGAACTCGGTGGCCATGGGCACCTGCTTATCCAGGAAAGAAGAAACATGTTTCTCCCTCACATCCAGCGAGTAACGATCCACCCCCATCCAGCGGCTGTCGTCTCTTATGTTATCTGCTGCTCTGAGAAGGCGATTGGTTACCTTTTTGAAAAACCCATCAGGCTGAAAATGCTTCTCTACGATCTGTTCCACATCGGCAGCTTTCACCTTGGAATAGAGTATGGCCTCTCCCTCGGTTGGAACGATTTCCACCAGGGGTACCTGGTGACACATTCCCACACATCCCACATGTTTCAATTTCACATTGAGACCGTTCCTGTCAATGGTATCTTTCACAGTATCCCTGATTTCATCGCTGCCACTGGCCACACAACAGGAACCAAGACCGATACGTATCTCCCCTTTGACTTCGCTTCCGTCGGCATATTTATATCGTTTCTTTCCTGAGCTATCTTTCTGTTGATCAAAATCGGCCAGTATGGATCCCAACTGGGCCGTAGTTACATGACCGTAAGTGACCTGATCGATCTGAACCACAGGTGCCAGTGTACAACATCCCAGGCAATTGACTTTTTCAATGGTATACTTACCCGATTTTGTGGTATCCTCCGATTCATCCAGGTCCAGTTGACGCTTCATGCCATCATAAACCTGTTCGGCCCCCTTCACATGGCAGGCAGTACCCACACATACCTTGATCATATGCTTACCTGCAGGTGTAAACCTGAACTGTGAATAGAAACTGGCTACACCCACAATCTGGGCGGGTGTAATATCTGAGATCTCACATACCCGTCTTAAGGCTTCCTCAGGGAGAAAGTTATACTTCTTCTGAATGGCTTGCAGAACTGGAATAACAGCACCAGGCTGCTTCCCAAGCTCCTCCACCATATGATCAATATCTTTAAATTCTACCTCCACCTAATTACTCCAATTAACCATTAACATAATAACTACTAACCCATTAACTCACTAACCTACTAACTTACTAACT
>JAOZUK010000312.1 GCA_029938715.1 Bacteroidales bacterium | reverse complement strand
TCAGGGATAAAGGGATCAATGTTAAACAGGGTAACGGACTTAGAAGAAATATTTATCAGGAATTAAAGCTTAGTCCTGAAAACTATGTTGTAATAGAAACCGGGGATGATGAAAAAAACTTGAAGATCAGTCGAATGCTAAAATATGAATATCAGCATAAAAAAATTATCTCCAGGATTAGTCAATTTTCGCTGGAGCAAAAGTATAAACAGATGGGCATCGAAACAGTTGATGTTACACAGATACTGGCTTCGGCTATTGAAAACCTGATTTTTCGGCCCACTACATATCAGGCACTTGTTGAATCGTTTGAGAATTTTAGTGTTGAAGAGATTTTAATTACCAATCGTAATATTGACGGTTTACAAATTAAAGAAATTTCTTTCCATAAAGATGCCATACTGATGATGATCAAGCGTGCAAATAGCTTTACTATTCCGCATGGCGAAAGTTATATTAGAACAGGTGATATTCTTTTTGTATTTGGTACCCAAACCGCTTTTGAGGATACCCGGCATAAAGTGGGATAAGTCTGTATCCATCCAAGTCATTATGTCTAACGATCCTCCATTCCCGAAAGTGAAATGGTTTTACGGCTAATTGGATATTATAATGATAAGGTCCCTACCTGCACTTTTTCAAATTCAACTAAATCAGCTTTGTGCATCCAGGCTTCATTTATAGTTGTACTTCCTGAATAGTTCAAATCAGCACCTGTTACTTTTGCCCGGTGTATTTTTGATTTTAAGACTTCTATTAGCATAACAGTTAGTTTATAGTTTCTTATCTTGTTATGGTATAATAACTGTCATCCAAAATTATGTAAAATTATTTGCATAATGCACATATGTGCATTATATTTGTAATAATATTTTATTATGCCAAGACCTCAATTTAATAGAATCGTACATGAACCGCCACTGTTTTCCGATTTCAAACCCGTCGGTGTAAGGGGGCAGGATTTAAAACAGATTGTTTTAACACTTGATGAATTTGAAGCCTTTCGACTGGCAGATCAGTTGGGCTTCTCACACGCTTTGGCTGCTGAGGAGATGGAAATATCCCGTTCTACTTTTTCCCGGTTGATTGAAAAAGCACGAAAAAAAATAGCTGATTTTATTATTCAGGGAAGGCTGTTAACAATTGATGGTGGTACAGTTCATTTCAGGGTTAATATTATCCAGTGCAAGGATTGTGGACATATGTTTAAAATAAACTTTGAACAAAGTATTAAAGAATGTCCGGCATGTCATTCAAAAAAAATTATAAATATGGCCGGAAATTTTGGCCATGGTAAATGTTGTATTTAAAAACTTATAAAAAAGGAGGTAATTATGCCAAGAGGTGACAGAACAGGTCCATCGGGTGAAGGACCAACAACAGGAAGAGGGATGGGTTATTGCACTAGCAATGAACATCCTGGTTATATGAATTCATTTCCCAATAGGGGTGGAGGATATGGAAGACGATTCCATGGTGGCCCAGGCTTTGGCCGGGGAGCCCGTTTAGGGTTCAGGGGAGGCTATGGTGCTTCTTATCAAGAAGGTGTACCGGATGTTTCTGAGAAGACTTTGATTGAAAATGAAATCAGGATTCTCAAGGACCAACTCTCTGCACTTGAAGATCGGCTTTCAAGCACTGAAGAGAAATAGTTTACTTTAGATAATTATGAAAAAATCAAGAAAAAGTTCAGAGATGGGCCAGGGACTAGGATCGGGTTTTGGTAGCGGTCAGGGTCAGGGATCGGGTTCTGGCAGCGGTCAGGGTCAGGGATCGGGTGCTGGAGACGGTCAGGGTAAAGGATTAGGTTATGGCGGAGGCCAGGGCCGTAATAAAGGGGGCTCTTATGGCACCGGTGGATTTTGCGTTTGTACAAAGTGTGGCGAAAAAGTTACACACAGTAGAGGGGAAAAATGCACTACAATTAAGTGTCCCCAATGTGGTCATACCATGATCAGGGAAGAGATGGTCCGGAATAAATAATAGTCTCTTTATGTGAAGGTCCTGATTTGAATTTTTACATGTGCAAGTAAATGTATTAAAGCATTGTGTTATGAAAAATTTGAATAATTTATTTGATTCGCTGAACTGGGAGAAAACAGACAATTACCCAGAGGGTACATTCAAGAAGACCTTGAGAGATGAGAACGGGGCCAAGACAATTTTGCTAAGATTGCCAGCTGGATTTAGCATGGAAAAGCATTCCCATATAACAACAGAACAAAACCTTGTACTTAAAGGCGCCTTTACATATAACGGTATAACATATAACGAAGGTTCCTACCAGCTTTTTAATGCCCATGAAGATCATGGCCCCTATTATTCTAAAACGGGTGCATTGGTTCTGGTTATTTGGGATCCGTATGAAACCGTTGAATGACCCATGCTAGCAGAAGGAAGCAATATTCTCAGACAGGCCATTATGATAACCGGCTTTGTTTTTGTGATGATGCTGGTTATTGAATACATCAATGTTCAAACTAAGGGTCTATGGTGTACTCATCTATTGGGAAATGGATGGAAGCAATATATTGTTGCCGCATTGCTTGGAGTTATACCGGGTTGCCTGGGGGCTTTTACCGCTGTTTCACTATTCTCTCACAGGTTGATATCTTTTGGAGCAATCGTTACTGCAATGATTGCAACCAGCGGGGATGAAGCATTTATTATGTTTGCTATGTTTCCTCAAAAAGCACTGTTATTAACGGTTGTAATTTTTGGTATCGGTATTCTGGCTGGATATATCACTGACAGGATCCCTTTTACGGAGAAATTTCTAAGCAGGTTTTCCGAAAGCAAATTTCCTTTGCATGATGAAGAGCATTGTAAATGTTTTCAGAGAGGAAGTTTTTTATTAAATATCATGAAACCATCTAATTACCGGATGGCATTGACGCTGCTGATTGTTTCATTGATTATTGCCACAGCTACAGGTTTAATTGCAGGAAATGCAGAGATGTGGCTTAAGATTACCCTGATACTCGCCATCGCATTTTCACTTTTCATTGTGATAAGTGTACCGGAACATTTTCTGAAGGAACACTTATGGGATCATATTGTAAAGATTCATATGCCAAAAATATTTGCCTGGACTTTGGGGACCCTTCTGGCTATCCATTTTTTGTTGCATTTCATTGATATTCAGTCATGGGTTACGGAAAATTTACTGATTATGCTTCTGTTGGCAATTCTCATAGGAATTATCCCTGAATCTGGCCCGCATTTGATTTTTGTCACTTTATACGCAGAGGGAATGATCCCGTTTAGCATTCTTCTGGCCAGTTCAATAGCACAGGATGGGCATGGTTCACTTCCTTTGCTTGCAGAATCAAAAAGAGGCTTTTTGTACGTGAAATTTGTCAATATGCTGGTTGCTCTGGTGGTTGGATTAATGGGTTATATCATGAAATTGTAAAAACTAATGGTCGAATGATGGAATTAAAAAACAGATTCATTTTTGCCCCCGTCAAGCTTGGTTACAGTGATGGGACAGGATTGGTAAAAGAGAAGCATTTACAATTTTACATGCGGAGAAACAGGCATATTGGGGCCATCATCCCGGAACCTTTCTATATGGATGCGGGTTTGAGGGAGTTACCCACCCAGTTGGGTATCGATCATAATGATAAAATTGAAGGCCTATTGAAGCTAACGGAGATCATCCAACGGCATGGCGCCAGGGCCATTGCCCATTTAAATCATCCGGGAAGAATGGCCAATCCAAAGATACCAGGAAATTATTTTTGGTCATCTACAGCCATTGCATGTGAGAATGGAGGAGCTGTACCTCAAAGCATGGACAGGGGGATGATGGAGAGGGTAATTCAGGACTTTACAGATGCCGCAAGGAGGGCTGTATTAGCTGGGTTTGATATGATCGAACTTCAATTGGGGCATGGATATTTATTGGCGCAGTTCTTGTCGCCTCAAGTAAATAATCGAAAGGATGAATACGGAGGAGAGTTTGAAAGCAGAATCAGATTTCCACTGGAGGTGATGCAGGCCGTAATAAGTGCTGTTGATATTCCGGTTATTATACGAATAAGCGGAGATGAAATGATTCCAGAAGGTTTTCATATTAGTGAAATGGTTCATTTTGCCCGTATTTTGGAAAAGAGTGGAGCCGCAGCCATTCATGTTACTGCTGGTTCTGTTTGTTCAACACCCCCATGGTTTTTTCAGCACATGTTTGTTCCGAAAGGAAAAACATGGGAATTAG
>JAOZUK010000833.1 GCA_029938715.1 Bacteroidales bacterium | reverse complement strand
GGAAGACATGTGAATTATTGCTCCCAGCCGGATTCCGGTTTTATAGATGATCTGGAGACAGGACAGCGGCGCCCCTTTGTTCGCGAAGACAGCAAGACCTGTGCTCTTATCTGCGATGCCCTGCCAAATATTGACATGTCTTCACCTTCTTCCATGATCAGTGATGTGCCGGCAGATATTGCCTATCTGCTTGGGCATAAGGATTTTATGCTGAACAACACCAAACCGATCATGCACGGGGTGCTAAACCCCTGGCAGGTTGAGCAGTTGGCCGAAATGCATACCATACTTCTGGGAAGCCGGGAAGCCTTGGCCCAACGGCCTGTATATCTGCATTTTCTTATGTCCATCACACCTCATGTCCATCCCCATGAAGGCATTGCAAGACTGCTAACCTGTGCCAAATATGGAATACCAGTGATGGCTGCCGGATGTACGGCAGGGGGGAGTACAGGTCCTGCGACACTTGCTGGAAATGTGGCTGCGACAATTGCTGAATCTTTGACAGCGCTTGTGATCGGACAATTGGCAAAACCAGGGCTTCCGATGGTTATGGGCGGTGTGCCCAGTGTGACGGATATGCGTTCAGGTATTTTTTGTTACGGAGCACCTGAATTGGGTCTCATGGTTGCAGCCCAGTCTGAAGTGGCCCAATACCTGAAAATACCGTGCATGGGAACAGCCGGGTGTACGGATGCGGTTACATTTGACGAACAGGCAACTATGGAAGCTTATCACTCTTTATGGGCCAATACTTTATCCGGGTCCAATATTATCCATGATATCGCTTTTACAGAATCAGCCAACCACGCATCTTTGGAGCTTTTGGCAGCCTGCGACGAAATGATCGGTATGCTCAAGACCTTCATGAAAGGGATTGAAATAACCCCGGAAACATTGGCCTTGGATGTGATCAAACAGGTGGGACCGGGAAATGAATACCTTTCCAATCCCCATACACTGAAACATTGCCGTGAATCCTATATGCCTGGGGTTGCGGTTCGTCAGACTTATGACCAATGGCAGGCAAAAGGAGGAAAATTTTACAAGGAAAGAATGAGAGAAAAACTTCGGGAAATTATCAATACCCATAAAGTTCCGGAACTTTCCAAGGAAACTCTCGCAGATTTGGATGAACTTGAAAAGAAATGGTGGCAGTCAGTTTCTTAATACTGGCAAAAATATTATTAATTTTT
>JAOZUK010000832.1 GCA_029938715.1 Bacteroidales bacterium | reverse complement strand
AATAGCGCTGTGGAGAAGGACCCCGATTGGGCACCACTCTATTCGGGTCTTACCAGTGTCTGGATATCAATTTCACAAATGGGTCATGAACCGCCGGAAATCACCGGTCCGAAAATCTTTGCTAACCGGAATAAGGCACTTGAACTGGATCCGGATCTTGCTGATATACATCATGCAGATGCCATGATTGCTTATCTGACAGAGTGGAACTGGGAAAAGAGTGAAATGGAGTTCCTGAAAGCCATTGCCATTAATCCCAATGACGCTGGGACAAGGGTCATTTATGCACAGTTATTAGGTTTCCTGCAAAGGCCTGGTGAGGCATTAACACAGGGCCAGCTGGCGATAGAACTGGATCCATTAAATCTCTTGGTGCAGGTATTGTATGGAGGAGTGTTAATGGAAATAGGTGATTTTGAGACTGCCCTGGCTTATGGAGAAAAAGTAACGGCAGTTGATCCTGGACACTTGGCGGCCAATAGCTTAATTGTAGCGGCAGCTTTTGGTTGCGGGGATTATAATAAAGTAATGGAAGCGGCCAAATATGCTTTTGCCAAAAAAGTTGACTTCAAAGAGGTTGAAAGAATTTACGGGGAAACTGGTTTTGTTGCGGCGCAGGAAGAAATTTTGCGTCAGAAGGAGGTGTTGGCTCAAAAAGGATACGTTCCAGCCGTTGGAATGGCAGTCAGATATATGATGGTGGATCAACCGGATAAAGCCATGGAATGGCTTGAAAAAGGATTTGAAGTGCGTGAGCAGGGTATGCCCTATATTGCCACACATGGCTTTCTCTGTGAGCCACTATTTGACAATCCCAGGTTCATTGAAATTATTCAGAAAATGAACCTTCCCC
Source organism: Bacteroidales bacterium (assembly GCA_029938715.1). GTDB lineage: Bacteria > Bacteroidota > Bacteroidia > Bacteroidales. Next base: position 344 of record JAOZUK010000832.1, on the reverse strand, counting down.
TTCCAAACAATTGATCGAGAATTATTCTAATGAATAGTCTAATAATAACTACAGCTTCCCATTCATTTGCTTCTTCATAATATTGTTTTTTGGTATAGGTCAAAACTAAGGTCAAATTCTAAAGAAATCTTAAAGTCGCTCATTTTGGAGTGGTATGACAGGTATTAAAAAAGCGTGTTCTCCGTTTATACTACAAAACTATACATGATAGAGTTTGGTGCCAGTTTTTGTGCCAGGATTTCTACAAAACCATGTAAACCAGTGGAAATCACGATTTGAAACTCATTCTGGGGGTCGATGGTTCGAGCCCATCTGGGCCCACTTAATAATCAACCACTTACAAT
>JAOZUK010000311.1 GCA_029938715.1 Bacteroidales bacterium | reverse complement strand
CTTATGTAATGACTGGTGTGTCAGATGGCACCTATAAATTTGAGGTAATTTACCTGGGATACCAGAGCAGCTCTGCTATCATTATCATATCCGGTAATGAAACAATAAACCATGACGCGGTTCTGGAAAATAAGACCCTGGATCTGGAAGAGGTGGTGATCACACAGCAGGCCAAGGGTCAGATGGCCGCCATCAACCAGCAGCTTGCATCCATTGCCATTAAAAATGTGGTGGCAGCCGACCGGATCCAGAAAAATCCGGATGCCAATGCAGCTGAAGCTATTGGCAGGCTGCCAGGTGTTTCCATTACCAGGGAAGGAGGAGAGGCCAACGATGTAATCATCAGGGGGATGCCCTCACAGTATAATACAGTCCTGTTAAACGGAATCGAGATCCCATCCAATAAAGGAACAAGCCGAAATGCCAGTCTTGGAGGTATATCACAGTTCTCCCTGCAGGGAATCGAGGTGTATAAGGCCATTACTCCTGATATGGATGCCAATACGGTATCGGGTGCTGTAAACATGCAAATGAGATCCGCTCCGGAAGGTTTTCATGGAAGCGCCATGTTACAGGGCGGTTATAATGATCAGAACAGCGATTTCAGCAATTATAAGTTTAATGCAAACCTGAGTAACCGTTGGTTTGATAATAAATTTGGTGTGGTCCTAAATGTTTCCAACGAAAGAACCAACCGCAGCACAGAGAGTATGGGTTCCAATTATGCTGTTGAAACTGCCGATACCGCGCTCGAGTTACAACCTATGTTCCTGAACACAGTGAGCTTACAGAGTGTGGAAAGAATTAATAAAAGGACCTCGGGGAGCCTGGTGATTGATTACCGCTTTTCTCCAAGATCTAAAATTGAATTTTCGAACTTCTACTCATCCAGCCCCACAGATCGGTTGACCATCAGTAAGTCTCATAACCTTAGCGGTCAGAACGTTGCGTTTAATCTTAACCAGGACCGTGGCGGACACTCCATGCTTTACAGCGGAGCCATCAAGGGGGAGCATGTGCTGGGAATATTCATGATCGACTACAGCCTGGCTTATTCCCAATCCGACGTAACCAATGAGATCAGACAATATGGAGTTGGCAATCCATTCGGATATGATCCGGGAAGCGGAACACAACCCAACCGGATGTTGCCCTTACCGGAGATCATTGACATGGCCAACGATGACGAGACCGAGGAGAGCCTTCGGGAGTATGGAATGGGCGGACCGGGGTCCAGAATCACCGACAAACTGAGCGAAAAACAGTACGATGCCCGACTTAATATTAAGGTCCCCATCCAGGCTGGAGACTGGCTTACGGGTAATGTGAAATTCGGTGGGATGTACCGCAAGAAAGACCGCATACGCGATAGAAACAATTATGTGTATGGAGGCCCTCCCTTTCATAAGCTGGTTTCAGGCATTCAGACCACACCTGATGGCATATCCTGGCAAATCCCCTGGGTAAAACTGAACGACAGGAATGGGGTATCCATGGAAAATATGGTGGGTGGTAATATCGATGATTTCCTTGGAGGAAGGTATAATTTTGGCTGGTACCCCAATATTGATCAGATGAATGAGATCTTTGACTGGTGGCAGGGTATTACCGGCTACTATCATCCCATGGGGCGTGATAGAATCAGTGACCAGCAACCTGGCTGGCAGGAAATTTTTGGACAGGAAAGAATGATTGGCTGGCTGGACCCCCGTCCCAGTGTACAATTTGATAACACGGTAAAAGAAAATCAATATGCGGGATACCTGATGGCTGAACTAAACCTGGGAAACATGGTTTCACTTATCCCGGGTGTTCGGTATGAAAATACAAAATACGATTTGCATTCCTGGTGGCTTGAACGTAGACTTGATGAAGCTTTGGAGATTCCAGGATACCCTACCTCAGCCACAAGGCAAAATGATTTCCTTTTGCCTATGGTACATCTGAAGATAAAGCCCGTGGATTGGCTTCATATCCAGACATCTTACACCCAGACCATCTTCCGCCCCAATTATAACTGGATTGTTCCTTTTGAATATGTAAATAATGCTCTAGGTCCCTATGATTATGAGGCAGGTGCTCCTGATCTAAAAGTTGAACGGTGGGACAACTTCGACCTGATGCTGGCTTTTCACAGCAACAAACTGGGTTTGATATCCCTGAACGGCTTCTACAAAACTGTCTCAGATAAAATCTGGCGACGTACATGGACCAGGATATTAACAGATGACCCAATTCCCCCTTTTGCTGCAGATGAGGATGTGATTGTTACCTCGTGGTACAATAACAATTATGATACCTATGTAAGGGGATTTGAGGTGGAGTGGCAGACCAACTTCTGGTATCTTCCAAAACCCTTTAGTTATTTTACACTTACAGCCAACTATTCTTATATGAATAACACCTCTGTTTATCCCGATTCCAGGGTAACTACTGAACAGATTGGTGTTTCAGAAAGTGGCAGACCCCTCTATGGGAAGGTCCGGGCTGACACCACATTTACAGGTCCTATGCTAAATCAGCCTACCCACATGGCCAATGTTTCATTGGGATTTTCTTATAAAACTTTTGACATCTGGCTTTCCTACCAATACATAGGGGAGACTTTAAGCGCCAATGCGATTCAGTTTGAGTTCAACAAGTATAAAACCGCCTACTACAGACTTGGTTTGCAGGTCAAATATGAAATCCCCCTTAAAAAGCTCCAGGGACTGGAAATTTTAGCCAATGTATCTAATATTAACAACCTGGTTGAAGCGGAGTATTACAGGGGAGATACCAGGCCCGCCAGCCTGCAGGCCTATGGATGGACTGCAGATTTCGGCGTACGATATATGTTTTAATAAAACCAAACTTTATGATCAGAAAGGAGGTGCCTCACAGAAACTACTACTCTAAACAAAAACAATTATTTCAGTTAATATTTTATGTTTAAACAAAAAAAGTGAATTATGAGAAAAATTTTTATTCGAACTAGTATTGCTGCGATGTGTATGTTTATTGGCACTGCACTTATTGCACAGGACACTGTTACCGTAGCTCAGGGATTTGGTACCCTGGAGACCGCAATCGCAGAAAATGGCGGGGATGTAGTCTATAAACTTACTGCCGGTGCCTGGTACGGGCTGACCTCTATTGTTGAGGTTAGTGACTCCACCATGGGAGACGGCAAAGGCCTGGTGATTATTGGCGAAAAGACCGATGGTCTTCCGGCAACCATTCAGGTGGGGATCGATGGAGCAGGTCTGGCCTTCCCCTTGTTGTTTAGAACATTCAATGATCTGACGATCAAGAATGTATTCCTGGCAGCACAGGATATTGCAGGAGTTGCAGGCCCGGGTGTTCTGGAAATTGCCAGTAAGGTGAAAGTTGTTATTGACAACTGCGTAGTAGACCCCTCCGGTACGGCCCGCACTTTTACCGGTGGTGCACCTGCAAATGGATCTGTGTTTTACCTTACCAACAGCCTGATCATGAACAACGGTAACGTGAACACCCCAAATGATGGGGGATGGCTTGGTGGCATGGCCTGGGATACGCTCTGGGTGGAAAACAATACATTTGTCTCTTCGGGTCAGGATTTTATAGGAGCATCCACTTTTCACCTTGTACCCAACAACCAGTTTATCTGGGTCAATCACAATACCTTCCTGTGGCACGATGTATGGATTAAGAAGTCCTACAACGACCAGAACCTCTACTTCACCAACAACCTGATGCAGGACATCAGCATCTTTGCCCAGCTCTATGCATGGGGACAGTTTTTTCCCGATTACAAGCAGGGAAATACCATGCTCAGCCTGCTCGCCATCGACACTTTGGAGATGGGCGCCGACAGCGCAAACATCTATGAGCCTTTTCCTTCAGAGAGAAATATGTTCTGGGAGTACAACCTTCAGTGGAATACCCCAGAATTACTCTCTATTCCTAAGCTCGGGCAAGACAGCGGATTTACTCCCATTTACAACATCCCCATGATGTGGGACGATGATGTACCGCTTGCTTATACCGGTGGCGTAGAGGTAGTTTCTCCTGCGGATTCAAGCAGGGAGAACAGGATCCTGGCTGACAAAACCAACTGGCCCAAAATGAAGTACAACAACAACTGGTATGATCTGGGGGGTGATCCACAGTGGAATGAAGGTATGATAGCGCAGATCAATGACAGCGTGAAAATGAACCTTACCAGCTGGTGGGGGTCTGTTATCTGGGGTAGTCCTGCATACACCTTTGTT
>JAOZUK010000831.1 GCA_029938715.1 Bacteroidales bacterium | reverse complement strand
ACCCCTACCACCACATCAAAACCCCTGCCAATAAAGGTGAGGCCAAAATCATCCTTATATTTCTCAGTAATTCTCACACAGATTCCGCACTTGATACACTTGGAAGGTTCATAGATAATCTGATCGTGGTGATCCTGCTTGGTGCACAAAAGACGCTCTTCAGATTTAAACCGCTTCTGATCGGCCCCATAATCCTCTGAGTAAAGCCGTAAACTACAGGTATGCATATCACGACAATCACAATGCAAACAACGCTTTGCCTCCTCCATCACCTGATCTGCACTCAATCCACTTCCCCTGGCCTCTGGCTCCAGTCTGGGTCCCTCAACCGACTCTTTCATATACTCGGCATACTCGGCCGGCACAAGTTTTCCAAAACGGGAATTAAACCTGGAGTGCTCACCTAAAACAGGCTTCTTCCTGAGGTACTGATCCACACTAAATGCAGCTTCTTTGCCCTGTCCCAATACCCGGATAGCCAATTTGGAGGGTTTGAGAGCGCTGCCTACTGCGAAGACACAGGTGTCACCTACCTGGTAGGTTTTGCCTTCAGCTTCAATTCCCCTCGCATGCATGGGTAATCCCCACTCCGCTGCGCCGCTTTCACCTTTCCCAACAGCAACAACCACTGCGTCACTGTTCTTTGACAAAACTTTAAACGCTGCGGAATCCACCTCTGAGTTCATTTTAAAATCAACTCCGGCATCGGCGATTAATTGAATCTCTTTTTGCAGAACCTCACCGGGAAGATCTTCTTCTGAAACCTCCTTGATCAGGCTGCCTCCGGGTAATTCATTTCGATCGAAAACCTGGCATATGTGCCCTTTTAGTGCCAGGTAATAAGCTGCGGCCAGTCCGGCCGGACCAGCCCCGATCACTGTCACCCGCTTTCCACTGTCGGGTGCCTTCTCAGGCATCCAACTAGAATCCAGTTCCAGGTCATGGTCACCTGCATAGCGTTTAAGGAGACAAATAGATACCGGCTCGTCGATGGACTTCCTTCGACAGGCTCCCTCACAGGGGGCCGGACAGATCCTTCCCAGAACAGATGGTAAGGCAATATCCTTCCTGACCACCTTCAGCGCTTCTGAAAAGTTACCTTCAGCCAGCAGACGGTTCATCAGGGGTATATCCATATGAGCGGGACAGGTTATCTGACATGGCGCTTCACAATCCCCCACATGTTCACTAAGCAACA
>JAOZUK010000830.1 GCA_029938715.1 Bacteroidales bacterium | reverse complement strand
TTTTTGCCAGCATTTTGCCAGAAAGATTGTTATGTAGGGTTTGCTGATAAAGTCAGTTTAACAAAATTGTAATCTACCGGGTTTTCCTCCGGATAGATATTTCAGTTCAAATTTTAACTCTGGTCGCTCTAAGAAGGTTGCTATTTCATCCAGCACTCTATCAAACCACCTGAAAAACAGGTCAAAAAAGTATGTCTTCTCATAATGTATCAAATTCATTACAAAGAAGATACATGCCACCCAGCTTTCAGAGGTTTCTTTGAGTATGACAGATAAGCCTTATCCAGGTTCCGTCGGTAGGTCCTGGGTTTTACTCCCTGCTTACCATTCAGCTCATAGAGCTTATCGATCATCTTCTCACACTTTTTGCGGCTTTCATTGAGGATGCCATTATCTGTCGGGAAGGTGATATATTGGTCGGCAACGGTGGCATCTGCCTGCATCTTTCCCTTATTCTTGGGCTCATCACCATCATCCTTCTTGTTTTTCTTATTGTGCCTCTTGTCTTTCTCCTTGCTCACCGATTTGATCAAATCAACAGTCAGCGTATCAAACGTCTCATGGCCTACACGTTTGCGGATATCCACAAACAGGGAAGGATCGATAAAGTATTGCTTCGTGTGCCCCTGCAATTAGTGGCATATTCATCCCGTGCATAGCCATCCAGTCCAACTCTTTCTCCCAGCGATTCCAATCCCAGTATGGAGTTGTGTAACCGTGAGTTACCGTATTCATATAATACCTGTATTTAAAGGGCGATGAAACAGTTTTATTAACTTGAGGAAGTTGCTCGGGGATATTTATTTTGTTGCCCGACCAGCTGATAATTGATTGGCAGTTGTTACGTAAATATCCGTAAGCACCGCGACAAAAGGCAGTTGCTGAACTTCCGGTGATATGAACTTTGTTGTTTTCTACTTTTATGGAATAAGAATCGGTTGATTCACTGTCAGTAAAATGAAATACAAATTTTGAAGCTTCAGATTTGCCAATAGTCCGATTTAAAACCTCTTTAGCAGCTGACACTATATTGTTTGAACTGACAGGTTTAGAACAAAAAAATAAACCAAATACTAATGCAAAGAATTCTATTTGAAGTCAGAAGCTAACAAGCTTTTTGTTTCTCCTTTTTCAATATTGAGTGTAATGTATTTTTCTTTATACCCGACCCTAAGTTCTTTTCCCAATTCAGAAGAAAT
>JAOZUK010000023.1 GCA_029938715.1 Bacteroidales bacterium | reverse complement strand
CAGCAAAAAATATATTACACCAACCCGATGCTTACGTCGGAATAGGTAGAAAGTATAAAGTAGAAAGTAGAAAGTATGATGATTATGAGAAAGATAGGATTAATGCTGCTGGTTGCGTCGATCACAACTGTTTCAATGGATGCCCAGGAATGGGTGGAATTGTTTAATGGTAAAAACCTGAAGGGATGGGAGAAGCTGGACGGAGATGCCGAGTACCACGTGGAAGATGGCGAATTGGTAGGGATTTCAAAAGTGGGCTCTCCCAATACCTTTATGGCCACCAAAGAGGTCTATGGAGATTTTATTCTGGAGTACGAAATGAAGATGGACCGGGGGCTCAACTCAGGGGTTCAGTTTCGCTCTGTAGCCACTCAACCTGATGGAACGGAGCGTGTGAATGGGTACCAGGTAGAGTGTGATGATCACGACAACAGACCCTGGGCTGGAGGAATTTATGAAGAGGCATCCAGGGGCTGGCTCTATCCCATGGCCTATAACCCCGGTGCTGCAAAAGCGAACAGGCGTGGAGAATGGAATCAAATACGGGTTGAAGCAGTAGGGAGTAGCATCAGGACCTATATCAATGGAGTGAATTTTGCCAACCTGGTAGATGATGTCAGAAAAGAGGGTCTTATTGCGCTCCAGGTGCATGGCATTGGTGATAATGTAGAGTTGGAGGGAAAAGAGATTCGCTGGAAAAACATCCAAATTCTTACCGAAGAACCTGCCAAATATATGAAATCCAATGTGGAACTGGCACCCCAGGTGAGTTACCTGAACAACCAGCTTACACCTGCTCAGAAGCTTCAGGGCTGGGAATTGCTCTGGGACGGTAAAACCAGTGAAGGCTGGAGGGGAGCAAAATTGGAACACTTCCCTGAAAAAGGTTGGAGCATGGATCAAGGAGAATTATCAGTGGAAAGTAGTGGAGGCCACGAGTCAGCTCATGGAGGAGATATTGTTACCATTAAAAAGTACAAAAGTTTTATTCTGGAAGTGGATTTCAAAATGGCAGAAGGAGCCAATAGCGGAATCAAATATTTTGTGGATCCTGATCTGAATACGGGAGAGGGATCTGCCATAGGCTGTGAGTACCAGATTCTGGATGACCAGCAGCATCCTGATGCCAAAATGGGCATTTCGGGCAACCGGACCCTCGCCTCCTTATACGACCTTATTGAAGCCGATGCCCTGCTCTTCGGACAAGATCAGAGCAAAAAACGATTCAATGGGATCCAAAAATGGAACCGTGCCCGAATTGAGGTACATGGTTCAAAGGTGGCCCACTATCTCAATGGGATTAAGGTCATTGAATATGAACGGGGAACACAGATGTGGAAGGCTCTTGTGGCCTATAGTAAGTACGCAAACTGGCCCGCATTCGGGGAAGCCGAAAGTGGACATATTCTCCTGCAGGACCATGGTGATGAGGTCAGTTTTAGAAATGTCAAGATCCTGGAATTAAACTAATCTGTTCATTGACAGGTGATGTTTTCCGTTACTGAAAAATTTCTATATTTGTGGTCCTATTGACTATTGGAGCAAGCTGAGCATGGTGGAACAGATCATTATGAGGAGTGGCTCACACTCTCTTAACGGTTTTAATTTTGATCATATAGTACCTAAATCAGGAGAAGATTTTCCTGCGCAGGTATATAGTTGTGTGGAACAACTTCTTCATTTTATCAGGGATGAGGATGAAACCAGGTATTTTATTACCCAACAGACCTTTTTCATCTCAGCAAAAACAAGGGAGGAGTACGACCTGCGATCTGCAGAAATCCACTCCCAGCTTTCAAGAATGTGTGGTACAAATCTTCCGGCAACCAGTATTGTCGCGCAAAGCCCCCCCTCTGGAAGTGATGTGGTTCTGGAATTGATCTGTACCAAAGAAACCGAGAAAAAAAAGGTTACTTATAAATCGCACAATGGACTGAGGTATACATTGGTTGAATACAATGGATTCAAAGCAGTGCACTGTGCCGGACTCATGGGAAAGGCAACAGATACCATCCAGGAGTCTTCCATAAAGGCATTTGAAGATGCAGTGGCGATTCTTGCTACTGAGGGCCTCTCCATACACCATATAATCAGGCAATGGAACTACATTGAAAGTATAGCCTGGGTAGACGACCTGGAAGATTCAGAACAGAATTACCAGGTATTTAATGATGTACGGGCTCACTATTATGATCAAGGCGATTTCAGTCTGGGTTATCCTGCGGCCACCGGGATCGGCATGGATACAGGAGGTGTAATTATTGATTTTATTGCGCTCTCAGAATCCGACCAGGTGAAAATTAAGCCCATAATGAATCCCGGGCAGATCGATGCGCACAAGTACTCTGAAGTTGTACTTGAAGGCAGCTCGGTTAGAAAATGCACTCCCAAATTTGAAAGGGCAAAGCTGGTTTCCATTGGAGACAGGAATTACATCTATGTCTCCGGGACTGCATCAATTCTTGGTGAGAAGACCATGCATGTGGGTGATGTGGAGAAACAGACCATTACTACCATTGATAATATCAACCGTCTGTTTTCAAAGGAAAACCAGGAAAGATTGGGCCTGGATTTTGATCTTTCTAAAATTCGGTTTTCACATCTGAGGGTCTATGTAAAGCACCAGGAGGATATTCCGACCGTGGAACGAATCTGTGAATCCATGCTTAATTGCAATTCATCCCTCTACCTTGAATCCGATGTCTGTCGGGAGGATCTACTGGTAGAAATCGAGGGGGTCTTTACGGTATAACGCGCGATTTTCAGGTTTAATTTCCGGTTTCATCAGACTGATGATGATACTTCAACACCAAAATTGTCCACTTCATTAAATTACTTATAGCGGATAGGAAAAATAGACAAAACCATGAATAAAAAAAATATGCAAGCTTGCCTGTTGGCAATCGTCACAATTGTAATAATTATCCCTGTAAATGCACAGGATCAGGTAGGTGGTACCATTATGTATCAGCAGACCACTTCCTATAGTTTTCCACCTACAGGAAATCCTGAATGGGACGAATATGCCAAAACCTTACCTACAGAGGGACAGTTTGATAAGGTCCTGTACTTTACAACCGATTTCTCTCTTTATGAAGAACCCACTTTTGAGAAAGAGGCCATGAGTGAAATGGAGATGAAAGCCTATTATATGGCACGGCATGGGAAAGCTCCTCGTCCCGAATTAAAAAGAATGTATTGTGATTTTAATAAGAACAGTAGAACCGAGCAGCTGGATTTTATGACCCGGGAATTCCTGTTGGAAGAGGAGATCCCAGCCATGAATTGGAGACTATCCCCTTCCAGGAAGAAGGTCCTGGACTACACCTGTATGGAAGCCGTTTTGCTTTCAGATGAAGATACCATCAAAGCATGGTTCACCCCTGAGATTCCTGTATCCACCGGTCCGGCAGAATATTTTGGTTTACCGGGAGTGGTGCTGGCCGTGGAGAAAAACAATGAAACCATCTACCTGGCCACCCTCATTGAGCTTGCAGTGCCAGGAGAGGAGTTGCTGGTTGAACCCGAAGATGGAAAGAAAGTGACCCGTGATGAAATGGATCAGATTATCAGGGAGAAAACGGAAGAGTACCATAAAACAGTGGCAAGTAAAGGTGCCAGGTCCAATATTCACAAATGATAAAATATGGTTGCAGAAGGATGAGGTCTTTGCTGACTTCTATGGTATTGTTGAGCATTCCCCTGTTTGGTCAGGCTCAGAACACACTTACAGGCAGAGTTCATGATGAAAATGATGAGCCTTTAAGTTTTGCTACAGTTGCGCTATTGAATCCGACCGATTCGATCCTGAAGTACTTTGGGATCACCAATGATGAGGGGATCTACCAGATGAAAAATGTGAAGTCGGGCGAATACCTGTTGCAGTATTCCTTTGTGGGTATGGAGACCACCTATGAATCTGTAAAAATTACGCCTGAAATGGGAAGTGACCTGGGAACCAGGGTAATGAAGGCATTGTCGCTGGATGAGGTAACCATCATCGAAGAGTATATCCCCATATCCTTCAGAAGCGATACAGCAGAGTTTAATGCCAGTGCATTTACCACCAAAAGCAACGCAGTGGTTGAAGATCTGCTTAGGAAAATACCTGGAATTGAGGTGGATGAGTCCGGGAATATTAAGGCCCTGGGGGAAGATGTTACCAAGGTATTGGTAGATGGAAAAGAGTTCTTCGGTAATGACCCCAAGGTGGCCACCAAGAATCTGCCCGCTGAAGCGGTGGAGAAGGTCCAGGTATATGACAAAAGATCTGAAGAGGCAGAATTCTCCGGAATTGATGATGGTCAGCGTGAGAGAACAATTAATCTGATGCTCAATGAAGACCATAAAAAGGGGTATTTTGGAGATGTGGTCGGGGGAGTAGGTACCGGGGAACATTTTAAAGCCGGAGGGAAACTTTACCGGTTTTCAGAGAATTTGCAAAGTGCGATTCTTGGAAGGTATAACAACATCAATGAGTTCGGGTATACGGGAAAAAATATGCAGAGCTTTGGACAAACTGTGGAGGGTGAAAATACTACTCTGGCCGGTGGTCTTAATCTCTCCTATAACCTGAAAGGAAACAACCGCTATTTCTTAAGCTATTTGGCCAGTTCTAAAAAGACGATCCTTGAGCAGAAAACGACCACTGAAAATTACCTGGCTGAAGGATCTTATTACCAGGTCGAGAATTTGAATCGGGATGAGCGGGATACTCCTCACAAAATAAATTTCGGAGTTCGACATAACTTTAATAAAAACCACAATCTGATTGTGGATGGGGATGTGGATATCTCATCCAATAACTTCAACAGTCGAGCTGAGACCAGTACCGGAATCACCAATTCGGTAATCAACAACCTGAGAAATACCACCTTGAGTGAATCCAATGCATTCAATACCAATGCAAAAGCTGTCTATATAGCTAAGCTTAATGAGGACATTACCCAGTTCAGAACCAATATTTCTGCAGACTACAGCAGAAATGGATCCCTGCTTAACTGGAGAGATACCATCCTCTTCAATACCCCTGAGAATGTAAATCTTTTTTACCAGTTCAGAGATGAAAATAGAGACAAGCTCTCCCTTTCAGTGACTCCCACACTGGTTCAAAAAATCAAACAGTTCTGGTATCTCAGTGCAGGCGTTCAGGTAGGAAATGATAAGGAGACCCTAAACCGTCGACAGGAGATACTTCACCAGGATGGAGTGCTGGTTGATTCACTGATTCCTGAGTTTTACACCCAGAATCTCTCTTTGAAACCCACACTTTCCGTGAGACGAAACTCAAATAAGTCACAAGTGCAATTTCTCCTGGGTACCAGCTGGGACCAATTCAACAAAGTGATGGATGGGAACTCGGTTGATAATCCAACCTATTTCTATTTTCTGCCTGGATTTAGTTACGAATACAGATACAAAAAAGGAAGAAGAATCAATTTTCGTTATAGTACTGCTGCAAATATGCCCACCGTAAGTCAGCTCTATCCGGTGGTAAACACCTTAAATCTGCTATCTCTTTATAAGGGAAATTTGGACCTCACTCCTGAGTATAGCCATAACCTTTCGTTTTCATGGTGGTATTTCGATCAGTTCTCCTTTACCACCCTGTTTGCGCGCATAAGTGCGGGTACTACCAAAAATAAGATTGGCTGGTCGCAGACTACCAATGAGGACCTGGTGACCCTTATTACCCCGGTGAATGTGGATTATCAGAATTCGTTGTATTCCTATATCTCTTTCTCCACACCCATTCGTCCACTTGGATTGGAGATAAACCTGGTGTCCCATGAAAACCTGAGCAAGGGAATCAGTTTCATCAATGAACAGGAGAATATACAGACCAATCTGATTCATTCATTGAAGCTAAGGATTGAAAACCGCAAAAAGGAGAAATGGGATGCAGCCATTGGAAGCTCCGTGTCAGTGACCGATGCACGATTTTCCATTGCTCAGAATTCCATCTACTACAGTACCAGTCTCTTTACCGATATACGGTTTACACCCAGTGAAAAATGGAGCTTTGAAACAGAAGCAAATGTGATCAACTATAACTCAAAGAGTTTTGACCAGGCCGTCAGCATACCATTGATTACAGCAGGTATCAGTTATTACTTTCTTCAAGGGGAAAAGGCCTCTTTAACCCTGCGCGGATTCGACCTGCTAAATAAATATGTGGGTTTCGAAAGGATCAGTCAAACCAACTACCTGATGCAGCGTGAGTGGAACACCCTGGGTCGTTATGTAATGCTTGAATTTAATCTGCGTATCGGGAAGTAAAATGCTGCTTTTTAGCTTTTTACCTGAATAACAACTCTTCTGTACCGTTTAAGTGAGGGTTCCCCATCATCTTCCACTCGCTGGTCGGTGTCCTTTCTTTATTACTCCCATCGGCCCAACTTAGTTCAGCACTATATGCGAATCTGTTGAGTTAGAATTCACTGTATTCATCGATAAATTCACCGAAATTGAGAATACGCCGGCTATTCTCTTTAAAAAAAAGCAGGTGTTCAAAGTCCTTTGACTTGTGTCTTAAGTCAATATTTGCTAATATATCTGAAATGGCATTTTTTAATTCATTTAAATCGTGAATGCCTAGCTTTGATGATAGGAAAGAATAGGAAGGTTTTGTTTGTGAGAGAAGAAATATAGCATCATAGAAATCTCTTCCTTTTTGCCGTGACAGAAGTGCTGACAGTTTCATTGAACATAACACATCATTGGCTGGAACTGGAAAAGGAAAAAATAATCCACATCCTTTAATATTGATAATTTCACGAGGATATTCTATTTGTTGATCCTGGCATTCAATCTTTATCAGGAACCGTTCGTCTTTGTGGCCCGATAAACCCATATCAAAAAGCAGTTCTGGGAAATAGAAACTTCGTCTGAATGCTTCCAGTTTCACATTTTTTTTGTCACGGGTCTCTACTTTCATGCCAAAATTCTTCAGAAAATTGAGAACAGAATCTGTCATTTCGATAAACTCTGGTTCCAGCATCTGTTTGCAATCGAAATCCAGATCTTCTGAAAACCTGTCAATTCCTTTTGTCAAACGTAGATTTGTCCCACCGATAAATACAATTCTCCTTAAGTATGAAGTTGTCGATAAATGATCAAGAATCTGTAGCTGCAAATATTCTTTCAGAAAATACTTATAGTATAACGGGTTTTCCCGAAGATTGACAGGGAAGAAATTCTTTATGCTGTCTATATTTATCATTGAAAGATCAATTTAATTCTCTTGATAAGTGCCTTGGAATGAAATCGGTGTGAAAACTCGTTTAATGATTTAGTATTGATTTCATTTTGAATGTAGTCCATATCGAGGCGGAGATCCTCAATATCAGAAACTGAATTATAAAATGGATAGAGATAAAGCAAATCAAGCAGAGCTTTTTCGGGTTTAGCCATCAGCAATGAACCTAATTCAGGAATTGGTTTTAGGTCATAACCGAAAAAAATATGAGGACGAACAGACTTATATGAAAATTCTCCGATCACATTTGAGAATGTTGCAGTCTTCTTTGAAGTTACACTAGTAATCTGCACGACAGACTCCGGGATCATTCCATAAAAAGCAAGGGCAGTATGAAGACTGACATATGATGGACGGTAAATCCGATTTGCAATGTAGATAGCGAAATCTGATTTAGCTTTGTATTCAGGAAATGCGTAATAGCCATTGCGTAGCTTTAATAGTAACCTTTTTTGAGTCCATCGTGTGAGGTTGTTCTTGTCAAAACCAGGTTTCCATGAATAGATCTGATTTGAGTTAACAATCCCCTGATCATACCATTTATTTCTGAATTCCAGATAATTCATTGCTTTGATCCCATTATTCCGTAAATATAAGGAAATATGGAAATATAAAAAATTATTTCATACATCAGCGGGGTTAACCTTCTTCTCCCTCGAAAAAGGTTCGAACTTCATCGGTTTAGCTATTGGGATTCATATTTTTTTAATTGGCCGTTATTCTTGGTAAATTACCACTGCCATTAATTACTAATACTAACGAATCCCATGAAAATCAGAGCAATTTATCAGCTTCTATTTCTGGCGGGCCTGCTGTTGTTATCAGCTTGCACCTCCTCCAGGGATGATATGATGCAGGACTACCCCATCACCCCGGTGGATTTCACCCAGGTTCAACTACAGGATGGTTTCTGGAAAAGCTGGGTCTCCACAGCAGTGCATCACACCATTCCATTTTCGTTCCAAAAATGCGAAGAGACAGGGAGGGTGGATAACTTTATCTTTGCAGGTGGAATCAGGGAGGGGAAATTTCAGGGGAGTTTTGGATTCAACGATTCTGATCTTTATAAGATCATGGAAGGAGCAGCTTACAGTCTGATGCTGGAGGAGGACCCTAAATTGAGAGACTATCTCGACACCCTGGTATACTATGTGGCAGAAGCACAGGAGGAGGATGGATATCTCTATACTGCCTGGACATTGAATGCAAACGAATACATTGATTTTGCCTGCTGCTCCTACCATGAAGATGGCCAATGGATAGGGACTCCCAATTCCAGCCATGAGTTCTACAATGTGGGACATATGTATGAAGCCGCAGTGGCACACTACCTGGCTACAGGAGAACAAACATTTCTGGCGGTTGCCATAAAAAGTGCTGATCTCATCTACGATGTCTGCATCACCCAGGGGAATGGTTACGTTCCGGGTCACCAGGAAATTGAGATCGGTCTGGCAAAGCTTTACAGAGCTACCGGGGATGAAAAATACCTGGAGCTGGCAAAACACTTGCTGGATATTCGTGCGGAGGTTCATGAAGGTGAATACTCAC
Organism: Bacteroidales bacterium; assembly: GCA_029938715.1. Taxonomy (GTDB): domain Bacteria; phylum Bacteroidota; class Bacteroidia; order Bacteroidales. The sequence continues at coordinate 34,585 of JAOZUK010000023.1, read as the reverse complement.
AGGCACACCTCCCTGTAACCGAACAATCTGAAGCAGTGGGACATGCTGTGAGGGCAAATTATATGTACAGTGCCATGGCCGATGTGGCTGCACTATCAGCCGACACAGCCTACCTGGATGCCATTGACAGGATCTGGGAGAATGTGGTTGGGAAGAAACTCTCCATCACAGGTGGGGTCGGAGCCAGTCACCGTGGTGAAGCCTATGGTGAAAACTATGAGCTTCCTAACCATCCCTACAACGAGACTTGTGCTGCCATTGCAAATGTATACTGGAACCACCGCATGTTTTTATTGCATGGAGACTCAAAGTACATCGATGTAATGGAACGCGCGCTGTACAATGGTGTAATTTCCGGGTTATCACTGGATGGAACCCTCTTTTTCTACCCCAATACCCTCCAGCATGATGGCACCTCTGAGTTTAACCAGGGAGTCAACGGCCGTTCACCCTGGTTTGGATGTTCGTGTTGTCCTTCCAACCTTTCCCGGTTTATTCCCTCTGTGGCTGGATATGCTTATGCTTCCAGAGGTAATAATGTCTATGTGAACCTCTACTTAAACAGCGATGCTACATTTCAGACTGATGGGGGCGAGGTCACTCTGTCGCAGACCTCCAATTACCCCTGGGATGGAGATATTCTGCTGAAATTTCAGAATGAGAAGCCGGTGGCGGCAGATATCTATCTCCGGATCCCGGGATGGGCCATGAATAAAGCTGTACCCTCCGACCTGTTCCGTTTTCAGAATGCGCAGCAGGACCAACCTCTTTTGATGGTGAATGGAGAGGATGTGAAAATAAGTGCTGAACAGGGATATGTGATCCTCCCGGGAGAGTGGAAAAAGGGGGATGTGATCAGCTGGAACATTCCCATGGAGGACCGGATCATTGTCGCTAATGAAAAAGTCGATGCCAAAACCGGATTATTATCAGTTCAGTACGGTCCCATCATGTACTGTGCAGAAGAGATCGATAATCAGGAAGATGTGCTTTTGGCTGAGGTGGATATAAATACAGAGTTTACAGCCGTGTTTAAACCGGATTTATTGGGTGGCGTAAACATGCTGGAAGGAAGTAAACTAAATTTGATTCCTTACTATGCCTGGGCCAACCGTGGAGCAGGCAAAATGAATGTATGGTTTAGAAGTAAAACTGAAATCCAATAAATTGAAGCATAATGAATAGATTACAGAGCCTTTACATTTTACTTAGCTTTCTTCTGTTTTCAGGATGTGGGTTGAAAAAGGAGAATGCAATCCCGGAAAAACCCAACATCATCTATATCCTCGCCGATGACCTGGGGTATGGAGACCTGGGATGTTATGGTCAGGATCTGATTGAAACTCCGAACATTGATCAGCTGGCATCGGTGGGTATGAAATTTACACAGCACTATTCCGGATCTGCGGTTTGTGCACCTTCCCGGTGTGTTTTACTTACCGGCAAGCACACTGGCCATGCTTACATTCGCGGGAACGATGAATGGAGAGAACGTGGGGAGGTGTGGGATTATAAGGCCATGATCGCCGACTCGACCCTGGAAGGGCAACGGCCCTTACCTGAAGGAACCCTTACCATTGGTAAAATATTGAAGGCCGAAGGATACAAAACAGGGATGATCGGCAAATGGGGACTGGGTGCTCCTCATACGGAGAGCATACCCACCCGGCAGGGATTTGACTTTTTCTGTGGTTACAATTGTCAGCGACAGGCACACACCTATTACCCGGTGCATCTTTATAAGAATGAAAACCGGATCTATCTTGGCAACGATACGGTAGCTCCACATACCATGCTGGAGGAGGGTGCCGATCCACTTGATAGGTCCAGTTACAATAAGTACACGTTATCTACCTATGCACCAGATGTGATGTTTACTGAAATGATTCAATTCATCGATCAAAACAGAGAGCAGCCGTTTTTCTTCTACTGGGCATCACCCATTCCTCATGTGGCACTACAGGCACCCCAAAGGTGGGTCGATCACTATATGGAAAAGTTTGGATATGAGCCTCCCTACCTTGGCGATAAGGGCTACTTCCCTCATCCAACTCCCCATGCTGCTTATGCAGCCATGGTCTCCTATCTGGATGAGCGAATTGGTGAGCTGATCGATTTTTTGAAGAGAGAGGGCTTGTATGAAAATACCCTGATTGTATTTTCATCTGACAATGGGCCTACCCATAACGGGGGGACCGATTCTCCCTGGTTTGATTCGGGTGGTCCCTTCAAATCAGAGAGGGGATGGGCCAAAGGCTTCCTGAATGAAGGAGGGATCAGGGTACCCATGATCGCCAGCTGGCCGGGTAGAATTGGTCCAGGTTCACGTTCTGATCATATCTCAGCATTCTGGGACCTCTTGCCCACCTTTTGTGAGGTGGCAGGGGCAGATATTCCCGATCATATGGATGGGATCAGCTTTTTGCCTGAACTCTTAGGATCAGATGATCAGGAAAAACACCCCTATCTCTACTGGGAATTCCCTGAGTCGGGTGGACAACAGGCTGTTAGAATGGGCCCCTGGAAAGCGATCCGAAAGAACATCAAAAAAGGAAATCTCGAGCTTGAATTATATAATCTGGATGAGGATCTTCAGGAACAACACAATGTGGCATCTGAACACCCCGGACTTATCAAGGAGATGAAGGAGATCATGATTGTGGAACACCATCCCTCCCGGTTAGAGCGTTTCAGAATGGAAGCGTTGGGTGATATACTTTAACAAAAAGGACCGTATGAACTATGGTCAATTGCCATGAAAATCAAAACCACTCATTTGATTTCCCGCCTTGAAAGTAGCATTATTGTTCTGTTTGGATTCCTTTTAATGCTGGGATGTTCAGATAAAAAACCAAATCAAACACACACCAAACCAAACATTATCCTCTGTATGGCTGATGACCTGGGATGGGGAGATGTGGGTTACAACGGGAATAGCATCATTCATACCCCTAACCTGGATGAGATGGCCGAATCGGGAATCCAGTTCAACAGGTTCTATTCAGGCTCCGCTGTCTGTTCTCCAACAAGGGGCAGCTGTCTGACAGGGAGAAATCCATACCGTTATGGCGTCTATACCGCAAACAAAGGTCATTTAAAGAAAGAGGAGGTGACACTACCTGAAATCTTTAAGGAAATGGGTTATGCCACCGGGCACTTTGGGAAGTGGCACCTGGGTACCATGACCCCGGATTATTCAGGAAAAGGAAAAAACCGGTTTACGGAAGAGAATTACATGACCCCGGGGATGGCGGGGAATGAGGAGTGGTTTGCCACCGAATATGCGGTGGCCACTTATGATCCCTATGATCCGGACAACAAACATGATAAAGTGGGCGATCCCAGGGCGCTCTACTGGCACAATGGAGTGAACATCACAGAGGGATTGTCGGGATGCGATTCAAAGATTATCATGGACAAGGCTATTCCTTTTATCCGGAGATCGGTGAAGAAGAAACAACCGTTTTTTGCAGTAATCTGGTTCCATGCTCCACACGCACCGGTGGTTGGAAACCCTGAGTATATGGAGAAGCTGTACGGGAATTACAGTGAGAATGAACAACACTACTACAGTGTGGTTACTGCACTTGATGCCCAGATGGGGCGCTTGCGTAGTGAATTAAGGGAACTGGGAGTTTCCGAAAATACCATCCTCTGTTTTACCAGTGACAACGGACCGGAAGGCAATCCCGGGAAAATTGCAAGATACCAGGGTTCAGCAAAACCATTCAGGGGCCGCAAACGCAGCCTTTATGAGGGAGGTGTCAGGGTCCCCGGAATCATTGAATACCCGGCAAAATTTAAAGAGCACCGGGAGGTGGATGTTCCCTGTGTGACCAGTGACTATTTCCCCACTTTTTGTGAATTGATTGGGCTTGATATCCAGGAATATGAGCGGCCCTACGATGGAATCAGTCTGTGGGATATTATGGAGGGGAACAGAACTGAGAGAGGTAGTCCCATTGGTTTCCAGTTCAGTAAGCAGAAGAGCCTGGTGGATGATCAATACAAACTGGTGAATAACCTGGGAGCTGAACGTCACAGATCTGATAACGGGAAAGTTCCTATGGCTGAATATGAGCTCTATGATCTGGAAAACGATCCTGGTGAAAAAGAAAATATCATTTTACAATATCCGGGTGTGGCGGGACATATGATAGATCAATTGAATGATTGGGTGGTCTCGTGTCAGCAAAGTGATGAGGGTGCGGATTACAAAGAGTAGCACAGAATTTAATCGTTTGCATAAACAGCACCAGGTACCTTAAGAGAGTTAAGAACTGATCAGATCCATATTGTAATCTTCCCGATTTCCCAGCGGATTGATAATTCAGTTCAATTAATGCCACTTGGAACTCGAAAATAGCAACTAATGCTCCTCCTTTACCGTTGAGCCACCTGAAAATTGAGCCAAAAAGATAGACTTTTTCGTAATGTATCAAATTCATTACAAAGAAGATGCATGCAACCCAACTTTCAGAAGTTTCTTTTAGTCTGGCACGGATCTCATTGAGGTTGTATCCATTCTTTCCTTGTCCGAACTTGCCTTCAATTTGATTCCTTTCCGCGGCTTCTTTCCTGGCCTTCCTTTTCTGGTAATAGGTCTGGTTTGTCTTCGCTTTCGGGCGTCCCAGTGGTGGTGCCGTTATCCGGATCCCCCTTTCTTTAAGCCAACGCCGATTCTTCTGGGTAGCATATATTTGATCCACCAGGACCAGCTCAGGATAATGTCCATGTAATTCTTTATAGTCTTCAACTTGTGGTATCAGATCGCCAGCCACATGATATGCATCCCAGCTAAAGGTGTTGATACGAGCAAAACCCTGATCTAGATTTGCTCCCAATTTTGGGCCGAACTCAATCTGTGCTTTGGTTTTCCCTCTGGGTATCGGCGCGTTCCATGATATACACTTATTCTGATAGATGTTCGTAACAGATCCGAATGCTTTGAATTGATGATTCGGGTAGGCACATTTCAGGCTTTGCCTTCCGGTCCAGGCATTGGACAAAATAACCCAGTTCTTCCTTATATCCCTCCATGGCATTTCCAACAGCCACCTGTAAGGATTCGGCATCAGTCGCAATGGTGATATGCTCGGGGCTACTACTGCTGTATTTGATGCTGGCCTTTTCAAAATTCGCTGAAAACCCCGCTTCAAAGGGGAATTGGTGGTGAAAACGGTGTCCTCCCTCGATCTTCACATCCGGTCCGGATTCATATTTCCATAGTGCACATACATAATCATGAGCACTTAGTTTACCCGGGAGAGTTGTGGCCTCTATGGAATCGGGTTTCCCCAGCACCCACTGTACAAAATCAATGTCATGAATAGCCAGGTCGAAAAGCGCCCCACCTGTCGAACCAAAGACATTCTGCTTTTCCTTCCATTGTCCCCAGACAGGAAGGCCCGTGAAACGGGTCATGGAAAGCCAGCTCAGTTCCCCGAATTCGCCAGATTCGATCCAGTCCTTCAGTTTCAGGTAAGGCGGCATGAAACGGACCACATGACCCACCATTAAAAGGAGATCCCTTTCCGATGCAAGTTCAATCAGCTTATCACCTTGCCCCGGATCCAGAACCAGAGGCTTTTCCACAAACACATGAATACCTGATTCCAGGATCTGAATGGCCATGGAGTAATGCAGATCGGTATGTACCGACAAGATGCAGGCATCCGGTTTCTCCTCAACAATGCATTTTTCAAGAGAGGTGTAGGTATGGATACCCGAGATATCCTCCTTTTTAAGCGCTACGGTATCCAGGTTACCAGCTTCCTGCCCCAGGTTCTCCAGTACTTTTTCGGGGTCCAGGTCCACTATGGCAACCAGTTGTGCTCCGGGATGATTCAGGATACTCATGGCATGGGTTATACCCATAAATCCAAATCCTACGATTGCAAATTTCTGCATAATATCTGTTTAGTTGGAAAGTCAGTGTTAGTTTTCCAAAATAGGAATTCCCTTCTATTTATCCTACTGGTGTGTAGTGGTGCTATATTTTTTCGTTAATATCATCGATAATAATTTGCAGTCTGATTGCTAAGAAAGTCTTTGGACCTTTGTCTTCTTTTCATAGTAGTTTAAATAATATCTCCTTAATCAGCTTTCAATATTTGAATGGATTGAAAGCTGGTATAACCGTCGCCGGGGGCACTCAGCATTGGGGTACCAAACAATAGAAGAGTTTGAGGAAAATAATTATAGATTTAAAACCGCAGCCTAGCTTAACTGAGCGTCCGAATTAACGGGGTAGATCCAGCAAAGTGATGAGGGTGCGGATTACAGCAAGGAAAGGAATTAATCCAGATCCAGCACAATCCCAAGATTTTCTCTCAGGCTATTGATTGAGGAAGCAGGTAAGTTACCTATTTTCTTGATGAGTCGCCTGTTATCAATTGCTCGTAATTGATCCATAATTACATCACAATCATGTCGAAGATTGGCCATTCCTTTCTTTAAATGAACTCTTAATACATCCGATTTTGCATGCACTTTTGTTGTGATTGGACAGATAAGTGTAGAGGGATGTGGGATTTTATTTAACAGATCGGTTTGAACCACCAATACCGGTCGTGTTTTTCCAGGCTCCGTTCCGATTTGAGGATTTAAATCGGCTAACCAGATTTCATATTGTCTAATTGCCATAATCAAACCCTTCAAAATCCCTTAAAACATTCATGGAATCCTTTTGAACCATCTCAGATTCCTTCAGCAACTTCCGCTCAAGCATTAGCCTGTTTTGATGCTTATTGTAATGTTCAATGGCTTCATTTATATACCTGTTCCGGGACTTCTTCAAAATTGAAACTAATTTTTCAGTTTCATTGAAGATCATTTCATCTATGTTTAATGATATAACTTTCATATGAATATATTATATAACAAATATATATAAAATAATTATATATAGTTCAGAATTTTAAATCTGTCTGCCATTACCATAATAAAGCAGCTTTCTATATATTTAGAGGAAAATCCAAAATTATAACTGACATGAAAAAAATACTACTGCTACTGGCAATTCCCCTGCTATTTTCCTGTACCGGAACTCAACCGCAAAAGGGAGTACTCAAACATGTGGTGATGTTCAAATGGAATGAGTCTGTTACTCCGGAAAAGATGAACGAGCTATCCGAACTATTCGCCTCTTTGCCATCCAAAATTGATGTCATTCAGGGATTTGAATGGGGGACTGATGTAAGCGTGGAAGGATTAACCAAGGACTACACCCACTGCTACATTGTCACTTTTGACTCAGAAAAGGAGAGAGATATCTATATTCCACATCCCGAGCATAAAGCATTTGGAGAGGCATTGGGACCCTACCTGGAAGATGTGCTTGTGGTAGATTTTATTTCCCGGTAAATGAAAGCCGTTATATACATATGTTTCTATGCTTTTATGGGCATGCTCACTATTCCTGGATGCCATTCTCCTGGCGTGGAGAAAATCCCAAATGAAAGCCCCAGTTTTATTATTATTCTTGTGGATGACCTGGGGAAGGAGTGGATTTCATCTACTGGGGCCGATTCCATACAAACACCATTTATAGATAAGCTTGCAAAAATGGGTGTCTCTTTTGACAATGCTTACTCCATGCCACAATGTACACCCAGTCGGGTGGCCCTGCTGACAGGTACCTATCCTTATCACAACGGATGGATCAACCACTTTGATGTACCCAGGTGGGGACATGGGGCACGTTTTGACCCGGAACGGAACCAGACATTTGCCCGGGTGCTCAGGGAGGCAGGGTACAAAACCTGTGCTGCAGGAAAATGGCAGATAAACGACTTCCGCCTGGAGCCGGATGCCATGGAAGAAGCCGGCTTTGATGCATTTTGCATGTGGACCGGGGGTGAGGGTGGGAATGAGAAAGTTAGTGAGCATCGATACTGGGATCCCTATATCCACACTAAGGAAGGAAGCAGGGTTTATAAGGGGAAATTTGGACCAGATATTTTTACTAATTTTATCATCCGGTTTATGCAGAAAAATAGGGATAGTCCCATGCTTATCTATTATCCCATGGTACTTACCCATACCCCTTTTGTGCATACGCCCCTGGAACCCACCGCATCCACTCCCATGGAGAAACACAAGGCCATGGTGCGTTACACAGACCACCTGGTAGGCAGACTTGTTATGGCAATGGAAGATCTTGGCATCCGGGAAAACAGCTACCTGATCTTCACCACGGATAATGGTACTGCAGGAAGTGTGATCGGAAGCCGAAACGGGATTCTTATTCGGGGAGGGAAAACTTTTCTTACTGAAAATGGAGTAAATGCGCCCTTTATTGTTAATGCACCAGGCCATGTAAAGTCGGGAACCGTATCCGGTGCCCTGGTCGATTTTACCGATGTATTTCCAACACTGGTTCACCTTGCTGGTATCCCAATCGATGAGGAGATCCCTTTGGATGGGCACTCCTTTGCACCAGCTTTAATGTCGGATGTCCACACTGGAAGAAGCTCTATCCTGGCTATGGGTAGCCATCCGGGAAGAATTGGGGATGATGGAATGATTAGGAATTGGTATCCGTTCAGGGACAGGGTTCTCAGGGACAAACGTTACAAAGTATATGTGGATACCCTGAAGCAGATTCATCGCTTATATGATCTTCTGAAAGATCCGCAGGAAAAGGAAAATCTGATCGGCGAATCAGGTATGGAAGAGATATTGAGCAGTTTTGAGAAGGTTGTAAAAGAGTTGCCCGATGAGGACCGTCATCCGGATTATAAGAGACTGGACAGCTCCTATTATAATGTACCACCTGAATACCTTGAAAGGAGTCACAAGAAACTATTGGGCAGAAGCAATATGTCAGCCCCTGTGAAATAGCACTTATGTAATATTTTAGTCAATATGGTACACTGATCAGTTGTTTTCACAATATATTTTTACAATGTTTGTAGTATACCTGATTAAATTTTTCACCCATGGAGTACCTGTCCAAGAGAAAACACACCCACTATAAGCGCTTTTGCAAGACCCTCACCCTGGAGGATGATCCTCAGCTTATTAATGATTATAAGAAGGTTCATGCTCCGGATGCTGTATGGCCTGAGATTACCCAGGGGATGATTGAGGTGGGAATTCTCGATATGGAGATCTATATCATTGGAACAAGACTATTTATGATTATGGATACGGTCCCTGAATTTGACCACGAAAGCGCCATGAATGTGCTGGCTGATAAACCCCGGCAATCCGAATGGGAAGCTTATGTTTCCAGGTTTCAGAGAACCTCGGCTGAAGCTTCCGCAGATGAAAAATGGCAGCTGATGGAGCGAATCTATAAACTGGAGAACTGATATGATCATCGATACCCACCACCACCTGTGGGAATTCAACAGTCATGAATATGGATGGATGGATGACTCCATGGAAGTGTTGAAAAGGGATCATTTTCCTGAAGAGCTGAAAACGGAGATGAGCAGGGTGGGAGTAACCGGTACCATTGTGGTGCAGGCAAGACAGATAATTGAGGAGACCCGATGGTTGCTGGAGTTGGCTGAAGAGAATCCCTTTATCAAAGGCGTTGTGGGTTGGGTGGATCTATGCTCCACTGATTTGCAGAAACAGTTGGAGGTGTATGCTTTTCACAAGAAACTGGTGGGGTTGAGACATGTAATTCATGATGAAGAAGATGATGAGTTTATGCTTCGACCTGATTTCATAAGTGGTATCGAAGCAATTCAGGTGTACAATCTGACCTACGATTTGCTTATCTTTCCAAAGCATCTTATGGTTGCCAAGGAACTTGTGAGGAGGTTTCCAAAACAACGGTTTGTGCTTGATCATATGGCAAAACCCTTTATTAAATCGGGGGTTATTCAACCCTGGAAGGACCATATTGAATCTCTGGCTGACCAACCCAATGTTTGGTGTAAAGTCTCTGGAATGGTTACCGAAGCCGACCTGGTTGGGTGGAAGATGGAAGATTTTATGCCATATATGGAGGTGGTTTTTGGTGCATTCGGTACGGACCGCATTATGTTGGGCAGTGATTGGCCCGTGTGTAAGTTGGCTGGAGAATATAAGGAGGTTCTTAAAATCCCGCTCAAATTTATTAGCAACTTAAGTAACGGTGAGAAAGAAAACATATATAGTCAAAACGCGATTGATTGCTACCAACTTGAAAAATAACAACTATGGAAAAGAAGAAATTTAAGTTGCTTGAAAAGAAGTACCTGGTTCCATTTATCCTGATTACTTCCTGTTTTGCATTCTGGGGTTTAGCCAATGATATTACCAATCCAATGGTGAAGGCATTTTCAAAAATATTCCTCATGAATACAGTGCAGGGGTCACTGGTTCAGGTGGCTTTTTACGGTGGGTATTTTGCCATGGCTTTCCCGGCAGCAATTTTTATCCGGAGGTATACCTATAAGGCAGGAATCCTTGTGGGACTTGGATTGTATGCCACGGGTGCATTGTTATTTATTCCGGCCAGTGCCATCGGTTTATATGCACCCTTCCTGATTGCATATTTTATCCTTACCTGCGGATTGTCTTTTTTGGAGACAAGCGCCAATCCATATATCCTCTCCATGGGCGCAGAGGACTCTTCCACACAACGGCTCAACCTAGCGCAATCTTTCAATCCAATAGGATCCATCACAGGTATGTTTATTGCCAAGACATTTATCCAGGCAAGGCTTGATCCACGCGATACGGCCCAAAGAGGATTATTAAGCCCTGAAGAGTTTAATGCTGTGAAGATGAGCGACCTGGATATTCTTAGTTCTCCCTATATCGTTATCGGAATTGTGATCATAGCCATGTTCGTCCTGATTGCTATGGTAAAGATGCCAAGGAATGCCGATTCAAACCATACCATTGACTTCCTCCCCACACTTAAAAGGATTTTTTCGCTACCCCGTTACAGGGAAGGGGTTGTGGCCCAGTTCTTCTATGTGGGTGCACAGATCATGTGCTGGACATTTATTGTGCATTATGGGACCCGTTATTTTATGAGCCAGGGGATGGGTGAACAGGAGGCTGAGGTGCTATCTCAACAATACAATATTGTGGCCATGGCCATTTTTATCGTAAGCAGGTTTATCAGTACGTTCCTTATGAGGTATATCAGGCCGGGCCGCCTTCTTATGTTTTTTGCCTTTGGTGGATTTGCACTTGTGGCCGGTGTGATCCTGTTCCAGGGAATCATAGGACTTTATTGTCTTGTGGGTGTTTCAGCTTTTATGTCACTGATGTTCCCTACCATTTACGGAATTGCACTCAGAGGTCTTGGGGAAGATGCAAAGTTTGGGGCTGCGGGTTTGATTATGGCCATTCTGGGTGGATCGGTAATGCCCCCTTTGCAAGGGGCCATTATCAAGCAAGGGACCGTGTTCTCCATGCCTGCTGAAAATTTCTCCTTTATCATTCCATTGATCTGTTTTGTGGTTGTTGCGATTTATGGCTACCGTACCCGCACATTTTCACATTAATTTCCAGAGCGAAGGAAGGATGAAGCTAACTTTGAAGAATCCACTTGGGAATACAGGATTAAATGTGCCTCAGGTGATTTATGGAACCAGTTACCTGGGGAACTTATATAGTGCATTACCCTATAAAGAGAAGCTGGCTCTGATGAAAAAGTGGTTCGAGTGCACAGAAAAACCAGTTTTTATTGATTCAGCCGGAAAGTATGGAGCCGGACTGGCCCTGGAGATCATTGGGAAAGGACTTGCAGAAATAGAGGTTGATCCTGAGGATATCATTATCAGCAACAAGTTAGGTTGGTACAGGGTTCCTCTTATTACCGAAGAACCTACCTTTGAACCAGGTGCATGGGTTGACCTGGAAAATGATTGCACTCAGACATTCGGTTATGAGGAGATTATCAAATGTTTCGAACAGGGGAATGAGCTGCTGGGTGGCACTTACAGCTCGGAGGTAGTATCCATACACGATCCGGATGAGTATCTTCTTGCATCAACTGATCCGGCTGACAGGGACAAAAGGTTTCTGGAGCTTCTTGAATCTTACAGGGCGCTGTTCGATCTGAAAACGGAGGGCAAAGTCAAAGCTGTTGGGATTGGATCCAAGGACTGGACCATTATCAGGGAACTTTACGAGCATGTACCCTTTGACTGGGTCATGTTTGCAAATAGCTTCACCATACTCAGTCACCCGGTAGAGTTGCTGCAGTTTATGGAAAAACTGGAACAGGATGGTGTCGGAATCATTAACTCTGCTGTTTTTCATGGAGGATTTCTCACCGGTGGAGATAAATTTGATTACCAGGATGTGGATCCAGCTTCTGAGACCGGTCAGCTTATTTATAGATGGAGGGAGGCCTTTTACGGTATCTGTGAACAATACGATGTATTGCCTGGTGATGCATGTCTTCAATTCGGTCTGTCCCACCCGTCCATAGCAAGCATTGCATTAAATACCAGCAAACCCCTGAAAATGGTCAGAAACATAGAGACCATTCAACGACAGATTCCACCCGAGTTATGGAAAGCACTTAAAAAGGACCGATTGATTGATCCCCAGTACGACCATCTGTAATTTGAAAAGTATCAGTTACAATGAAAACCCTATATGTAATGAAGAAATTTTTAATCATGGCCATTGGAGTTGCATTGTATGGCTGCCAGAGTGCACCGAAGCAAGTCACCTATGAGCCGGACTGGGAATCACTCAGTCAACATGAAGCGGCACCGGAGTGGTTCCGGGATGCCAAATTAGGTATCTATTTCCATTGGGGAGTCTATTCCGTTCCTGCATATGGAGATGAGTGGTATCCCAGATGGATGCACTTTGAGGATAACCACTTTTATAAGCATCACATGGACAACTATGGACATCCATCAGAGTTCGGATATCACGATTTTGTGCCCTTGTTTAAGGCAGAGAATTTCAATGCCGATGAATGGGCCGACCTGTTTGTCAGGGCAGGAGCTAGGTTTGCCGGACCGGTGGCGGAACATCATGATGGTTTTTCCATGTGGGACAGTGAGATTACTCCCTGGAATGCGGCTGATATGGGACCCAGGCGAGATATTACCGGGGAACTGGCCAAAGCGCTCCGGGAGCGGGATATGAAACTCATTACTACCTTTCATCATGCCAAGAACCTTCAGCGGTTTGATAGCATTGATTCGGGCCCCGGAAACCTGGGGTACAGGAACAGTCATTATCCATACTTTGAAGGCATGCCCCCTGTTTCAGAGGATGCCCGATTAAAATACCTCTATGGGAATATACCGGAGGATAAATGGTTGGAGGAGGTCTGGTTCGGGAAATTAAAAGAGGTTATTGACCAGTATCAACCCGATATCATATGGTTTGACTCATGGCTGGATCAGATTCCTGAATCCTACCAGCTGAAGTTCAGTGCTTATTACCTGAATGAAGCAGAGAAGTGGGGAAAAGAGGTGGTTATTGTTCGCAAACAGGATGACCTGCCGTTAACCTATACGGTGGATGATTTGGAAAAATCACGTAAGAACAGGTTGGAACCCGAACCGTGGATGACCGATGAGACCGTGAGTAAGGGAAGCTGGTGCTACACAAGGGATCTGAGTATTAAGGCATCAAAAGATGTTTTACATGTCCTGATCGACATTGTAAGCAAGAACGGGGTCCTTCTTTTAAATATTTCCCCAATGGCAGATGGAACCATTCCTGATAACCAGAAGGAAGTCCTGACCGATATTGGATCATGGCTTGGGAAATATGGGGAAGCCATCTATGATACCCGCCCATGGTATACCCATGGTGAAGGTCCCACAGTGGAACCAGAAGGGCATTATAAAAACAACAAGGAATCCTTTACCATAAGGTCTGTTTCGCTGCTGGGAAGCGATGAAGAAGTTGCATGGGAGTTAGCAGACGAAGGATTGTCATTTGCCGTACCGGTTGCAGCTCCCAATGAGATGGCTGTTGTATTTAAAATTGAAAAAAAATAGGAAAATGAAAGAAGTATCACTATTGATCATCACCGTTTCCCTGGCTCTTTATTCCTGCACAGCTAAGACTGATGCCGAGAAGCCAAACATCCTGTTTATTTTAGCTGATGACCAGTGCTTTAACACCATCAATGAGCTGGGCAATCATGAAGTGATCACACCCACTCTGGATCAGCTGGCCAGGCAGGGAACCGTGTTTACAACGGCTTACAATATGGGAGGATGGAATGGCGCCATATGTATTGCCTCACGTACCATGTTTAATACGGGGCGGTTCCTATGGAGGGCAGAATCTTATGACAATACACTTGACTTGAGCTCTCTGGCCGAAAATGGTCAGTTATGGAGTAAGGAGATGGAGAGACTGGGTTATGAGACCTTTATGACAGGGAAGTGGCATGTGAAAATCAAACCCGAAACCATATTTACCCATGTAGGTACCGAGAGGCCCGGCATGCCCAAAGATACTCCTGAAGGGTATAACCGTCCGCTGGATGAAAACCACAGGGAGTGGACCCCATGGGATAAAAAATTCGGAGGATTCTGGGAAGGAGGAACCCATTGGAGCGAAGTGGTGGCCAACGAAACCCTGGGATTCCTTGAAACCGCATCCTCTAACGAGAATCCATTCTTTATGTACATTGCTTTTAATGCACCTCATGATCCCAGGCAATCCCCAAAGGAGTATGTGGATATGTATCCCCTGGAGAACATAGCTGTCCCTGAGAGTTTTTTGCCCGAGTATCCATATAAGGATGATATGGGTTGCAGTGTGAAATTAAGGGATGAAGCACTGGCCCCATTTCCACGTACCGAATATTCTGTAAAAGTCAACCGACAGGAGTACTATGCCATCATCACCCATATGGATGCCCAGATTGGCAGGATTCTCCATAAGCTGGAGGAGACCGGTCAGGCCGACAATACCTACATCTTTTTCTCAGCCGACCATGGCCTGGCTGTGGGGCACCATGGACTTTTTGGGAAGCAAAACATGTACGAGCATAGCCTGCGACCCCCCATGATTATTGTGGGACCAGATATTCCGGCGGGAGAGAAGAGAGATATGGAGGTCTACCTGCAGGACATCATGCCCACCGTAATTGAATATGCCGGGGGTGAGGTCCCCGAATATGTGGAATTCAACAGCCTGAAGTCCTTTATTGAAGGTTCTGCTAGGGAGTCAAATTATCCTGAAGTATATGGTGCATACACAGATACGCAGCGAATGATCCGTGTGGATAATTACAAACTGATTGTATATCCTTATGCAGGCGTGCAAAGACTTTTTTACCTGGCCGATGATCCCCTGGAAATGAATGACCTCGCCTCATTGTCGGAACACAGCAAACGAATGACTTCTATGCTTGAACAGTTAAAATCCCTGATGGTGGAGATGGGGGATACCCTGGACCTGGATCAGTATATTTTCTGACCCGGCAAATCATCAGGAATGTCCAAAATCCAACAATATTTTCAGGTTATCTTCCGGGCTGGCGTCAAGTAATTCAAATGCTTCCTGCGCTTTTGAAGCCGGGAGGGTCCGGGTGATCAGGGCTTCCGGTTTAAGTGTCCCTTTTGTCAGATGATCAATAGTTTCTGCGAATTCTCCGTGGCTTACCCGGGAGGTTACGATCCTGCCCTCTTTCCAGATCAGTTCCTTGAATACCAAAGGTGCGGGCTCATTTCCCAATCCAAGTACACAAACGGTTCCGGCTCCACGGATGCTTTGTACACATCCTCTCACCGGATTCACCACATTTTCAATCACGTGTGCATGTCCCACTGCTTCAAATGCGATATCGACGCCCCGGCCTTCAGTCTCTCTTAAGATCCGGTCCACTGGATTCTCCTTTGTAGCATTCACCGGAATTACATTTTCATAGTACTCAGGTCCAACCGACAACCTCTTATGGAGTATATCGATCATGAAGACAGTTTCATTCGTCACAGTTCTTATGGCTTCAAGGATGGAAAGCCCAACTTTACCTGAGCCCCAGATGGCAAGAACATCACCTTTACGAACTCCTGCTTTATTCTTGGCATGAAACCCGATGCTTAGTACTTCGATCAGGGCTGCATGCTGATCAGGGATAGCAGGTGGTACTTTGTAAAGCATGGAGGGTGGTAAAGATATATATTGAGCAAACCCTCCGTCTGAATCCACTCCGATGAGTTTAAGATTTGTGCATGCGGGGTATTGTCCAATCTTGCAGGCAGGGCATTCTCCACACCAGATAATTGGATCGGGGGCTACCTTTTCACCTGTTTCAAATCCGCTTACTTTATTCCCGACTTCAACAATTACGCCCGTAAACTCATGTCCCATAATCATTGGGGTATGCGTCCTGGGGTGGAATTCCCCTTTATGAATGTGCTGGTCGCTTCCACATATACAAGCATAAGAAACCTGGATCAGGACCTCTCCTGCTTTGCATGTTGGTTTTTTAACTTCCTTCCATTCAATTTGATTATATTCTGTCAGAACAGCTGCTTTCATATGATATTGGTTTTGGCCCGGGTCGTTTTAAATATTAAATTTGTTTGCGCAATCGATTACGCAAATGTAAATAAAACAACCAAATAGAGTAATTCTATCTTATGAGAAAATTGATAGTCAGGAATCAGGAAGAGTGCAAGTATGCGAACATTTCATTAGGGGAGATTATGCTCCGGCTCGATCCAGGTGAGGGCAGGATCAATACGGCCAGGAATTTCAGGGTCTGGGAAGGGGGTGGCGAATACAATGTGGCCCGCGGACTGCGGAAATGTTTCAGGCTACCTACAGCGGTAGTTACTGCTTTTGCAGATAACGCTGTTGGAAGGCTTGTGGAAGATTTCATCATGCAGGGTGGTGTGGATGTGGATCACATCAAATGGTTCCCTTTTGACGGGATCGGAAGAGAAGTAAGGAACGGCTTGAATTTCACCGAGCGGGGCTTCGGAATCCGCGGAGCACAGGGTGTTTCCGATCGGGGACTAACAGCAGCCAGTCAGCTTAAAAAAGGCGATATAGACTGGGACCATATTTTTGGTGTCCTTGGATCCCAATGGTTTCATACGGGGGGTATATTTGCAGCCCTTTCAGATACCACTCCGGATGTCATTGAGGAAGCTATGATATCTGCGAAAAAATATGGCACCATTATCTCCTATGACCTCAATTACAGACCTTCACTTTGGAAGACCATTGGCGGAATCGAAAAAGCCCAGGAAGTGAACCGCAGACTCGCAAAGTACGTTGATGTGATGATTGGAAACGAGGAAGATTTTACAGCTTCCCTGGGTTTCGAGGTGGAGGGTGTCGATGCAAATCTCTCGAACCTTGAGACAGACAGTTTCAAGAAAATGATACTGAATGCGGTGGATACATTCCCGAATTTCAAGGTGGCAGCCACCACACTTAGGTCAGTTAAAACTGCCACCATAAACTCATGGGGAGCCATCTGCTATTACGATGGGGAATTCCATGAAGCCATTCACCGTAAGGATCTTGAGATCCTGGACAGGGTAGGTGGAGGAGATAGTTTTGCCTCAGGCCTGATCTATGGTTTCCTCTCCACTGGAGATGCGAAGGAAGCTGTGGAGTATGGGGCAGCCCATGGTGCGCTCGCTATGACCACACCTGGCGATACCACCATGGCCACTCTGGCAGAGGTGGAAAAGGTGAAGGGTGGAGGATCAGCGCGGGTTGACCGGTAGCGGTCAACACTGCAAGTAGAAAGTAGCAAGTAGAAAGTAGAAAGTAGAAAGTAGAAAGTATAAAGTTTGGGAAAATGGAATTAAGGAATGAGGCGAAATATGCGATGGTGATACCCACCAGCATGGGAATTAGAATGACTCCAATTAACGGGCAGCCGGTGCATAGCAGTGAACTATTTAAGGTGCAGGCCACCAGTGCAGAATCCAATGTGGGAAGTACCGCTTCTTATCTGGGCTTACCGGTAAAGATTTTAACCACATTTGTGAAGGGAAGCCCCATTGCCAGGCTGATTAAGGATAATCTGGCCAGCAGGCATATGGATTATGAAGGACCGGAATTGGAGCAGGGTAATCCATGGGGTTACCGTCACCAAATCAATATTGCCGATAGTGGATATGGTTCACGAGGACCCAGGGTACAGAATGATCGAGCCGGGGAAGTGGGGCGTACCTTGAATGTGAAGGATTTTGACCTGGACCGGATCTTTGGAGATGAAGGAGCACAAATTGTTCATCTTTCCGGATTAATCGCGGCGCTCTCGCCCGAAACAAGCCAGTTTTGCCTTGAAATTGCAAGGGCTGCAAAGAAGAATGGGACCCGCATCTCCTTTGATCTGAATCACAGGGCCTCCTTCTGGATTGGAAGAGAGAA
This sequence comes from Bacteroidales bacterium, assembly GCA_029938715.1. Classification (GTDB taxonomy): domain Bacteria; phylum Bacteroidota; class Bacteroidia; order Bacteroidales. Next base: position 16,300 of record JAOZUK010000023.1, on the reverse strand, counting down.
GGAACTAAATGAGATCTTCAAGGAGATTGCTTCTATATCAGATATTCTGATCGGAAACGAGGAGGACTTCCAACTCTGCCTGGGCATTGAAGGTCCTGATGCCGGAGGCAATGATCTAACAGCAAAAATTGATGGCTTTAAAGGGATGATCAATCGGGCACAAAAGGCCTTTCCGGATGTTTCTGTATTTGCGACCACCCTTCGTCAGGTGATTAGCACCAATGAGCATATGTGGGGCGGAATTATTTCAGAAAATGGAAACTGGCATGTGGTCGAGCCACGTAACATCTATGTCTACGACCGCATAGGAGGAGGAGATGGCTTTGTAAGCGGAATGCTCTATGCAATTCTTAGGGATTGGGAACCTGAAAAGTGGATCCAGTTTGGCTGGGCCAGTGGAGCTTTCGTTGCAACGCTTGAGACTGACTATGCCCAACCTGCAGATGAAGATCAGATATGGAGCATCTGGCAGGGCAATGCCAGGGTGAAGCGTTAAGCGCGAAAGCAAAGCTTCCGCTTAGTGCTAAGTACTTGCTTATTTTATTTCGGGTCCGGTTACTAAAATATCCAACTTGGTGATTCTCCAGGCTGCTTTTAAGAGAACTATTCTGATCCAGTACCTTTGTGTTATTGCTTAACGAGGTGCATGATCTCAAAGAAAGTCCACTTCACTCTTGAAGTATAAAGCAATTTATTTTAACTTTATCGACGAACTTAAAATATAAAATACCATATTTTAAGCTAGAAATAGGGAAATGAGTTTTTGTTGCAGCTCTATTCTACACCGGTTATTTCACCGCGTGAAGTTGAACAGAAACTAAGGGTTACAGCAGCTACGGTCAATCGCCTGATTTCAGAATTTGAGAAACTGGGTATACTCAAAGAGATTACCGGATTCTCCCGCAACAGGCTTTTTGCATTGCACGAATATCTAGATATTTTCAGACGATAGGTTTGAAGGTCCAGTAATATGATTTCCTTCAATCTCATCAACGAAGTACTGGGCGAATTACCGGTTAGAACCTGCCCCTGGAGGGCTTGATAACGAACTGTTCCGTCCCATACGCTCAATGGCACGCTGGATGGATTCCTCGGGGCGTATGATGTTATAATCACCCCAGAATTCGGGGTCCTCAAAATCCGCTATCTGTTCTACAAAAATATCCTTCTTCCTAACCATATCAGCCTTTTCGAACCGTGTGATGTTCATGGAATCCACATTGGTTACAGCCATTTCCGCCTTTATGGTAAAGGTTGAATTAAAAAGTTTTTTATCCCAGTTGACTTTCACAACTATTTCTGAGCGAACATAAGCGAGGAACCACATATTTTGAAAGAATCGATAATTTATCAGGTAATCGGCCTTGTCCACATCAATTTTTGCCCCGGATGGCTCGGACTTAACCATAAATTCGGCAGCCCTGTCCATATGATCTTCATGAAGATGAATTTCAGCGCCCATAAAAGCAAGATCTTCCACCCCTACGAAAAAATTTCCTTTATACAGGGGTACGTCAATTTCTGGCAGCTGATGAAAAGTGATTACATGGGCCAGCCGATTGTCAATTATTGTTTGCCTGCTTAAATGATACTCGTAATAGGGCAACATCTCCCTATCGAGCAGTTCGCCGGGATTCTTCACAAAATCAAGCTGGAACATGGTATGCGGTCCTCCTTGTAGTTTTAGGATGACTGTATCTCTGTTTTTAAAATCACTGCTTTTGCGTGCTTTTTTGATGGAAACCCGATCCATATCAAAAATACTTGAATAGGATGATTTGTAGCCTTCCAGAACAGCCTCTGAAACAGATATATACTTTCTGCCTTTTTGCATACTTTCCCGGTAAAAAGTGGTTACACTCATTGGATCAGTGCTGTAGTTATTCCTGATATTCTCAAGTGCAGATGTGATTAAATCGCGAGCATCTCTATTAACAATGGTCACCTCTTCGAGTGGAATGGGAATGGCTCTCAGACGCACCAGGTTATGCTCATTGTCAAATTGATCGATGCCTAACTCCAGGCTTTCATAACCCATGCAGGAGATAAGCACTGAATCGTTTCTATAGGTCCCCGGAATTTTCAAAACAAAAACCCCTTCTGTATTTGCTACGGTGCCCACACTGGAGCCTGCGATAAAAATACTGGCTAATGCCACAGGTTGGTTTGTACCACCATCAATAATTCTTCCTTTCACCTGGTAAAAGAGAGCGGAATCTGTCTGTGAAAATGCTATTTGAGTAAAAAAGGCAGAAAGCACAATGCTTATCCATATAGTGCAGAGTCGGGGTCCCATTGGTTTATAAGATTATTAAGCAATTACTTAAAGGTACGCCTAAAAATTAGTACTTCACATTCTCAAATTTCTCCTCCCCATGAGCTTTAGTGCAATTACATCGCTGGATGATTATATACCAGGATGTGGTTCCGTTACCCATATTGCCCCCGTCCATGAGGTAATAGGTCTTGAATCCATGCATGGTAGGATTGTGGCATGGACTTAAAAAGAGTGTGTCATTTATTGATATATTTAGGGGTATGAATAGTCGACCTCTAACTGATCCTTATCTCGTGGATGAGGGATCGATCCAGCCTGCTCCTGTTAACTTCAGGCAAAAACTTAAATACCTGGGACCGGGTTTTATTCTCTCGGCTTCTGTAGTGGGATCGGGTGAATTGATTGCCACTACTTCCTTAGGAGCTAAAGCGGGATTTGTAACCCTCTGGGTGATCCTGGTGAGTTGTCTGGTGAAAATCGTACTGCAACTGGAGTTCGGGAGGCAGTCGATTATCAGAGGGATCACAGCCATGAACCTGATGAATGAACTGCCCGGCCCCAGGTTTGGGAAGCGCCAGGTGAGTTGGGCAGCATGGAGCTGGTTGATTTTGTGGCTGTTCAAACCCCTTCAGCTTGGAGGTATTATTGGTGGGGTGGCGATAATTCTGAACATAGCCATACCTGGTCTTTCTGTAGCAACCTGGACCATTTTAACTGCACTGGTGGTGATTTCGGTAATGCTGTTCGGGTATTACGGTGTGGTGGAGAAAATCTCCCTGGTATTTATGGGATTATTTACCCTATTTACCCTTGCAGCTCTGATTATGGTGCAGAAGACAGGATTTGCGGTCACCTGGCCAGATATTGCCGAAGGATTATCCTTTAAATTGCCAAAAGCTACTGTTGGATTTGCGCTGGCAGCTTTTGGGTTAACCGGAGTTGGGGGAGATGAGATTCTTTCTTACAACTACTGGTGTATCGAGAAAGGGTATGCCAGGTTTACAGGGCCAAAAAGGGAGAGTGAGGAGTGGCGAAAAAGGGCCAGGGGATGGATTAAGGTGATGTATATGGATGCATTTCTCTCTATGATAGTCTATACCATTGTAACAGCGGCTTTTTTCTTATTGGGGGCTTCCATACTCTATCAACGCGGTGAGGTACCTGAGGGATACCAGATGATAGAAACCATCTCAAGAATTTATACCGATTCGGTGGGCCCAACGGCCAAGAACATATTTCTTCTGGGCTCCTTTGTGGTTCTTTTCTCTACACTTTTTGCTGCCCTGGCCATCAGAACCAGGGTCTTTTCAGATCTTTTCGGAGTGCTTAAGTGGATCGATTTTAACAACCTGAAAACCCGAATGCGAACCATCAGGATTCTGGCTGTGGTCTTTCCTGTTTTGTGGACCATTGCATTCCTGGTGATCAAACTACCGGTACTTATGGTGACCATTGGCGGGCTCGCCACATTTGTTATGCTGATTGTAGTGGTGATCGCCGGAGTCTGGTTCAGGTTTGGGCCAGGGGAGAAGGTCGTGCCACCGGGTAAGTTCTATAAAGTCGCACTGATCATCTGTTGCCTGGCCATTATTGCAGTAGGAGTTTATGGTGTGGTCAAACTCTTTTAATCACTTCAGACGACCATCAAAATCTTCTCTTTCACTCTCTGGAGCCAGTGGGAATTTCACGGGTCTGTTATCCCTGGTGGAGCGGTAGATGGCAGTGAACAGCTCCACAGTTTTTCGTGCCTCCTCTCCATTTACCAGAGGTTCCCTGTTTTGATCCAGTGCATCCAGGTACTCTTCAATCTGAAGGCGAATAAAATAGACCGTAGGATCCACCTTTTCAAAAAGCGCATCGTCTTCTCTGGTAAACTCTTCCAGCAGATTCTCCTCTCCCGGAATGGTCCAGAGGTCATTGATGGGCGGTTCCAGGATGGGAGCCATTCCTGCAATAAACATGGCACCTCCTTCTGTTTGCACACCTACTGAGGATCCATTCTTACCATGGATCTGAATCTTTCCGAAAATCCCGGGCTTTTGTGAATTAGACATCACAATATTTCCGATGGCGCCGCTTTTGAATTTCACAATGGCCAGTGCAGTATCCTCCACCTCAATGTAAGGATGGTTCAGGTTGGCCCAATGGCCATACACCTCATCAATGGGTCCCATTAACCAGCAGAACAGGTCCAGCTGGTGAGGGGCCTGGTTCACCATGACACCACCACCTTCCTCTTCCCATTTCCCTCTCCATTCATCTGATTCATAGTATGCCTTATCCCGCCATCCAAGCATATTGATGGTGCCCATGATTGTTTCCCCGATTTTCCCATCATCCATGGCCTTTTTTACACGCAGGGTAGGGGGATACCACCTTCGCTGGCTGATTACACCCAGATTCAATTTAGCTTGGCGAGCTGCTTCAATCATCACATCACAATCCTCCAGTGTTGAAGCCAGTGGTTTCTCTACAAGTACGTGGGCTCCTGCCGCAAGGGCTTCGAGGGTGGGTTCCACATGATTGGGATGGGGTGTACAAATGATCACCAGATCAAGCCTGTTTTCCCTGACCATCCTGGTGATGTTGTCATAGGGTTTGGCACCGTATTCGGAGACATATGATGCTGCTTTTGACAGGGTGCGGGAACAGCCAGCTGTGAATTCAGCGTTTTCAATCTCCTGAAGTGCCTTTGCATGGAGGTGAGCCACTTTTCCAAGGCCTGCAATACCTACTTTATAATTTTTCATTTCACTTTCATTTCAGGAGAATGAATTAATCAATGTACAAAATGCAAGCTGGAGAGGGAAGTGTCAGCTTTGATTCGGTAGGATTCAACTTTCCGGTTGCTTTGTTAATGTAATAGAGCTCGATCTCATCGGACTTTTCGCCCGCTACCATCAGATATTTCCCGCTTGGATCCAGGTTAAATTCCCTGGGCCAGTGGGTAACCTCTACTACTTGAGTCCTGATGATCCGTCCATCATCTTCTACCTGGAAAACCGAGATTTTGCTATGCTCACCCCGTGTGGAAGCATAAACAAATTTTCCATCTGAACTGATGCGTATGGCCGCTGGATACTTTGATCCAACATGATCCTCCGAAACAGTGCTAACTGATTGTAACTTGGTCAGTACACCTCTCTTTTCATCATATCTACAGGCTGTAACCGTAGAGTTTAGTTCATTTACCACATAAACAAACTCGCCCCCGGGATGAAAAACCAGATGCCTCGGACCAGATCCCGGATCCATTTTCAGAAATGGTTGCTCCGGATTGGGTGTAAGTGTCCCGGAATTCTCATCAAATTGGTAGATCAACACCTTGTCGGTACCCAGATCAGGTACCAGAAGGAACCTATTCCCGGGATCCAGTGCAACCATATGGGCGTGAGGACCATTCTGTCTGCTTTCAACCGGACCATTGCCCTCTCCTATAACCACGCTGGTAGCGTTCCCGATGCTTCCATCCTCCTGCACAGGAAATGCAGAACTATGTCCACTTGAATAGTTAGCGGCGAAAATGTAGTTGCCGTCTTTGCTGCAACAAATATGACAGGGTCCGGATCCCTGGCTCGATTGAGAGTTCATAAATTTCAGGCTAAGGTTGTCAGAGTCGATGCTGTATGAGCTTACAGTCCTTTGTTTTGACGCTGGGTCTGAAATCTCTTCGTTGATGGTGTAAAGGAAATCATTTCCGGGGGAGAGAGCCAGGTAGGAGGGACCCTTTGCCCCGGCAAATGAATCAAGGACATAAAAATTTCCACTTTCCGCATCAAATTCACAAAGAAAAATGGAGTGCTCCAGACTTCCATCCGAGGAACCAACGTAGAACTTTATTGGATCTTCGAAACTGTTGCTACTGCTCCCGGTCCCTTGGCAACTAAAGGTCATAACCACTATTAATAGGATCCATACTAAATATTTGTAATTTCTCATAATTCACAATCTTTATATTTTCCACTTTATACTTTATACTTTATACTTTATACTTGAATCTATCTTTTCCAGATAGATTCAATTTCTTCTAAGGTTTTTCCTTTAGTCTCCGGAATAAGTTTTATTACAAACCAGGCTGCCAGCAGTCCCATCAGGCCATAGATCCAGTAAGAGAATCCCTGATTGAACATTTTGGTCAACACAGTGCTCTCATTCATCATAGGGAAGGTCCATGAAACGATCAGATTGGCAATCCATTGGGAGGCCACAGCGATGGACATGGCTCCTTTGATGCTGTTGGGGAAGATTTCAGACAACAGAACCCATGTAACAGGGCCCCAGCTCATGGCAAAAGCAGCAGTATAGGTGAGCATAAAGATCAGGGAGAGCAATCCCATTTTGTCCAGATAAAAAGAGAAGCCCAAAGCAAACATACTGACAGCCATGGCCAGTGCTCCTATGACCATCAAAGGCTTTCGACCAAACCGGTCCACTGTGAATATGGCTACTACCGTGAATATAAGATTCACCAGTCCTACAATTATGGTTTGAATCAAAGAAGAATCATTGCCAGAACCCATGCTTCTGAAAATATCACCTGCATAGTAGAGCACCACATTGATCCCAACAAATTGCTGGAAAACCGATAAGAGGATTCCAATAACGATAACCAGTCCTCCAAATGAAAGCCAGGGAGTACGTGTCACAATCAGGGAGGCTTTTACATCGGCCAGCACCTTCTCGGCATTAGCCGGATTGATTTTCTTAAGCAGTTGCAATGCTTTATTCTCCTGTTGTTTCATGACCAGATACCGTGGAGATTCGGGTATGAAGAATAGCAGAATCAGGAAGAGTGCAGCAGGAATTGTTTCAGAACCGAACATCCATCGCCAGCCTGTAACGTTGATCCATTCTGCAGCCTGTCCTTTTGCAATGCTGTAGTTCACAAAGTAGACCACCACCATACCAAAAATGATGGCAAACTGATTCCATGAAACCAGTTTACCACGTATATTGGCAGGGGCTATCTCAGCGATGTACATGGGTGAAAGCATGGATGCAAGTCCAACTCCAATTCCACCCAGCACCCTATAAAAAATAAAGGAACTGATGGTGGCCAGCCCCATGAAGTTTAACTTCTCTGGCATGGCCGAGCCAAGCGCAGAGATCAGGAACAGAATAGCAGCAAGCATCAGTCCGCGCTTTCTTCCTATGCTCTGGCTGATATATCCGCCCAGAGAGCCACCGATAATGCAACCCACCAGCGCACTGGAGATGGTGAATCCTTTGATGGAATTCCCCAGTGATTCGGTGAGTACATTCTCCCCTTTCAGGAAGAAAAAATAGATCACTATAATCCCAATCACCCACAGGATCCCGCTCCCTATGGACCCTTTCCTTTTTCCAAAAAGCTTGATAAGGAAGCTGGAAATTAGCGCGGCGACAATGGCGAAACAGATGGTTACAATTCCCTTGAATTGCACGATGGTGGCAGATGCCAGTACCGGATCCCCTTCCAGCGGTGTGATAAAAAACTGTCTGAGGGCATCGGTGGCACCATTAATTACAGCGGTGTCATATCCAAATAGGAGTCCACCCAGGGTGGCCACAAGGGTAAGTGCAAATATTACCGGGGGAATAGAGCGGGTCTGTGATTGATTGGACATAGCTCTATTTTATATACTGATTAACAATGGACTCATATAGCTCCTGTTGTCCTGAGATCTGGGCAGGTTCTCCGTTGACTTTGGCCAGTTCAGCCAATTGCTCCAGCGATAGCTTTCCCTTTTCAAAGCTGGCGCCATCTCCAATATCGAAGGAGGCATACCTTTCAGCTTTCATCTTGTTGAATGCAGAGTTCTCAAGCAGGTCAAGGGTAATCTCAAAAGCCCTGGCAAAGGTATCCATACCTGCAATATGGGCATAAAAGATATCCTCCATATCGGTGCTGTTTCTCCTGGTTTTTGCATCGAAATTTATACCTCCTGAGGTAAATCCACCACCCTTTACAATCACCAGCATGGCTTCAATAAGCTCATATAGATTAATAGGGAACTGGTCTGTATCCCATCCATTCTGATAGTCACCACGGTTGGCATCTATGGAGCAGAACAGCCCATTATCCATGGCCACCTGAAGCTCATGTTCAAAGGTGTGTCCGGCCAGAGTGGCATGGTTTACTTCTATGTTCATCTTAAAGTCTCCGGCCAATCCATATTTATTTAGGAATCCGATTACAGTGGCAGTATCATAATCATACTGGTGCTTGGTGGGTTCCATGGGTTTGGGTTCGATCAGGAAGGGACCCTTGAATCCTTTACCACGGGCATAGTCCTTGGCCATATGGAGGAATTGGGCCAGGTGCTCCTGCTCACGCTTCATTTCAGTATTTAGCAGGGACATATATCCTTCTCGTCCACCCCAGAAAACATAGTTTTCACCACCCAGAGCAATGGTTGCATCCAGGGCATTTTTCACCTGGGTAGCCACAAAGGGAAGAACATTGAAGTCAGGATTGGTGGTTGCTCCATTCATGTAGCGTGGATTGGAGAAGACATTGGCTGTACCCCAGAGAAGTTTTACTCCAGAGTCGGTCTGCTTCTGTTTTGCGTACTCCACCATGGTTTGCAAATTGCTCTCATATTCCATCACAGATTTGCCCTCTGAAACCACATCAATGTCATGAAAACAGTAGTAGGGAGCCCCGATTTTTGTGATAAATTCGAAAGCTGCATCCATCTTATTCTTAGCCCTTTCAATTGCACCTCCTCCAGTTGCCCAGGGGAATAACTGGGTGCCTGGACCAAATGGATCTTCACCCGTTCCGCAGAAGGTATGCCAGTATGCAATGGCAAATCGCATGTGATCTTTCATGGTTTTCCCGGCAACCACCTTATTTTCATCATAAAATTTATAAGCCAGTGGATTATCAGATCCCCTGCCTTCGTACTTGATCTTCCCGATACCCGGGAAATACTCTGTGTTTCCTAATAAATATTCCATCTGATTTTCTAATTGATTGCAATTATAATTTTTAACTGTTTGCCAGACACCGTTCAAGAACCTTTGTCCAGTTTTCAAATGCTTCCTGGTACTGGTCACTTTTGGTGCCGGACGGCTCCACAACCAGCATCTTATTCAGGTTCTCAAAAGCTTCCTGGAAAGAACCATAGGTTCCGGATCCGATGCCAGCTCCATTGGCAGCACCTAAAGATCCATCGGTATCATAAAGCTCAATGGTTGCTCCGGATATCTCAGCCAGTGTATCTCTGAAAACAGGACTCAGGAACATGTTTGCAAGTCCGGCCCTGATCACAGATGGGACAATTCCGATCTCTTTCATCATTTCCATCCCATAATGCATTGAAAATGCGACTCCTTCCTGTGCTGCTCTGGCCAGGTGAGAACTTGAGTGGATGTTGAAGTTGATGTTTTTCACAGTGGCTCCCACATTCCGGTTACCGAGCATTCTTTCTGCTCCATTTCCAAATGGGAGCATTATCAGTCCTTCCGATCCGATGGGAGCTTCCATGGCAAGGTCATTAAGGGCAGGATAGTTCATCTCCCGTTGAGAAAGATTTTGCTTTAGCCATGAATATTGTATACCGGTTCCATTGATGCAAAGTAGAACGCCCAGCCTGTTTAGTTCGGGACTGTGGTTTACATGTGCAAAGGTATTTACCCTGCTCATCGGATCGTATTTAACTTCGTCACTTACGCCGTACACCACCCCTGAAGTTCCTGCTGTTGCAGCGATCTCTCCCGGATTAAGTACATTCAGCGAGAATGCATTGTTTGGTTGATCTCCGGCACGGTAGGCAATCTGTATACCAGGAACAAGTCCCAATTCCTCGGCCGCGGCTGATGAGAGCCTTCCCTGTTCAGAAAAGGTGGGTACAATGTCAGGTACCAGATGTTCGTGAATCCCATAATATTCCAGTAGAAAACCGGCAAGTGAATTCTCCTGAAAATCCCACATCATGCCTTCAGACAGGCCGGAAATGGTGGTGTTGATCTCCCCGGTAAGTTTCATTGCAATATAATCACCGGGCAACATAAACTTGTAGGCTTTCTCATAGAGTTCCGGCTCATTCATTATGACCCAGCTCAGCTTGGAAGCTGTGAAGTTTCCAGGTGAGTTCAGCAGGTGAGACAGACAATGCTCTTCACCCAGGGTTTTCATGGCATGTTCACCATGAGTGACAGCCCTTGAATCGCACCAGATAATAGATGAGCGCAATAACTGATGGTCCTTATCTACAAGCACCAGGCCATGCATCTGATAGGCAATACCGATGGCTGTTATGGATGAGGGATCAATTTCAGCAGATTGAAGCACATCATTGGTGGCAAGGATCAGGTTGGTCCACCACTGTTCGGGGTCCTGCTCAGCCCAGTCTGGTTTTGGAGCGTATATTTTCATCTCCTTTTTGGGATAAAATGCTGAAGCAACCGCCCGTCCACTCTCTGCATTGATCAAACTGGCTTTTACAGAAGAGCTTCCTACATCATAACCGAGTAAATACATAGGTATAAGTTAATGGGTTAATGGGTTAAAAGTTGAAACCAAGGTATTCCTTTTTTTGTTTGTTATAAATATGTTTATCGAATCGGTAGTAAAAGGCAGGTTTGTGCGCCACTCCGATCTGTTTTTCATCCAGTTGAATCAGGTAGTTTGATTTAAGGATTTTCTTCCTGAAGTTGCGGTTATCGAGGTTGCAATCCAGTATTACTTCATAAAGTGACTGAAGCTCTCTGATGGTAAACTTTTCCGGGAGTAATTCAAATCCAATGGGCTCATTTCGTAGGGATTTTTGAAGATGAGCCAGACCTCGATCTATTATATTCCGGTGATCAAAGGCCAGCGCAGGAACCTCCTTTATATCTATCCATGAGGCATTGTTTTTTATGGCGAAATCGCTGTTGCTTTCCGTGATGTTTATCAGTGCAAAATATGCAGCAGTGACCACACGTTGAATCTCCATTCCGGTGGTGGTGTTGAGCCAGTCCATATCGCTTTTCTTCCAGATCCGCTCTGGCTGCCCGATAAAAGCAAATTGATGTAGGTAGATGGAATTAAGTCCGGTCAGTTCTTCCAGTGTTCGGACAGCTGCCAGATCCAGGTCTTCATTGAGGGTTATGAAGTCACCCGGGAGTTTATGATCTCTTGCCTGTTTTCCCGAATCATCCCTGTATTCTCTTTCGATGAGCAGAATCTTCAGTTGATTTGTACTGAATCCAAAAACCACACAGTCGACCGATATATGAGGATTAATGGTTCTGCCCAGAGAAATCATGGGACTAATTTAAGAAACAAAAAGGTCAAAACCAAAGTTAACGTATAAGATACGCTAACTAATGAATGCGCTTTCTATTTCATCAACAGACTGGGTAACCAGAGACTAAGTGATGGAATATAGGTGACTAGCATCAATACGATAAACATAACGATAAACATGGGTAACAGGGGTTTTATCACCTTTTCTATCTTAAGGTTTGCCACGCTGCATCCTATAAACAGAACAGAGCCTACCGGAGGAGTGCAGAGTCCCACACAGAGGTTAAGCACAATTACGATTCCAAAATGAATGGGATCCATTCCCAGTTGAGATGAAACTATGGGCAGAAAGATCGGAGTGAAAATCAATACCGCCGGAGTCATATCCATAAATATTCCCACAAAAAGCAATATGAAGTTTATAACCAGTAATATAACTATCGGATTATCGCTTAGGCTTAGCAAACCGGCACTCACATCCTGTGGAATGTTCTCATAGGACATTATCCAAGACATCCCAATGCTGGTGGCTACCAGAAGTAACACAATGCAGGTGGTGCGGATCGAGCGGAGAATGATGGCAGGCAGGTCTTTGATGGTAATCTCCTTGTATATCAATGCAAGGATCAGAGCATAGAGCACTGCCACAGCCGAGGCCTCTGTGGCCGTAAAGAAACCTGCCACAATACCTCCTATGACAATGACCAGCATCAACAGAGAAGGCAGCGCATCAATAAATTTCTTGAAAGCAAATTTAAAGAATTCCCAGTTCCTGGCCGATTTAACCACAGCAGCTGCCAGTCCAATGCCCAGCAACCCATACAAAACTCCCTTGAACAGGGCAGGCGAACTATTTGCATGCAGGGCCTTTAGACCAATTCCGCCACCAATCAGAGCCAGTGAGATCAGCAAAATACCACCCAGGGTTTTCATCAATCCGGAAAGCCCTTTGTTCTTTAAGATCATCATGGACATGGCCACCAGCATTATGCCCACTCCTGTGAGAATGCCAGGAATATATCCGGCCAGGAAGAGTGCCGTGATGGATACTCCCCCGCTGGCCAGAGAATAGATAATCAGAATATTGCTTGGAGGAATGGTTAACCCGGTGGTGGCAGAGGTGATATTCACCGCAGCACTGAAGCTCTCATCATATCCCTCTTTCTTCATTTCCGGTCCCATAATGCTTCCAATGGCTGAAGTAGCCGCTGCAGCTGAGCCCGAGATAGCACCGAAAAGCATATTGGCAATTACATTTACAAATGCCAGTCCTGCAGGTAGTTTACCCACAAGTACGCGGGCAAAATTAATTAGTCTCATGGCAATCCCACCACTGTTCATGATACCCCCTGCCAGTACAAAGAATGGAATGGCCAGCAGAGCAAAACTATCCAGTCCGGTAGCCATGCGATGGGCATAAGTTGTGAACGCCGGCAGGGCATCTATAGACATCAGCATGGTCAGGATCCCGGCCACCCCAATGCTGAAGGCTATGGGAACACCAATTACAAGGAGGATCACAAAACTGAGCACAAGAACAAGGACTTCCATTCTAATTGGATTTTTTTATTTCAAGGATATGAAGCACTTCATAGTACATAATGATCAGTCCACTGATGGGCAGGATGATATAAACATAGCCCAGGGGCAGCTGCAGGGCAGCTGACTTAACCTGAAGAATAAACCGGGTGTACATCAGTATCACTCCACCTACCACCATTACAAAAAATGCAAACAGGAAAATAATGGAATAGATAATATATTGCAACTTCCTTTGCCGGGCTGGAGAGGATTTCTGTATCAATATATCAATGGCCAGGTGTTCCTTCCGGCCAGCCACATAGGCGGCACCTAATACCCCTACCCAGATCAGTAAAAATCCGGCTAACTCATCTGTAAATGAGCTGGGTGACGACAGCAGATATCGGCTGAATACCTGCCACAATACATCGATTACCAGGATCGACATCAGGAACACCAAAAAAACCTCCAGCGCCCTGTTTAAATTATGCTGAAACTTTATCATAGCTATTCCACCTCTTTGATGCTGGTGATTAAGTTATATATTTTCTCATTATCACGGTAAGATTCCAGTAATTCAGTGACTTTCTCAGAAAAGGGTTCCTTATCTGGATAGGTAACAATAACTCCAGCATCCTTTACAAATTCGAGGGATTCTTTTTCCGATTTGGCCCACAGTTCTCTCTGCACTGGCACCGATTCATCAGCGGCCTGTTGCAACCAGTTTTTCTCCTGGTCGGTGAGTTTCTTCCACACCTTCAGACTGACGATAAGTACATCAGGGACCATGGTGTGTTCATTCAGACTGTAATACTTGCAAACCTCATAATGGTGGCTGGTATAAAAACTGGGCGGATTGTTCTCTGCACCATCCACTACTCCACTCTGCAGTGCAGTATAAAGTTCGCCCCAGGAGATAGGAGTGGGGGAGCCCCCCTGTGCTTTTACCATCTCCATGGCGGTAATGCTTTTCATTACCCTTATCTTCAATCCCTTCAGGTCGTCCGGATGGTTCACCGGTTTATCAATGGTATAGAAACTGCGACTTCCGGCATCGTAAAAACACAATCCCCTGATCCAGAATGGCTCTGTGCTTAAAAGGAGTTGTTTCCCAATTTCTCCATCCAGGACTTTGAACGAATGCTCTTTAGACCTGAACACATAGGGCAATCCAAGTACCTTAAAATCTTCCGTAAAACTCTCCATCACTGCAGCAGAAACCTTGGTAATGGCCAGACTGCCTATCTGAAGTAGTTCTACACACTGTTGTTCTGAACCCAGCTGACCACTGGGATAGATTTCAATGGTCATTTCCCCTCCCGATATCTCTTCACAACGATCGGCCATAAAAACCATGGCACTGTGGACGGGGTGCGAAGGATCAAGACCGTGCGCCAGTTTTAACACAGTACCTTGTTTTTGTTGAGTGCAGCTAAAGAGTATAACGGATAGGAACAGTAGGGTTAAACCGGTTTTGACCTTCATTGTGAGATGGATTAGCGATTGAGTTCCCGAATAATTTCCAGTGAAGCCCTGGAAATTTTCTCCAGTTGATCAAAGTCTCTGTTTGCGATGATCTCCTTTGAGATGAGCTGCGAACCCATTCCCACACAGAAAGCTCCGGATTGAAACCACTCAGTCAGATTCTCCCTGGTGGGAGAGACTCCGCCCGAAGGCATGATGTTACTCCATGGGCAGGGGCCCAGGTAGGCTTTCACGAATTTTGATCCACCCACTGTGGGGCCTGGGAATAGTTTCACCACTTCGGCACCCAGTTCCTCTGCTTTCCCAATCTCGGAAGCTGTGGCACATCCTGGAATCCAGAGTACTTTTCGCCGGTTGCATACCCTGGCCATCTCTTCATTGAGAAGGGGAGAGACAATAAATTGTGCTCCCATCTGGATGTAAATGGAACAGGTTCCGGGTTCAACTACAGTTCCAACACCCAAAACCAGGTCAGGTAGCTCCACTTTCGCCCATTTGACAAGTTCGGCAAACAGCTCATGGGCAAAATCCCCCCGGTTTGTAAATTCGAAAAGGGTCATGCCACCCCGATAGCAGGCAGATATAACCTCTTTACACAAATTAATATCAGTATTGTAGAAGAGTGGAATTGCTCCAATCTCTTTCATTTTGAGTGCTACTTCTAGTCTTTTCATGGTCTATGTACAATCGATTGCGCACTTAAAAGTAGAGATATTTTTTTAATTAAAATAGTGGAGCTCCTTTCCATATGCTAAAAATGTTAAAAACTCAAGCCAGAGGATTTGAGAGTGGTTATTTAGTTTACACCATATTTGTATGGTCTAATAAAATAACTGAAATGAAAAAGCAGATTCACCTACTTCTGGTTCTAATTCTTACTGGCTTTGTGATCTCTTCTTGTGAAAAGGAGGATTCAAATGTGCCAGAGGCCTGTTTTGTTTCAAGTGAGGAGTGGAAGGTTGGAATCCCCATTGAATTCAGCTCTTCCTGTACCTTAAATGCAAGCTCCTATCACTGGGATTTTGGGGATGAAAAAACCTCTACGGATCCCTATCCCAGCCATACCTACAGTAAGGGTGGAGATTATGCAGTAACCCTCACGGTGACTAATACCAGTGGAGATTCAGATGATGTTACTCATGTGATGGTTGTAGAAGAACCTGTATAGCCTAATCCGGCATCTCTTTCCTGGCCCATTTGGCCAGATCGGCAAAAATCTCATGTGCGAATACACCCCGATTGGCAAATCACAAAATTGTTAAAAAACCCTATACTCTGATATTATTTGGGTTTATTTAGATAAACCTTATTCAATCCAAATAAAGATTAATCCATGAAAAACCACACCAGTCTACTGTTGATTGCCGCAATATCAATTTTGATCAGTTCATCGTGTAAAAAGGAAGATCCCATTGGCCCTGATGATCCCAATTCACCACATGCTTGTTTTGTTGCCCCAACAGAAGTTTCAGCAGGTATACCTGCCATTTTCAACTCATCCTGTTCTGAAAATTCCATCTCTCTTTCATGGGATTTTGGTGATGGAACAAGTTCCAGTGATGCCAATCCCACTCATACCTATACCGAGGCTGGTTCTTTTAATGTAGTACTCACGGTCACTGATATTGAAGGGGAGACTGACCAAATGACCAATTCTGTTGAAGTAATGGCACCTGAATTTTATTCACACTCAGGAAGAATAACTTCTGATGAGACCTGGATCGAAGGTTTACATATTATTACTGGCGACGTGATTGTGGATGGAGCTACACTTACAATTGAGCCAGGTGCCATCATCA
>JAOZUK010000310.1 GCA_029938715.1 Bacteroidales bacterium | reverse complement strand
ATAAAGAGAATCAGGATAAAGAGAATCAGGATAAAGAGAACCAGGATAAAGAGAACCAGGATAAAGAGAATCAGGATAAAGAGAATCAGGATCAAAAGAATCAGGATCAAAAGAATCAGGATAAAGAGAATCAGGATAAAGAGAATCAGGATCAGAAGAATCAGGATCAAGAAAATCAGGACCAAGAGAATCAGGATCAACAGGCCCAACCCCTTCAGATCTCTAAGGAAGATGCTGAGCGAATGCTGAGTGCCATTCAACAGCAGGAAAAAGATGTAAAGGAGAAGGTGGATAAGAAAAAAGCGGCTGCCGCTAAAGTGAAAACAGAAAAGGATTGGTAATTTCAAAAAATGAAAGTGAAGCTACTCGCATCGGCCCTGTTTTTCATACTGTTTGGGACCCTTCTGTCCGGACAGGATGAAACATTTACAGCTTCAGCTCCTTCAGTGGTAAAAGTGGGGGATCAGTTTCAATATGTAATTGAAGGATCTGATCGGGGTAGCCTTACCCTTCCCCCGTTGAATTACTTTCAGCTTCTGGCCGGACCATTTTCTTCCTTCTCATCACATTCTCAGTGGGTCAACGGGAAGATGACTAAGGAGACTGTGGCCACCTATACCTATGTACTCAGGGCAACAAAAGAGGGAACTTTAACTATTCGTCCCTCTACCATCAGGGTGGGCAGGAAGCAGTATCAGACCAATGCAGTGGAGATTGTTGTAAACGCCGGACCATCACCGGATCCTGATCCGGGAGCAGCGGCCGGAAACCAGGGGAATAGTGGTCAGCCCTCAACCTCCCGGGAAACGCAATCTGCAGACGCCAGTGAGAAAGACCCTGTATTCCTTAGGGTAACTCCATCTAAAAGAGAGGTTTATGTGGGAGAGCAATTTGTATCCGCACTCAAAGTCTATACCCGGGTAAATACCAGGCCCGCCTCATCATCGAAGGATATTCCTTACGAAGGGTATTTCAAAAAATCACTGGATCCCGATGCCACAGCCCAACGACAAAATATTAATGGCCAGCAGTATATAACCCAGGTGATTCAGCGTCACATTCTGATTCCGCAAAAAACGGGTGATGTGGTCATACCTCCCTATGAATCGGAGTGGATGATTCCACAACGGGTGCAAAGAAGAAGTTCCAAAAGTGCATTTGATAGTTTTTTTGACGATCCATTTTTTAACGGGGTCCAGGATGTACCAACCAAACTGGCCACAAGACCTGTAACCATAAAGGTTAAACCCCTGCCACCCGGAGCACCTGAAGGATTCTCGGGTGCGGTTGGTGACTTTTCTATTGATGCGACACTCTCTGCAGAGGAGATAGAGGTAAACGAAGCACTCAGTCTGAAGATCACCGTCAGAGGCAGTGGGAACCTGCCTTTACTGGGTGAGCCAAAAGTAAACCTGCCTCCCGACCATGATCTTTACGATGAGACCCGGTCATTGAATACCAGCACAGCTGGCAATCGCATCTCCGGGACGGTGACTTTCGAATATCCCATTGTAGCCAGGCATGCCGGACGGTTCCGTATAGCTCCGGTTCAATTTGCCTGGTTTGATCCAAAAACTGAAGAATACCAGACTGCTACAACCGAAGAGTTTACCTTCACAGTTCTAAAGGGAAAAGGCGATGACTCTCCTGCATCGGTATATGTACCGGGCGTTATGCATGAAAATGTGGCAGATCTGGGGACCGATATCCGGGATATTTCAAGAACTTCTCAGCTATTCACTCCCCTGGCCAGTTCACTCCTGGCTACACGCTGGTACCGTTGGACCTACCCCATAATCTTCCTGCTGGGTATCATCACCGTGATACTTATTCGACTGGTGGCTCGCAGAAATGCAGATCTGACACTGGTCAGAAACAGGCGAGCCAATAAATTGGCGCGTGTCCGGTTGAAGAAAGCCGACCGATTGAGAAAATCAGAGGAGGTTGGGAAGTTTTACGAAGAGATTGGGAAAGCCATCTGGGGATATTTTTCCGATAAACTGAACATCGAAACTTCTAAGCTCTCCAGAGAGGTGGTTGTCGAGCAACTTGAACGGCAGGATATCTCTTTATCATTGAGGAATGAACTACTTAGAATACTGGACGATAGTGAATTCTCACGTTTTGCCCCTTCCTCCGAAAAGAGTGATGTAAATCAGCTGTATGCCGATGCCGTCAGCTTAATCAGAAACCTTGAAAACAGCCTGAAATGAAAAGAGCTTATCTGATCCTTCTGCTCTCGATGCTCTTTGGTGTGGTTTCTGCCTCTCCCGATTCATTGTTCCTGAAGGCCAATGGATTATACCAGGATGGTAAATATGAACTGGCCCTGGAGCAATACATGCGGGTCATAGATTCGGGACTGGAATCAGCAGATCTTTACTACAACATGGGCAATGCTGCTTATCGCTCAAACAGCATTGGATATGCCATACTCTACTTCGAGAAGGCCCTGAAGCTCGATCCTTCTCATGAGGATGCATCAAACAACCTGGAATTTACTTCCAGGTACAGGGTAGACACATTTGAAGAGGTTCCCGAACTTTTTATCCGCACCTGGATGCGAACATTCATTCTGAGGTTTTCAGAGCGCACATGGAGCATGGTTTCCCTGGTACTTTTTATTCTGGTCACCTTCTCTGTTTTGATCTATATTTTTTCCAGGAGGCTCATCTTAAAGAAGATTGGCTTTTTTGTGGCATTGATAGGATTTGTTTTGTTTATCATCACATTCTCAGCAGCCATTTCCCGCCACCAGACTATTATTCGTCCAGATGCAGCCATCATACTTGCTCCTTCGGTAGTGGTCAGGAGTTCTCCCAGCGACACAGGAACTGAACTGTTTATTCTTCATGAAGGCACCAAAGTGAAAGTGAATGAAGGGGTGACCGGCTGGCAGAATATTCGTGTGATCGACGGCAGGGAAGGCTGGATCTCTTCAAGGGATTTTGGCAGCATCTAGGTTGTAAAAAAAAACTATCTTCAAGGGTTTCAAATTCAATTTATTAACCAGAAGGCTGCCAGTCTTTCTTAATTTAAATGTATATGTCTGTCCGAAAGACTTTTCAAGAGATCAATGAGCGGATAAAGAGGGGAGAAGCTGTGGTGATGACCGCCGAGGAGGTTTCAGCCATGGGAAGGACCCACTCACCTGCCCAGGTGGCTGAAAAGGTGGATGTGGTCACCACGGCCACCTTTGGTCCCATGTGTTCGTCAGGAATGTTTATAAACACCGGTCATGCCAATCCTCCCATCAGGATGGAGAAAGCTACCCTGAATGGGGTCCCTGTCTTTACAGGAATTGCCGCGGTAGACCTCTACATTGGCGCCACTGAAAACCATCCTGAGAATCCGGCTTATGGAGGAGCGCATGTGATTGAAGAGTTAATCGCCGGTAAGGATGTGGAGCTGGAAGCTCACGCCAAAGGAACCGATTGTTACCCTTTAAAGAGCATCAAAACCACCATCAATCGTAGCAACATCAACGAAATGGTGATGTTCAACCCCCGCAATGCTTACCAGAATTACCCGGTAGCAGTAAACCAGTCAAACCAAATTAAGTACACTTATATGGGCAGCCTTTTACCCAGACTGGGGAATGCCAATTACAGTACTTCAGGCGAATTGAGCCCTCTGCTTAATGATCCGGAGATGAGGACTATTGGCATGGGCACACGTATATTTCTTGGGGGTACTACCGGCTACATCAGCTGGTATGGAACCCAGTTTAAGACCGATGCCGAATTGAACGAATTCGGAGTTCCTGTGTCCAATGCTGCCACTCTGGCTGTGATTGGCGATGGATTTCGGATGGATCCCTCTTTTATCAAGGCGGCCTACTATGAAAAGTATGGGGTCTCCATGTTTGTAGGCATAGGTGTTCCCATTCCTGTTCTGGACGAAGAGATGGCATCCTGCGTAATGATCAGGAACGAACAGATAACCACACGGATCCTCGATTATGGAGATCCCGATCACCCTGAGCTGGGCAGGACCAATTATAGTGAGTTGATGTCGGGTGAAATTGAATTAAACCAGAAAAAAATTAAGACTTCTTCCCTTTCAAGCCTCTATAAAGCCAGGGAAATTGCGGAATTGCTCAAAGAGCAGATTGATAGGGGAGAATTTTTACTATCCGAACCTGTTGAGGCCTTTCCGAAGGGGAAGGGCTTAAATTCATTAGAGATCAGATCATAATTCCAGACTATGGCAAGGACAAAGAAAAGAATGGTACTGCGGTTTCCTGC
>JAOZUK010000101.1:2992-14900 GCA_029938715.1 Bacteroidales bacterium | reverse complement strand
TGGTATGTACCCCATAGGTGTCGCCAGGCTCCTTCAGGTACTTGCACCACACCATGCCGCCGGTATTCAGGATTCCCCCTTTCCAGGTGGACAGAGAAGAGAAATTCCACACGGGCATGGCCATGTTCTCCAGGCTTCCTGCCTGCTTGTACTCCCGCTTTATGTCCCAGTTAATGCTGTTTTGGGTCCAGGTGAATACCCAGGTTTCGCTGACCTTCATATGCTCATCCCCAAATACGATGTTACTTACTTCAACCCTGTTCTCCCCCACCTTCACTTTTGCCTTTTTCGTGGATTCGAGGGAGGTACTTATGCCGGTCCCGGTTTGAATGGATGTGAACACGCCTGAAGGAGAGATCGTATTCTGGCCCTTAATATTTACCTGGCCGATCTTACAACCTTTGCTGTAATCAATTTGGATCTGAAGGAGCTCAGAGTCATCTGCAATCAGGATTGTTTTTGTTTCAGGATTGTGTTTCAAATCTGTTGCCTGAGATGAAATTGTAAAAAACAGCACAACTAAAAATGTGATATTACGCATCATGTTTGTTTATTTTTTCTTGTTTAAGTGCATAAATAGAAACTGCCAGCAGGAACAATAGACATAGAAGCAACACTGCCATACCAAAGACATTATTCGAGATAAATGTGACCCACCCAATTAAAGGTGGTATCACCGCCCCACCACAGATGGCCATCATCATCAGACCGGATATGGCATTCATGTGATCGGGAAATTTCTGTACCGTAATGGCAAATACAAGCGGGAAAATATTTGCGATAGCCAATCCTATGACAAAGGTGATGACCCAGGCTGCCATGGGGGTTTTAAAGGCCAACAAAAGAACAATGGCCAAAATGCCCAGTACCGCGGACCACAAGTACATTTTCCTGGAGGAGAAGCGGGTTAAAATAATTGCACCGGTAAGTGTCCCCAGCATTTTCCCGAAGAAGTATATACTTCTGCCCGACTCCGCTTCCACCTGTCCCATGCCATAGCTATTCATCAGAAACTGTCCTGAATTGGAATTAAAACCCACATCAATACCCACCACAACAAATATGGATAGGACCATCAGTGCAATAAACCTTGTTTTCAGGAGCCTGAATGAGGATAAAAAAGAGGCGCGTTCCTCCTTACTCACCGACTCAGTAATTTTCACCGAACCAAGCCAGGCGACGGCCAATATGGATACAAGCCCATAGACCAGGAACAGGATTTTCCAGTCGCCAAATTTAGCTGCAAACAGGGCTGCCAGGGGTGGTCCCAGCATTGATCCGATGGCCTTTATAAATTGCGAGAAACTCATAGAACTTGAAGCCCTGTTGGATGATACCACATCGATTAGAAGGGGATTTGCCGATACCTGGATAATTGTATTGCCAATTCCCAGAAGGGCAAACCCCATAAGTACCATTGCAAATGAATAGAAGAAAAAGGGCACCAGCAGGCCCACGGCGGTTACCAGCATCCCTATATTCAGCAATCTTTTTTTGCCGTACTTCGCCTGAAGCACTCCTACAGGGACCGAGAGCAGTAAAAACCAGAGAAAGGCTGCGGATGGAATTAACTGGGCCAGGGAGGCATCGATATTCAGATCACTGCTCACCCGGTCCACCCCAATACCCACCAGGTCCAGGAAACTCATCACAAAAAATGACAGGAGTACGGGGACAATAAAGAATGGATTTTTCAATTTTGTCATAGTCTCTACTTATTTTCTTTCAGTGTTTCATTCGCTTCCAGAACCATATCAATCATATAAGCTCTTTCGTTATCAAAAGTGATGTTCCATGAATTAGTTTGCCCCTGTAGGTCATACACCCAGAATGCAGATAGAGGAACCCTATTTTCAACGATGGCATTTAAGCGTTCTGTAAATGCCTCCTCTACATCCACCGTGTTCCAGGTCTGGCCTTCCTCCAACCAGGATTCGGATGCACCCCATTCACCTATAAAAAGGGGCTTGCCAATTTCCTCGGACCACTTCATGGCATAAGGCAGGTACTCGGCAAAACTCACACCCATCACTTCATTGGCATGAATATTTTCAGGTGTATACTCGTCTCTGGCAATATTGTCAAATGAATTTTTAACATTCCAATACCCTCTTATGGA
This sequence comes from Bacteroidales bacterium, assembly GCA_029938715.1. Lineage (GTDB taxonomy): Bacteria > Bacteroidota > Bacteroidia > Bacteroidales. Next base: position 12,781 of record JAOZUK010000101.1, on the reverse strand, counting down.
AAGTGTATTGATGGGGTCAGGATTATATCTAAAGAGCATGGCACGGGTCTGATCCGGGCTATCTTTTACCCATGGATTACCAGCCGTATTGTTAAATGCCCATGCCCTGGGAACATCACCCCCTGAAAAGATAGCGCGAGATTTATCAAACTCCCTCACCGTCCTTGCAAATTCATCATAGGCATTGTACATGCAGCCACTCACCAAAACATCCCTTACCGAGTCTCTTACAGCAGCTGTCCCCAGGGAGGTATGAATCCCGGGGATCGAACCGCCATGCGGAGGGATATCGATAAAGAGACTGAATTCGTTCCCGAACTCCCAACCCCAGATGGCCGGTGAATTTTTGTAACGCTCCACCACTTCGCTGGTATATTGATTAATAAACCCAATGGTCTTGCTCTTATCATTCATAAATTGATCCATGGGCTCCTCATTCAGATCGGCTATGGCCTGAAAATGCCAGAATAGCGAAGGGATCAGTCCGATCTCCAGTTCTTCAGCCAGTTCAACGATATTGTCAAAGAGTTCAAAATATTTTTCCCTCTCTTCCATGTAAAGCTTCCAGTCAACCGGCCAGAACCCTCCTGCTGAAAACCGTACAAAAGGGATACCTGCTTCAGCCAGACGTGTAAGACCCTGGATATAGCTGGTATCAGAAACGTCCTTTATCGTGCGGTAAAAAAGATTGAAGTAGTTAGCGCCAATCCCGTAATATGCCTCTGCATCCTTCATCAGGGTGCCGTTCTCCACATAAAGGCCCTGCTTCTCCTCAATCGATTCGGAATTGCATGAAAAGAATAATCCCATTACCAAACCGGCCAATATTGTTTTGGAATAACTTCCTGGGAGGGTCCGTTTGCGTTTTACTGTTTCTCTTATATCCATTTTCATTTCTATTTCGTATTTACCCACACCGGGCTTGATATGGCTTCTTCGTTATTCTCCTGGATAATACGCACATAATAGAAGCAGCTTTCGTTCTCACCGAATTCCTTATCGGTCCAGCTCAAATCATAGTTCATGGCACCAGGTAAAAAATCTTTCACAACCTGGTTATTTTTCGTGATTTCAATTTTCCTTATGGCATCTGTTCCCGTGACAACTATGCTAATTTCCGGGGATCCGGCTGAACTGATCTCTGATCCCATTAACTCCCCATTGACCCTGAAATCCAGCAAAATCCTGTCCCCGGAGGTGGCATAGCAATGGCGGTCATACATGGCTTCAAAGATCTCCTTCCTCTGAAGGTCTTTGCCATAGACAGCCATGAGGGAGGTTCCTATTTCTTCTTTTTCCCAATCAATTTTTGAAAGATTGTTCCCAGATGTTTTTGTAAAAGTTAAGGAGTACCCCGGCTTTCCATTATGGTTATCGGAGCTTGCCATTATCCCGGTTTTCCATCCCTGTTCCAGATAATCCTGTACCCAGGCTTCACTTCGCCTGTGATCGCTGTAGACTTCTATCAGTCTCTCCAGCGTGGGATTGTGCCAGTTCTTATTTCCCCTTCTGCCACCATAATGTGGAATAACTATTATGTTTTTGTCGGTATAATGTTGTGCAAGCATGAGGTAAAGGTCCTCGATGTGGTTGGCCTGGATTTCTGTACCCTGGTAGTTGTTATAATTATGGTAATTGAAATTTGCGCGGGAACGGTAGATGGGAGGGTTATCCTGGAGGAAGTACACATTGTGGTCCCCTCCTGTTTCATGGGAACCACTCCACTCATAGCCAGGAATGGTTACAAAACGCCCCGGATTATTAAATTCTTTTGTTACGGCTTTGTACTCCTCCCATTCCTCGGTTCTTAGATTTTCACTGTGGTTTGCAACAGAGCAGAAGTCGAGTCCGGCAGCATCTCTTCCAAACTCATATGATTGTTTGCTTGTACCCCGTCCATCGCATGATTTCGTATGGTTGTGAATATCCCCCCAATAAACCTTCAGTTCGGCGGTTTCTTCCGTTACCACGATGGGATTGCTTTCAGCCTCCAAATTTCCATCGCTAACAACCAGTCTGTACGTGCCGGGGTTTTTGAATACGAAATCTTCAAAGCGATGAACTCCATTATCTGAAGTTCTGAAAGCATACTTTTTCTGGCTATTTCCATCGTTTTCAACTATCTGGATTTTGATTTTTCCCTCATATGAATCTGCAACATTTCCATATTTATCTTCAGCACGCACCAAACACCAGAAAGGTTCACCGGCAACCCCATTGGAGGCAACCAGCACGGCAAGTTTTGCGGGTTCTCCGGCGACAATCTCTATGGTAGGGTTCACCTCCATGGGGAAGAAATTATTGTCACCCCTGGGATCCACATAGGTTTCAATGGTGAAAGGATGTTCATCGAAGTACTGGACCAGTACACCTGGTGATTCCTCTGTCGTATCCCCGATAACAATATCAATGGTCTCTCCTTCCTTCAGCCCTTTTTCAGTGACTATCACTTCAATAAGGTTGTAATAGGGATCATATTTGTCCATATATTCACTGGGAATGATCTCGTTCCAGGGGCGGTTAATGAAAGATGTGACTTTAACCGGGCTCCCGTTGGAGCTTTTCACAGAGGTAAATGAATGGCCATCCGGATCGTCTAGCTGAAAAGTGGTCCACCGGAGCATATGCTGGAAGGTAAACCGAACCCCTCCACCTGGTTTGATGCCTGCTTTCCCCGCTGTATATTGCAGTTTGACGGAGTTCCAGGTGTAAACTTCAAGTGGCCCGGGAGAGATGACCCTCGCACTGCCGATTCCAATTTCCCTGCCTTTTGCGGTCTCTGCAATCACATCTGTACGGGGGATAACAACCTGAGACTGGGCATGAACAATCCACGTAAAGATTGATAACCCCATTGCTATAATGACCTTATGTTTCCTATATATACAGATCATAATCCCAGTTTCTTTTGTAATTCCTCAAGCGGTATTCCTTTGGTTTCAGGCATTTTGAACAATACCCATAACAACTGAAACACCATGCAGAAGGCATAAAAAGAGAAAATAAATCCACCTGAAATTTCCGCGAGTACAGGGAAAGACCATGAAATAGCTGCAGCCATAAACCAGTGTGTAAAGCTTCCCAAAGCCTGGCCTCGTGCCCTGACTTTATTCGGAAATATTTCACTGATAAAAACCCAGATTACTGCACCCTGTCCGAATGAATGTGATGCAGCAAAAAAGATCAGTCCGACCAGCACAACAGTACCACCTGCCTGACTGAACTCCTTCCCGTTAACAAAAAAAGTGATGGCAATTGTTACAAGACTTACAATATATCCTATGGAACCATAGAGCATCAACTTCTTTCTGCCAAAGTGGTCAATGATCAGCAGCGCTGACATTGTAAATATGAGGTTTACAAAACCTATAACGACTGAACTGAGAAAAGCTGCATCCTCCCCAAACCCTGCCATGGTAAAAACACGTGGCGCATAATAGAGCACGGCATTGATCCCCGACAGCTGGTTAAATGCCGCGATGGTGACTGCCAACAGAATTGGTTTTATATATTTTATCTGGAAGAACTTTTCACTCAAGGTCTCCCTGTCGGACTTCAATGAGGCTACTATTCCCCCTATCTCCTTGTCGATATTTTCCGTGTCTGCTCCAAGCCTCCCCATGACCTTCTTCGCCTCGTCCAACAGGCTTTTCGACACCAGCCATCGTGGACTTCTTGGATTAAAAATCATAAGAATAGTAAACGCCAGGGCAGGTATGATTTCAACTCCAAACATCCATCGGTACGACACTTCTCCCAGGTCCAATGATTTGATCAGGTAATTGCTCAAAAAGGCCAACATGATCCCCAGAACAATATTAAATTGTGTTAAGGCCACCATCCGGCCGCGATACCTGGCCGGGGATATTTCAGCATTATACATAGGGGCAACCACCGATGATCCTCCAACGGCAAGTCCCCCAATAAATCGCATGATCACAAAGAATGACCAATTAAAAGAAAGTGCACTTCCAGCGGCTGAAATCAGATATAAGATCCCGAGCACTATGAGCATTTTTTTTCTGCCATACCTATCGGCAGGTTTCCCAAAAATCAATGCTCCTATGATCGTTCCGATTAATGCGCTGGCCACTGTAAAACCATGCCAGAAACTTTTTGTGCCAAGGAAATTACTTAGCTCCATGTATCGGCTGGCATAGATTTCCTTCAGAATGCCTTCGGCTCCGGAAATTACAGCAGTATCAAAACCAAACAACAAACCACCCATGGATGCAACAAGTGCACATTTTAATAAGGCCGGTTTGATCTTCATTATTAATCCTATTTATTCCAGCAAGTCACATTGATCTTGCCTGAAAAATTCTTATCTCCTGCTTTCCACTTTATGGTGCGCGTTTCCCCTGGAAGCATTTCAAAATAATTGTCCTCGAAATCCACATCTGCATCCAGGGTGACCACCCTGGCCCAGTTATCTGTGCGAATGGTTATTTCGCCAGAATCATCACTCCTGCTTCCGCTTACTTCCAGATTCGTTCTTACATAATTTACATCCTGCGGCATATTCGGGACCCAGGTTGCCCTGTCATATCCATTGTTCCCATAGCTGATGTCACATACCAGGACCGCATTATCCCCAAGCTTTGATTTTATTTCATCCAGATCCAGCTCCATGGCCACCACACTTGTATTTTCTTTTACATGGATGCTGACTTCCTTCTTAAATGTGGCCTTACCGCTGACAGGCTGGACGCGAACGACAACTTTCACCTTCACATCTTCCAGCATATCGTTGCAAACCGACCAGAGGATCTTCCCATCTGCAACATCTGAAGCAGCAATAACAGGACGGCAGCCTGCCGCCATTCCGTACCATCCTGCTTTCCGGCCACCCCAGTAATCGGTCATACTCCAGGTGGCCGCCGGCCAGCAATCATTAAACATCCAGAATTGAACTCCGCTTGAATAGAATTTCCGTTGCCTGGCCGACTCCATGGTCAGGCGAATAAATTCGTACTGAATGTATTCCAGCTGTCTCAAACGCCTGTCGTTGTTATCTCCCGGATCGCCAAACAAAGCCTGAGCCTGAGTCTCAAAAAGCTCAATGAATGAAACGGCATGCAGACCACGGGTAGCAGGATCGTGCATATGGAAATCTATCATAAAGTTGTTTTCCAAATCAGCTTCATTCATAAATTTGAGCAAGGTTCTTTTTGGGGGAATACCTCCTGCAACAGATTCACTCATATATCTTCCGGTAATCTTTTTGATAAAGTTCTTGTACAACAAAAGGCTATCCAATCCACCATTTATAATGTCATAATTAAATTGAGCCCCCAGGTGACAATCACCGGAAATCAATGAATTGGTTGTGGTGGGATCCTGTCCCAGGGGGCTAGTCAAACGGAACTCCCGGGATGGGTCCATCGACCGGACAAGCGGTGCCGTCATGCTTTGATGCATCTCTTTGCCATACCAGTTATCCGAAGGTTTAAAATTTAAGCCAAGTTCATTATCACCTGCCCAGTAGATAAGGCTTGGATTGTTGCGTTGAAGGCAGATATTTGCAGCAAACTCCTTTTCAAGTGATGCAACAAATTCTGGGTCGGTGGTTGGATAGTCCGCACAGGCCAGCATAAAATCCTGGGTAATCATAATACCCATTTTGTTGCAGGCCTGCCAGAAAGCTTCCGGTTCATAGATACCTCCACCCCAAACTCTCAATACATTCATTCCAGCATCATGTGCCTGACGGAGTATTTTGTTATAGTGTGCCGCAGTAACCCGGGATGGAAAGGGATCTGCCGGAACCCAATTACCGCCTTTCCCAAAAATACGTTTCCCGTTAATTACAATGGTAAATGAGCTTCCAGAGCCCGTTGCATCCGGAATTTGCTCAATGCTGGCTGTGCGAATCCCGGTTTCTACAAACTTTCGTTGAATTTCATTATTCTGATCGTCGTACAAAATTGCGGTAACATAATATAAGTGCTGTTCCCCGGCTCCGTTGGGCCACCACAGCTGGGGATTGTTTATATCCGCCTCAAATTTCATTAGTGGATCATTAACCCTGAAAGATTTTTCCCACACTACTCTATTGTCAGGATCGGAAATGGTAAGTTTTGCTTTTCTGGCGTCCTCATCCTTCATGGTGCTTGAAAACTCCAGATTTAGTTTTGCATTGTTTGCTCCTATGCTTTCTGTGTAGACAAACAAATCCTCGATCCTTGCATTAGGATAAGAAACCAGGCGACAGGATTTCCAGATACCCATTGTTACAAAGCGATGTACCCAGTCCCAACCATAGGTACACTGCATCCGCCGGGTATATACGCGCGATGATTCGTAAGCTGCCGGATATTTCTTTTGAGCATTTTTGACCTTCTCAATTTCTGTAGGTGAATGAAAAATAACCTCCAGCACATTTCCTTTCTCTTTTAGAATATTTTTCACGTCATACTCATAGGGCAGAAACATATTATTGGTGCTACCCAGCTTTGTCCCATTGAGAAATATATCGCTGTAAGTATCAAGTCCGTCAAATTGCATGACCGTCCAGTCCTGTTTGAAGCTGGCTGGTACATCAAAGACTTTTTTGTAAGTCCACTGCCATTTTTCTGGCCACTGGCATAGCTCAGCATTGTTGCGCCAGAAGGGATCAGGTATGATTCCGGCACGTTGAAGATCCGGGTGAACTTGTCCGGGGACGGTTCCTTCCAGCGTATAGTGGTTGAATTTATCGGGACTAAAACCGGCCAGTTCCCATTGGCCATCTAGGCTAATCACAATGGCTCTAACAGGCTCTGAGGCATCTGTTTTGCTACTTGCATGTGCTTGTGCTATTCCTGCAAAGCCCAGTATGAGCAGAATAAAGAAACTATGTGCTTTCATTGTAACTTTTATCAATTATCTCTTTTCGTCCATTCTAATTGCCTTCACAGCATCGACCATGGCTATAAACCCCTCCACTTCTGCATATTCAGGTATGGAATTGCCTGAGCCTAATCCATATCCATTCGCCATGGAGCGAAATTGAGTCCCTTCCCTTCTCACCTTTTCGAAAACGTAATCATAATTATTCAGTATCAGCTCATTCATATCAAATCCCCCGAACAGACCGATTCGTTTGGAATATTTGTCAATCCATTCTGTAAAAGGGGCAATCTCGTCTTCATTGGAATGTTTGGCATCTATGCCCAGCTTAATGATATCATCCATAAGAGGGAAGATCTTACCACAGGAATGGAGAAGGAATTTCTTTTGATCCTGATGTGCCAGATCAATAATTCGTTTGTACTGGGGGAGAATATGTTGCCTGATAATATCCGGTTCAAGCAGGGTCGAGGTTTTGTGCCCCAGATCATCGCCCATGCGATAGAACACAAATATGTCCGAATAATGCTTTATCATCCAGGACCATAGCTCACAAAACAAATCCCCAATTTTCACAAACAAGTCGGCGAACAATTCAGGATCCATGCATTGCATCATACAAAGTGGTTCATACCCAACCAGGTCCTGGCTTGCCTCAAATATTCCATATCCACAACCTCCAAAGGCTTTCATTCCTTCCGGTAATGCTTTCCTTATAGCTTCTAAATGTGGAATATATGTTTCCTTAAAAATTCCTGGTATCTCCTCCCAGGGATAACTATTAAAATCTTCCCTGGTCTGGACCGGACCGAGCATACCACCCATGATGGCCCCATGGCCTGGTAAAATATCACAAATAGCCGCTTCAAAATCGAAAGCATCATAGGTCATATCTTTCCAGAAGCCGATAACCCTACGATAGTAGCCTTCCAATTCACTGCCATTCAAACCATCAGGTGACAGCTCTTCACCAATTGCTTTTGAAATAAAGGGGGCATCGATGTGATGCTCATACAGGGGTAAATAGTTTGGCCGTTGGTTGTTCAATACCATCAAGGTATTGGTATAATCCGGTTGAAAATTTTCCTCCATCATCTTCTATTTTATAGGACTATCATCGCAGAACCAAAGCTCCCGGCATTCAGGAGCTTTGGTTCGTTCACTCTTAGTCGTAAAAGACTTTGCCGAAGTATTATTGCAGTCTCATCCTCACTCCAAGGTCCACAGTCATTCCGTAGTGCTGAATACTCGATTCCCAATTGGCCCCAGCTACCAAGTTTCTGTCCTGGGCACTGGTGATGTTATTGATATTGCTAAATACTTCAAGTCCGGCCCAGGGCAACTTTTGCCGCACTGAGAAATCCCAACGCAGGTAACTGTCGGTATAGTTATTAAGTTCGGGCCAGAAATTGGGGCTTTTAAAGATGGAGGATTGATAGAGCATGGAGATCCGGGCTGAAAATCCTTTGTAATCATATCCCAATTGCACATTGACGATATCATCAGGCTGATCGATCAATTGACCAACATAAAAACTATCGATATTCATAAATTCGGGAGCCCAGACCGGTGAACCCGGGACCTGCTCAATGGTGGTGAAGGGATATTTTGCTTCTGAGAATATATGTGTATAGTTAATATTCAGCACGATTCCTTTCAATACGCCCGGTAGGTACCAAAAGTTGGTCTGCCAGTCGAACTCCAGGCCCCATATCTTTGCCTGGTATTCATTGTTAATGCTTGTGTACATCCATTTTGAGAGGAACTCATCCGGGAATCCATATTCTGCAGGATCTGTAATGATACGTTTACCAGTACCAAAGATCTGGTTATCAATCCGTTTTATAAACCCCCCTGCTGTAAACAGACCTAATTTATTTTGGTGAAATGAAAGATATATGTCATAATTCTGAGCGGTTTCCGGTATTAGCTTAAAATTGTTGTAGGTAACATCCAAATTGAACACATCCATTCGGGGAACAAAATCCTGGTAAGTGGGACGGGCCAGGGTCTTTGTATATGCGAGCCGTATGTCAAACCAATCTACTGGTGAATACTTTAAATGGATCATGGGCAACAAGAATCCATTCTCACGGGTTTCTATGGTATCCACGTGCGTATAGAATCGTTCTGGAAAAATAACAGTGGTTTCACCATTGGCAGCCATATACTCAGTGGTGTTATGTTCGTACCTTACCCCGGGAGTAAATTTGATACTTTTCCCAAGGTTTAGTTCCGTCATGAAATAAGCTGCATAGAACTTTTCATCGCCGGAAAAATCCCAGAGTTCTGCAGTCCTATCGTAAGGATAGTTATCTGCTGCATCGTAGGCTTCTTTCTGAAAAATTGCCAGCATCTCTTCCGCCATATCCAGGTCAATGCTAGTTCCAAAGGGATACTCGCCCTTCAGAAAATTCCCATGATCAATATTCTCATCATCAGCAAGGCCAATAGGCAACTTGATGAATTCATCGGGTCCAATGCCCAACTCTTCCCTCATCCACGGATAGGCATCATAAATAGGTATAGCTCCACGACCCTGACCAATCCATGGATCGGCTCCCCAGCTATCATATATATTATAAGCCCTCTTCTTGTAGCGGTATTTCCCCCCAAATTTGATAAATCCGTTGATTTGATTGCTGATCGCGTAATCATAGCTCAGATCCAGTGAGCTTTCCAGTTGCCGCTCTTCCAGTTCAGACTTACGAACGATTAGCCTGTGAAGAAAGGTATTTCTGTCATCTACCACTGCATGATCAAGAACTTCATAGGGGGGGATTGACTGGTTCACGGAGTCAGGATAGGGAAAAACCGGATTCCCCTGAGCATAGGTGACATCCATCTGGTTGGGGGTGGAACTCTTTGAATAGGAATGCGAAATCTTTGCTTCCACTTTCCATTTGCCAAAGCGCTGTTCGTATCCCAGAATATTACTCATGGACCCAAGCTCATCCG
>JAOZUK010000101.1:0-2892 GCA_029938715.1 Bacteroidales bacterium | reverse complement strand
TTGCCAAAGCGCTGTTCGTATCCCAGAATATTACTCATGGACCCAAGCTCATCCGCCCTTCTTTGTGCAGAGTATGAATGTGCATTTCCAGTAATACCATAGAAATCGGAATAGGTGTCAGCGGTCGTCTTGCTCTGATTGTAAAAATTCATGAACTTGATCGCTCCACCCTTCAATCTGTAATCGATCACGGCAGTGGCACCGTAGCGTTGTCTGTTCCTGAAGATATTGGAAAGTGAAAAGCCACTTGGATAGACCGGGTTATCGATTCCAACCTCTGCGTTATTGCGTACATAGTAAGAAGCATTCAATTGATTGGAGCTCCTGTTTCTCTGTTCGATATTCCCCTGCAGATATACGCCCAGTTTATCTTCAAAAAACCTGTTGCTGACGCTTCCTGTAAACATATAGTCGCTAAAAGTCTTGTTCAGGTTATTGTATCCCATCTGACCCACCACATCATAGTCCCAGCCTGATTCAGCTTCCCTTAGCTTAAAATTTACTGATCCCCCGATAAAATCGGCATCCTTGTCCGCCGTAACCGCTTTAAAAACCTCAATCCCGCCCAGCGAATAGGGGGAGATCATACTGATATTGGTGCTTCTGTCTCCATCCGAAGAAGCCATGGTAATACCTTCCAGGGTGACTTTATTATACTTGGGTGAGAGTCCCCTCACTACAACCTTCGCTCCTTCCCCACCGCTCCTGAGTACCGAAACTCCGGGAAGTCGACCCAGGGTCTCCGCAGCATTGGCATCGGGCAGCTCCTGAATCCGCTCTGCAGCGATCACGTTTTTAATGGATTTGGCTCTTAACTGCTCATTGATGGCATTCATCTGTCCACGCGCCTGGGCAGTCACAACAACCTCCTCAAGATCGGAACCGGCAAATTGAAGCTTAAAATCCACACTCAGGTTTTCCCCTGCTGCAGCTGATATTGATATGGTCTTACTTTCATAACCAATATAGCTGGACGATAACTGGTGTTCACCCGACGAAACACCGGTGAGAGTATAGTTTCCATTCTGATCTGCGGATGAACCCAAACTGGTTCCTTCAATGAAAATATGCGCCCCGATAAGGACCTCCCCTGTTTGAACATCGGTCACCTTGCCGCTGATGATAGCCTGTTGGGCAAACTGTGTGGCAGTGAAGCAAAATGAGAAAAAGACCAGCAACACAAAGGACCTGAGTGAGCTATTTGTTTTCATAACACCAATTGGTTTAGTTTTTTTTATATTTCTGCTTTGGGGGTAATGAACAGACTAAAACAGGCAACCGGAATGTATACGCCGGTTGCCTGATAATTCAATATACGGTAACGAATTTTACTTCAGTTTCATCATTTTCTTGGTTTGAGCAAAACCATCAGCCTTAATTCTGAAAGTATAGATACCTGCTGGGACATCAGATGCATCCCATACCACTGAATAACTACCGGCAGTGCGGAAATTATTCACCAGGTTAGCCACTTCCTGACCCATCACATTATAGACCGAAATGGTCACATCTGCTCCTCTGGAGAGTGAATATGCAATAGAAGTCTGATTGCTGAAAGGGTTGGGATAGTTATGAGATAAACTGATTCCACTGGGATTCTGTAGCATCTCCTCTACGCCGACTCCTGCCTCATGGGGTTCGCGGTATTGAGCTCTTGAATCCGGGTCCCAGTTCAGGTTACCCATTGGCAGGCCATCATGCCCGGCTGTCATAAGTGAAGCCGCTGTGATTTCCATATTCCCTTCAAGCAAAGGCCAGGGTATAAGCAGCAGATCCTGATCAATACCGGTAGTTGCATCATAATTCCGCATACTGGAAGTTGTACCCCAGAATGCTCCCTCGGGATGAGCGTGGAATTCTGCAACAGCCTTGGCGTTCTCTGTAATCTCCCAGGTATCCATAGCTGTATTGGCAAATACAGGGTCTATTTCCACATTGTTTTCAGCCACCAGCAAAGGATAGGTATCATCATCATCAAACATAGCCTGCATCCGTGTGTTCAACCAGGCAGCACCATCTACGGTATCATTAGACGCATAGTAGTCCTGGAAAGCCTGCGGAGTATAATAGGCATTATGGGTTAACAGGATGGACCTGTCTGCCTTTGTGAGTCCTGCATCGGACAATAAAGTATCAGCCATTGGATCAAAGTTCATAATACTTGCGGGTGAACTATCGAATGTATACCACTTATCCCTTCTTGAGATTGGATGATCTCCAAGGGCATACATGCCATAAAAAATATTGCTTCGGATATATCCGTTGACCATATGCTCCTGATTAATAAGTGTGGTCATGGCGATATAGAAAGTATTGTGCTCGATGACACAATAATCCATAATTCCATTCCGGTGGTACGACCAGAAACCATTGGAATTAAAATGGGTACTGTTGGTAACGATAAAGGTGTCCTGAGCTATTTCGGCAAACATTATCTGTTGCCCTACAAAAGGATGATCTGTATGCGTGGAATTTCTCCATATTACATCCCTGAAAATACCAGTAGTATTGGCTCCGAGAAAATTAACTGAGCGACCTGTCCATGCGTTGAAGATACAGTGATCGAAAGTGATATGGCAATTGTTACCATTAAACATAAATGCCGAAGTCCATATAGTTTGTTGAAGGTCCGTGTTAATGGCCTGGAAAATAACATCTTTAAACAGATAAGTTTCATCATTGCTAAGCGCGTTTATAAACGGAAGGACAACCGCCCCTTCAGCATTCTTGGCACTTATAAGAATAGGTGGTCTTCCATCGCCATCAGCACCTACCATGCTAAAAGAGTAATCGGTAAAGAGTGTGGAGGTGATCATATAGACACCGTCCCGCTCGAGCCTGTAAACCCGGTTATCGCTTACCCTGTCACCGGTCTCTGTGGTGTCTCCGGCA
>JAOZUK010000309.1 GCA_029938715.1 Bacteroidales bacterium | reverse complement strand
AAGCTTCATCTCTATGATCGAGATGGCCTTGTGCATTTTGCTGATCAGTTTAATGTGAGTGGATCCAAGATTTTCCGTGGGTGTATTGAGGGGGATAAAGGATTTACAGGGATCTCCATCATAAGTTTTCATGGCAAAAGTAGCCAGAGGCATCAGATTGATGCCATAGGCATCTTCCAGGGTGTCCAGGTTGTTATAGCGGGCACTCACGCGGATTACTGCCGCAATGCTTGCGCGGATTCCTGTAGCCGCTGCCATCCATAAGATGTCATGATTCCCCCATTGGATATCCACCGAATAATGATCCTGGATCACGTCCATTACTTTGTCGGCATAAGGTCCGCGATCGAAAATATCTCCAATGATGTGTAAACGATCGATCAATAACCGCTGGATGAATTTACTGATGGCGATGATGAAGGAATTTGCCTGGTCCACCTCAATAATGGCCTTGATTATGCTGTCAAAGTATTTCTCTTTTTTTTTGGTAGGTTCATTCAGTAACTCATCAATGACATATGAAAAATCCTTTGGCATGGCTTTTCTCAACTTCGACCGTGTATATTTATCAGCGGAGACACGTGCTACTTCGATGAGCCGGCGAATGGTTAATGCGTACCAGTCTTCCAGGTTTTCTTCCTTTTTTGCAAGCAGCTCCAATTTCTCCTCAGGGTAGTAAATGAGCGTTGCCAGTTGTCGTTTTGTATCCTCACCCAGTGAAAATTCATAAACATCCTCTATTTTTTTGCGCACTACTCCGGAGGCATTCCTCAACACATGGCTAAAGGTTTCATATTCCCCGTGTATATCTGTCAGGAAATGCTCGGTCCCCTTTGGCAGGTTTAAAATAGATTGAAGATTTATTATTTCAGTAGAGGCCGCCTGAACTGTGGGGAATTTTTCGGCAAGCAGTTCTAAATACTTGAGTTCATTCTCACTGTATTTCTTTTCAAGTAATCCTTCTTTTTTACTATCCATAGTTATTTTGTGATTTATTCTATAGCTCTGGTAAGATCGGAAAATGAGGCACTTATTACAATACCGTTCATGAGTCATCGTTTACATTAAATGGCACAAATGACTTTCGTCTATATGAATTACTTTTTTATAATCTTAATAGACTGTTTCGAACCATCCTGCCCGGTAACCACCAGCACATACATACCAGGTCTTAAACCTGCACCAATGCTACTCACAAAGCGACTCTCCTTTTGAGAAGAGCGGTCAGCCACATTACCAAGCAGATCATATACAACAATATTTGAAACAGGGTGCTGCGAACGAATCAGGAATTCATTTGAGGAAGGATTTGGACTTACCTTTAAGATGTTTTTTACTTCAGAGTTAATCCCCGATGCCATTGAAATATCAACCTTATGAAGGGTAATCCTGCCTTCAAAGTCAAAACCTATAATCTGGATTCCGGAGGAGAGAGTTATCTCTGCAACCACATCGTACCAGGGCTCATCAGTTCCTGTATTTCCAACATCTACCGAAGTCATCTCCTTCCCATTTATTTTAACTTTTACAATGGCAGACCTCGTCGAAGAAGGTACTCTGAAGGTTAATTGATAGACACCTGATTCACCCACATCAATGGGATAATCGGCAGCTCCATAGGTGGATTTAATACTAAAGCCGCCATCAAAATCATCGGACTCAATAATTACAACATTGTTTCCTTTGCGGAATTCTTCCACAAGTATGGTTCCCGGAACTGTAAAGGCAGATCTGACCTCAAAAGTCAATCTGTTTGACTCATTTTCAGCACCGTCATTGTCAATAATACGGGCCATGATTGAATACTCGCCAGCCTCCATATTCTTCAGGACAAATTCCGAAGCTGTCTCCTGGCCATAAAGCTCATCATTGTCATATATTTCTATGGCATCAACAGTGCCGTCGGCATCCTCGCCTTTTACAATTACCACTGAATCAATCTCACTAAAATAGTTCTGTTCATCTTTGAATGTCAGCATAATTTCGGGCAGCACATTGTATTTAAACAACATGGATTCGGGGATGGTATTTTTGCTTATGGAGGTACTCTCCATAAGCAGATTCAGTGAGGGTGTATTCCCTTCTTTTGTGATGTATTCAATCCTTAGGAGATGCTTCCCAGGCATCAGTTTTATGGCTCCTGATTGCTCTCCCTGGCCATTTTCGGATGAAACCACCAGGTTTCCATCTATATAAAGTCTGGCTGAAAGGTCCGCATCAAGGCTAAATAGATATTCATTTTTTTCAGGGACATCAATAAACCCCGTGTACTTCAGGGCCATATCCGAAGGGCTTGTCTCAGGAAGTTCGATGCGTTGCAAATAGTGAGTATTAATTACTTTCAGCTCATTGAATACCGGTATGCTATCGAAGCTTCCAGCATACTGTTCACATTTCAGTCCATGGTTTGTTCCCTGTGGTAGCTCAGGATAGTGATAGCGATCGACTGTCCAGTTTACGGTATACACATAGTTAAACCTGGCTCCCGGAGCCACATCGCCATTCACATAGAAATCCATGACATTTCCATCTTCCTGCATATTGTCACTCCATTTGAACTCGAAATTCAACCTTTCTCCAATGGCCATGCCTAATACAGAGGACTTTATTTTAAGTACAAGCGATTTCTCATTCACCGTGTAGCTGGCTTTCCCGGCAGAAGCCCATTCCCACCCGGAAATACTCTTCTCAACCAGTGCAGAGTCGCCCGGACTATTTCGGTTAATTACAAAATCGTATCCTTCCCAACCTGTTGATTTATCTCGATCCATATCAATAAAGAGTCGCATCCAACCGGGATCCGACTTAAGGGTGAGTGCATTTTCCGTTTCCACGTAGAAGTAGACATAATCATCATCCCTTGCCACTTTAGCTGCAGTGATATCATTTCTACCCGTATTGTTGGTATATACAAGCTCTGGTCCTTGTCCCGGATGATTACGGTGCAGGGTATTTCCTTTATAGGATCGATATTCAGGCTTCACATCAGCCCAACTATCGGAGTTGGCCATATCTATGGTTTTAATTGCAGAGACGGTATCCGGCTTTTGCATCCCTTTAAACCTTCGTACATTATTGATCAACTGCATGTAATATACGTCACCATTGCTGCCCCATGATTTGGCAGGCTCAATATCCCGGCTTTTTTCGGCATTATATATATCTACAAATGCAAATGGTTGAACATCCCAATCAAACCAGCGACCACCGATCCATTCGTTCCATCCGGTAATAAAAATCAGATCGGGATCAATATCAAAAACCCCATTCCATTGTTCCTGGAAGTTAAGTCCCTTCAGATAGGCATCCGGATCGGTATTTTGTCCTTCCGATTTGGTATAACTACGCCCATAAGTCAGCGGGGTGTTAAAACCACCTGCGTGACCGCCAGTGGCATCAGATGCATTCTGAGCTACGCCCACTGTGGCCATCTCAAATCCGCCCTCTGCCTTAGGCGCATATCCGTGTTGGGGGGAAGCCTCGAGCCATCCCCAGTGATCGTTTCGGGAAGGTCCATCCACATAATCGGGTTGTCCGGGACGATAGGTGAAGAAATTCTTAATCTCATCTACCAGCTGCTGGCTGATGGGTGCAGCTCCTATTCCAACCGGAACATGATTCGTTCCTCTCGTGAGTGGTATAAAATCAAGGTCTGGGTTATAGGCTATTTCACTTTCATAATTACCATTCACCTGAGCTCCACCAAAATAACTGGTCACAGGATCGTTGCTGTCTGTCCATTTCCAAACGCCTACAACATCAGTACCTTCACTAAGCTCCCAGATATAATCTCCCGCTGGTAACTCGTCAAATGTGAGTTGTATTTTTTCATTGTCGTTAAAATCTACGATTCTTTTTTCGGCTACAGGAGGTCCGTTTACAGATTCAGCATAACTATTATTCCATGGGAACAATTTAAATGTAAGGCTGCCTATGTTATCACCCCAGCTTGGACAGGTGGCATTGATGGTATAAAAAGCCTGGGTAGCCGTAAATTTCATGGCAGCTGTCTCGCCTGCCCGGGTCTTCAAGGCCTCCGGATAGGCCATAATCAGTGGTTTCCCTTCCCACATAAACCATTGGTCCTGATATAATCCCGGCTTATAAAGTTCTGTATACAATTCATGCAATTGGTCCAATGCCCCATCGGTGGGGCTAAAGGGAAGTAGAAAAGCTACCTGTGGTGCTTCGACTCCATCCAATCTGGCCTGATGCCAAACCTCCAACAATACCTGGTAGGATGATTTCCAGGT
>JAOZUK010000100.1 GCA_029938715.1 Bacteroidales bacterium | reverse complement strand
TGAATTTATTGTAGACTCCATCAATAACCTGACAGGCACTCTGATGTATGCAGGTTTTGCTGTGATACTGGTGGTGCTTTTCTTCCTTGGACGCTGGAGGGCCACATTCATTGTGATTCTTACCATACCCATCTCACTTATCGTATCGTTTATATACCTCTATATATCGGGAAGCTCCATCAATATCATTGCCCTGTCGTCCCTTTCCATCGCCATTGGGATGGTAGTGGATGATGCCATTGTGGTGCTGGAAAACATCACCAAACATGTGGAGCGGGGCAGCAGACCCAGAGAGGCAGCCATCTATGCCACCAATGAGGTGTGGCTGGCTGTGATTGTCACCACCCTTACTGTGGTGGCCGTATTCCTGCCACTTACGCTGATTGGGGGGATGACCGGAGAGCTCTTCAGACCCCTTGGCTATATAGTAACCATCACTGTTGTAACTTCTACCATAAGTGCCATCACACTGACTCCCATGCTGGCCTCAAAACTAATGAGGCTAAGGAAACAACCAAAGAAGGTAAGGACCATCAGTTACGATAATATCATTGGACGATTTCTTAACTGGATGGATAGATTCTATGGCCGTTCGTTAAAGCTGGCCCTGCGTTTCAGGTGGGGTACACTGATCATTGCCCTGGCCATATTTGCGGGATCCATGATGATGGCTGGTGGAATGGGATTTGAGTTTATGCCGGTGGCCGACCAGGGATCCATGACTGCTGCCATAGAGTTGCAGACCGGATTGCGGGTGGATGAAACCACCAAAGTGGCCCGAAAGATCGATACATTTATAGCAGAGAATATGCCTGAAGCGGAGTTTTACTATACCTCCTCTGGTTCGGATGATCAGGGTGGAATTATGTCGCTCTTTATGGAGTCGGGATCGCACCGGATCAATGTGAATTTCACGCTTACGGACCTGGATACCAGGAAGCGCAATGTATGGGATCTCTCCAATCTGCTTACAGAATACCTGGAGACTATTCCCGAGATTGTCTCCTTCGATGTGGTTCCCAATGGAGGAATGGGAGGTACCACTGAGAACAATGTGGTGGTGGAGATATATGGATATGACTTTGAGACCACCTCCATGATTGCCGATGCTCTGGCCGACAGTGTGAGTGGTATCAACGGAGCCACCAATGTGAGTGTAAGCCGTGATCCATCCAAACCCCAGCTGGAGATCATACCCGACCGGGAAAAGATGGCCCAGCACGGACTTAATACTTATACACTTGCCAGTTCAGTTCGTAACAGAGTGGAAGGACCCTATATGAGCCGGTATCGCGAGGAGGGTAATGAATATGATATTGTGGTCCGCTTTGTGGAGGATGAGCGCAACTCGCTCTCTAACCTGAATAACATCGCCCTCACGAACATGCAGAACCAGGTAATCCGTTTGGGAGAGGTGGCTAATATTGAAGAACACTGGTCACCTCCCAACATCGAACGCAAAAACAGGGAAAGGATGGTCACAGTTTCGATCACTCCCTATAAAGTACCCTTGAATAAGCTGGCTGAAGAGGTACAGTCCAAGATCAATAGCATGGAGATACCTTCCGATGTGAATATCCAGATGGGTGGAGCAGTGGAAGATATGCAGGATTCCATGAAGGATCTGAGCCTGCTGCTGTTGCTCAGTCTCGTACTTACCTACCTGGTGATGGCCAGTCAGTTCGAGTCCATGAAAATGCCATTTATTATTATGTTCTCCATCCCCTTTGCCTTCACTGGAGTGGTTCTGGCCCACATAGCTACCGGGACCACCATGAGTGTGATCTCCATGGTGGGCGGGGTAATGCTGATTGGAATTGTGGTGAAGAATGCCATTGTGCTGGTGGACTACATCAACCTGATGCGTGAACGAGGATTAGAGTTAAAGGAGGCCATTGTTGTCTCCGGTCAATCGAGACTTCGTCCTGTACTGATGACTTCACTTACCACCATCCTGGCTATGCTTCCATTGGCCATGAGCACAGGTTCCGGATCAGAAATCTGGAGCCCCATGGGGATTGCTGTGATTGGCGGACTTGTTTTTTCCACCATTGTTACCCTGGTCCTTATCCCGGTAATCTACCATATAATGCTTCGCCGAAGCGAGCAGCGAAAAAAGGGGATGGAATATGATTTTATGAATGGAAACAGGGAAGAACTCCCTCAATAACTGGCAAATATGAAAGCAGTATTTATAGTATACAATCAGGCACACACCGAAAAAGTAGAGTACCTTTTTGAAAAGTTGGAAATAAGGGGATTCACACGCTGGACCGACCTCACCGGTCGGGGCAGCGTGGATGGTCCCCCCCACATGGGCACACATACATGGCCTGAACAAAACACAGCCAGAATGGCGGTGATGGAAGAGGACAAAGTTGCCGCTATCCTGGAAGGAGCCAGGAAGTTGGATGAAGAGAATAAAGATGTGGGGATCAGGGCTTTTGTATGGAACGTGGAAGCTTTCTATTAGGCTACCCGAAAAGGTCATCCATGGTCAGTTCATTCTGAACCAGCTGGGTCCGGTACTGGTTTTGTCTCAGCCCATAAGTGGTGATGAAGGTCAGGAAAAGGCTGCTCTTTGTTTTGGTATGTGATCGGAAAGCTTCTATTTTATTTTGTAGCTCGCCGGCATATTTCTTATCAATGGTGAACTCTGCACTATAGAATTTGATCTCACATATATTGATTACACGATCGTCCCGATCTATCAATAGGTCAATTTGCGCACCATTCTGACTCCCTTTTATAACCCAGCTACCTGTACTTAAACGAATCCCGGAAATCCCCAGTCTTTTGACGATCTGACTTACATGCTTGATGCAAATCGATTCAAAGCTATATCCCGACCATATCTTAAATGATTGAACTCCCTGCATCTTCATCCAATCACCTCCTTGACCATTACTGCCTTCTACAAACTTTATATAGAATAGAGAGTATTCATCAGTTAAACGGTACAGAGAGTCCTTTTTTCCTCTGTATGGTTTATAATTTTCAATGAAGCCTGATTCCTCTAACTCAGTCAGTGCTTCTGTGATCCGGCCTCCGGAGGAAAGCTTTATGTGGTCCACAATATCCATCCTTGTGAGTCCCTTTCTTGATCTGGACAGTATCCGGACAATTGACTCGTGATTATCAGAATGTTGAAACAATGAGGCAAAAACACTCCTGAACTCATTCCGTAAAAACCCGTTTTTAGAAAAACAGATGCGATCAATAGCCTGAGCCACACTCTCCCCTGGTTGAATCGCTTCCAGATAATAGGGAATACCACCTAATACCATATATAGCAAAAGGATATCATACCTGGATAAGACCACTCCTCTAACCTTCAGAAACTGCTCTGTTTCATTCAGATTGAAAGGGATCAACCTGATGGACTGGGTAATCCTCAGATAGAGTCCACCCCTGTTGCGAATGATCTTTTTAATCATATAAGATGCTGCAGAACCACAAATCACAACAATCAGATCATCTCTTTTGCTAATATAGCTGTTCCAGAAGTTCTCAAATGCAGCCAGGAAATTCGATCTTTTGGTATCCAGCCATGGAAATTCATCAATGAATAATACTTTTTTTCCCCTACTCTTTAACTGGTCAAAATAGCGCTCCAGTTGAAAGAAAGCTTCAAACCAGTCAGCAGGAATGGTATCAGAACCCGTATACCCGGACAATTTCAAATGAAAATTCCTCAATTGGTCCCTGAAAGAGACATTGTGAACGCCCGAAAACTCGAATTGGATGCTGTCTTTGTAAACCTCTCTCACAAGAAAGGTTTTTCCTACCCGCCTTCGGCCATACAATGCAATTAGTTCGGGCCTGTTACTTGCCAGAGCATTTTCAAGCAGGGAAATTTCATCCTTTCTTCCGGTTAGCTTCCTCATTAGATGATGCTATATATGGCCAAATATACAACATTTATACTTATTTTGGCCACTTATAATTCAAATAATACTTCAATATAACCTTATAATACGGAGGTAATTACTTTACATTATCCTGCATATATACCATTTATGTATATATTAGGTCCTTGTAGTAAACCATATAAAAGTTCTATAAGTGGCCATTTATATAATAAATAACCTGGTTTTGGCCACTTATAACATTTAGATTTCCGAATTTTCGATTGAAATAATCTTTTTTCGTGTTGCTGTATCCGAAAGGTTCTCGAAATACTCCACAAGAATTCCTTTCCCTGTGAACGTGCTATCTGCCTGACCCATGAAAATAATTTTCAGATCACTTGAAACTCCCGATTCTTTGGAGGTAAATAACTGGGATTCTTCCTCCCAGTTATAGTTCGTAACATCCCAGTTGACAGGACCATCAGGCATGGTTTGATAGCCCCAGATCCCCCCTGAGAGCTTAATCGTAAGCTTTGATCCGACAGGGATATCAGCGGCCATGCTATAGTTCTGTTCAATTATGAATACTGTTTTATCCCCAAAGAGGATGTTCTCCCCGTAGGGACTGAACTCAGGATACCCAATTGTCGACGTGATTTCATACCCGCTGTTTTCCAAAAACATATCAATGTATTTTTCGAAATCGGGCAATACAACCTCCAACCCAGTCTCCTCATACCGGTCCTCCAGATTATCCCTGATGCTGGCACTGTTAAGAAGTGTAGCATGGTTGATCAGGGCTGAACCCAGCGAGGAGGAGTTTAAAATGCCATCCTCTGTGAAATCCGAATTTATATTGGCCAACAGTTCGGAGAGTTCGGCCACTGAACGATAACCCTGGAGTATCACTGAGATGGCCAGCAAAATGGCATGATCGTCTCCCTGGCTGGTAATACTCAGCGCTTCCGATTCCTGTATATCGGGTTTTTCAATGGAGAATATTTCAAGCACCTCCTGCTGGGCCTGTTGCTTTGCTTCACTAAAAGAGACTCCTTCATTGATTAAATGATAAACCCGGTCTTTTTCCAAATGTGAAATCAGATTCACATTCAAAGAAGTTTTATCAGTCAAATTTGAGAGTGCATAGAGAAGCAGCCTGGCAGAAGATGGATTACCTGAAGTTTCATTGTAGTAAAAGCCATCAGCTTTGAGCTCAACAAATTGGGATGAAAGCTCAACTTGCTTAAGTTCAAAACTACCCCGGTTATCAGATATCTGCGTATTAAAGTTTTTCCCGGTCTGAATCAAACCGGATGTCAATTCTGCCACATTGATCGAGGTCCCATTCATAAAGGGACCCTTTTGCACATACCCGGTTAAACTATCGATTGAAACCGGTTGTTGCTTATCAGGATCATCTCTTTCGCAGGAAAGGGCAGTGACCAACAGAAGGGAGACAATCAAAAGATAGTTCCTTATAATGAACTCTTTCATGAGGTGACATTGTTGGGGTGAATCGCACTACAATATACCATTACGTTCTTTTACAGGAAATGTTATTAATCATATGGGCCTTCGAGAAAATCAAGTAATTTTGAGCAACCAAATTGAGAGAGGCTATGCAGAAGAACCTGATTTTGTCTGTAATGGGAATGATGCTGATCACTTTTTTTCTGACAGCATGTAATGACACCCCCGAGGCAAAGGCGAAAAAGAGAGGACAGGAACTCTTGTTCGGGGAGGTTATTCATGATTATGGAGAGATCCTCAAGGAGAGTGACGGCTCATGGACTTTCACTTTTAAAAATATCGGAGAAGAGTCCATTGTGGTTAACAGGGTGCGGAGTACCTGTGGCTGTACAGTTCCTGACTGGCCCCGAGAGCCAATAGAACCAGGTACTTCAGGCGAGATCACGGTAAAATATAATACCGCACAGACCGGAACTTTCTTAAAGTCTCTCTTTGTTTACTCAACAGCTGGTAACTCTCCGGTAAAATTACAAATCAAGGGAAAAGTGGTCCCCAGAGAAGAATAGACCCCAAAAAGAACAGCTATTATGCCAACTATTTCAAGAAAAGGACAGTCCATGCCAGCATCTCCCATCCGCAGACTGGTACCTTATGCTGAAGAAGCCTGGAAAAAAGGGAGAAAAGTGTATCACCTGAATATTGGTCAGCCCGACATCAAGACCCCGGAAGTGGCCAGGAATGCAGTTAAGAACATGACCGAAAAGGTGATTGAGTACAGCCATTCGGCTGGAAATGAAAGCTATAGACGGAAACTGGCTGCCTTCTATCAGGGAATTGGTATCCAGGTAGATCATACAGAAATACTGGTCACCACCGGAGGCTCGGAGGCCATCTCTTTTGCATTGATGTCCACCGTAGATCCAGACGAAGAGGTAATTGTACCTGAGCCATTTTATGCAAATTACAATGGATTTTCAGTGGCTGCCGGCGTAAAGGTGGTTCCCGTTACCTCAAATATTGAAAGTGGATTTGCACTTCCACCCATCGAGGAATTTGAGAAAGTTATTACTCCAAAAACCCGGGGAATTATCATATGTAATCCCAACAATCCTACCGGGTATCTTTACTCCAGGGAGGAGCTTGAAATGCTTGGAGAGATCGTAAGGAAACATGACCTCTACCTGTTCTCAGATGAAGTGTACCGCGAATTTTGTTATGATGGGGAATCACATTTCTCTGCCATGGATCTGAAAGGCCTGGAACAGCATGTGGTGATGTTTGATTCGGTCTCGAAACGATACAGCATGTGCGGTGTTCGGGTGGGGGCCCTTATTTCAAAGAACAAAGAGGTAATATCCACAGCCCTTAAATTTGCCCAGGCCCGCCTGAGCCCACCCTCTTACGGTCAGGTGGCAGGTGAGGCAGCACTGGACACGCCCTCCTCCTATTTCGAAGAGGTTTATGATGAATATATTGAAAGGCGTGATTTTATGGTGAAAGCACTGAATAGAATGCCTGGAGTAATCTGTCCCACTCCAAAAGGAGCCTTTTACACGGTGGTCCAACTGCCGGTTGACGATGCCGATCGCTTCGCACAGTGGATCCTTAGCGAATTTGAATACAAAAACCAGACGGTTATGATGGCTCCTGCTTCTGGTTTCTACTCAACTCCAGGGCTGGGTAAACAGGAAGTGCGTATTGCCTATGTGTTAAAGAAGGAGGATCTGGTATTGGCCATGGAAACCCTGGCTGAAGCATTGAAAGTTTATCCAGGACGAACCATCTAGCCCCGAAAGGTGTTTACCCTATGGGTAGAGCTGATTATTTGACTACCTTTGTCGCCGTATTAATTAAGAAAGAAAGATATTGAATTTTAGTGAATTTGGTTTTGATTCTGACCTGATGGAGGGCATCGAAGCCATGGGATTTGAATCACCTACACCCATCCAGGAACAGGCCATTCCGGCCATTCTCCAGGGACATGATATTATAGGAGCAGCCCAGACCGGAACCGGAAAAACCGCAGCATTTTTGTTGCCTGTTATCCAGAATATTATAGCCTCAAAAGAGGCCAATAAAACACGTGCACTGGTCATTGTACCCACGCGCGAGCTGGCCCAGCAAATCGATCAGCAAATGGAGGGATTCTCCTATTTTACGCCGGTCAGTTCAATTGCCGTATATGGCGGAGGTGACGGGGCTCTATTTGCCAAAGAGAAGAAAGCGCTCACAGAGGGGACAGAGGTTGTGATCTGCACGCCCGGTAGAATGATCGCCCACCTGAATAACAATTATGTGAATTTTGATGGATTGAAGTACCTGGTGCTGGATGAAGCAGACCGGATGCTTGATATGGGTTTCTTCGAGGATATCATGAAGATTATCCAGTACCTTCCAAAAGAGAGGCAGAACCTGCTCTTTGCAGCTACCATGCCCGCTGAGATCAGGAAGATGGCCAAGAAGATTTTACATCAACCTGTAGAAGTCAGCATCGCCATATCCAAACCTGTTGAAAAAGTGCTCCAGGTAGCTTATGTGGTTTTTGAAACCCAGAAGCTTCCACTGGTTACCCACCTGTTAAAAGGTCGGGATCTGAAAAGTGTAATTGTCTTCTGCTCCACCAAGCTGGCTGCCAAACAGCTGGGCAGACAGCTAAAAAGAGAAGGACTTCTGGCACAGGATATACACTCAGACCTGGACCAGAAGCAGCGGGAGGAGATCATGCTTCAGTTCCGGAACCGAAAGCTCAATATTCTGGTGGCCACCGACCTGTTATCCCGTGGAATTGACATCGATAATATCGAATTGATTATTAATTACGATGTGCCTCATGAAGGCGAGGATTATATCCACCGCATTGGTCGTACGGCCAGGGCCGAATCCGATGGAATCGCCATCACCCTGATCAGTGAACAGGAGCAATCCAAATTTGCCAGGATTGAGAGACTGCTCGAAAAGCCCGTTACCAAGTCTGCAGTGCCGGAGGAGTTTGGAGACACACCTGAATATGACCCATCTAAATACCGGGGAAGGAGCCAGGGAGGCAGACCACCCAGAAAGGGATCAGGAGGAAAATATAAAGGGAAGCGCCCGGGTGGAAAATCCGGAGGTCGCTCTGGGGGTGGAGGTAACAATTACAAAGGGCCACGCAATCGTCAGTCGTAAATCAGGTAATCCTCTCTTTTTTCCAGATAGTCGTTCACCTCTTTTTGCCAGCTCGCTCTGATTTCAGTTTCATCCCATCCTGCTTCAATCTGCCTCCTCAGCTCTTTGGTTCCTGCCAGTTTTTCAAAATATGGGATAAAGAATTCCGATTTCTCCGGAAATTTTTTATAGGCGTCCAGCAACCATCGTAAATGGATCCTGGACCAGCCCTGTTGAGGAACTACATCCCTCAAATCGGTCCCTCTGCATAATTGATCCAGAAATTTAGGCTTCCCTGAAACTCCGGATATGACTCTCGGAGTAAAAACAAAGTCCCCTTCCAAATTGGGATGCCCGTACACCTCAAAGGGCATGGGGGTTCCCCTTCCTTCACTCAAAACGGTACCCTCAAAAAAACAGGTGGATGGATACAAGCGAATGGCATGGTCATTTGAGAGGTTAGGAGAAGGAGAAACAGGCAGGGAATAGGAGGTGGAGTGAGAATAATTGGTACAGGAAACAACCTCAAGATCGCATTTTACCCCATTACTCAACCACCCTTCCCCATTGATCATCCCCGCCAACTCGCCAATGGTGAGTCCATATACCACAGGGATCGGGTGCATTCCAACAAACGATGAGTACGCTGGATCCATCACAGGTCCATCCACAAAATTTCCGTTGGGGTTGGGCCGGTCGAGGACCATAAGCGGCACTCCATTTTCGGCACAGGCCTCCATTACGTAATGCAGGGTGGAAATATAGGTATAGAACCTGGCGCCCACATCCTGGAGATCAAAGACCACCAGCTCTACTCCATCCAAATCGCCAGGAGTAGGCTTTTTATGTTTTCCATAAAGGGAGACAATGGGTATTCCAGTTATCGGATCGGCGGAATTGTCTATGAATGTACCTGCAGCTCTTTCTCCCCTAAAACCATGCTCTGGAGCAAATACTTTTAAAATTTGATCTTTCTGAATACCCCTGCTGAGCAAAGTGTCTACCAGGTGGGTTCCCTCTACCACAGATGTATGATTGGCCACAAGAGCAATTGGTCTTTCCCCAATCGAAGGCAGGTAATGCTCCAGCCGTTCGGCTCCGCACCTGATCTGTGGTTCCCCTTTACTACAAGCAACCCCCATGCAGAAAAGTGACAACAATGTGGATATCAACAACCTTATCATCCCATAAAAATAGGCAAAAGATAACTACATTTGATGGTGTAAATTCAGAATTGTTGAACACAGAACTTTTTATCGTACGCCGAATGATCGGCAGCAGGAACGGAGGACGCAATTTTTCCCGGTCCATTGTAGGTATTGCCATATTTGGAATTGCTCTGGGTTTGGCTGTAATGATTGTTTCAGTGGCTATCGTTACAGGTTTTAAGAATGAGATCTCTGACAAGGTGACCGGGTTTGGTGCCCATATCCAGATTCTCAATCTTGACTCAAACCTCTCTTATGAAACCCTGCCTATTCCGGCCGGACTTGAAAGTGTGGAGAGCATCAGGGAGATGGACGGAGTTAAAAACCTACAGCCCTTTGCCATAAAAGCAGGGATTATCAAAACAGGTAATGAGATCCATGGAGCTGTATTAAAAGGAATTGACCAAAGTTATAACTGGGATTTCATAAACAAACACATTACAGAAGGAGAGGTACTTAAACTATCCGATAGTGTGAGAAGCAACCAGGTTGTACTCTCCGAGAAAATGGTTAATCTCCTAAAGCTTGGAATTGGTGACCGGTTTACCATGTACTTCATTCAGGACCCACCCAGGGCCAGAACATTTACCATCCAGGGAATCTTTAATACCAGCCTGGAAGAGTTCGATCAATTGTATATTTATGCCGACATCAAACAGTTGCAACGACTCAACAACTGGCACCAGGCCCAGGTAAGTGGATATGAAGTACTGCTGGAGGATATGAGTGAATTGACTGTTGTTACAGCGGAGATTCGCAATAGGATTGGCTTCGATTTTCTTGAGGATGGAAGCCGTTTAAAAGTAGAGACCATAGAACAAAAATACTCACAGATTTTTGACTGGCTTAACCTATTGGATATGAATGTAATTGTCCTGGTTATCCTGATGCTTATTGTGGCTGGTTTTAACATGATCTCAGGATTGCTGATTCTGATCCTGGAACGGACCAATATGATCGGTATACTGAAGGCATTTGGGACCAGGGACAGCTCTGTACGAAAAATTTTCCTCTATCAGTCAGGCTACCTCACTATAGTGGGCCTTCTATGGGGAAATCTGTTTGGAGTGATCATCTGTCTTGCGCAAAAGTATCTGAACCTGATTTCACTGGATCCCAGCTCCTATTACCTGGATACAGTACCTATTAATCTAAACATTTGGCATGTTTTACTCCTCAACCTGGGAACCATTTTAATCACTTTTCTGTTCCTGCTTCTTCCCTCAACCCTTATTGCAAGAATCTCACCTGAAAAAAGCATCCGGTTCAATTGATCTTTAATAAAGATATCCATATGAAGGAATTGATAAACAGGGAACGATGGAGAGTGGAACTCCTGGGCAACTTACCGGGTGAAGAGGCACATAGCCGGATGGCTCCCTCGTTCCGAGGTGATTTTTCGCATGAATCAGCTCCTGTTAGGGCAGCAGTACTGGCATTGATGTACCCTTCAGGTGGAAAAATCCATATGGTCTTTATCAAGAGAAATGAATACGACGGTCCTCACAGCGCGCAGGTTAGTTTCCCGGGTGGCGCATGGGAAAACGGGGACAGTACACTACAAAATACAGCCATCAGGGAGACCAGGGAAGAGTTGGGCATTTCTGGTGAGATTGAAGTGCTCGGACCTCTAACTGATCTGCATATTCCTGTGAGCAACTTCCTGGTTACACCTTTTGTAGGCTGGATGGATGAAACTCCTCTGTTCAGACCAGATCCTTCTGAAGTGCAATATATTATTGAGGCCCCTTTACAGAACCTGCTGGCCCCCTCCAATATGGAAATGGAGCTTATGGTTCGACATGATCAGGCCATCCAGGCACCCTGTTACAAAATTGGGAAAGAGAAGATATGGGGGGCTACTGCCATGATGCTGAGCGAAATCCTGGAACTGGCTTCGAGACTGCCATTACATTACTGTTAACGATGTTTTTATAGTGCTCATAGCGACCAATGATCTCCTTCACAAAGTTATAGGTCTCGATACCCCTGGCATATCCATGCTTGACCACCTGGTCGGTATAATATACCGGATCGGATTTCTTGAGTAACCACTCCTCGACTCCCTCGTACCAGACATTGGGATCTTCATCGTATCGCTCAGCCAGCCTTCGCGCATCCTGAATGTGTCCATATCCAATGTTATAGGAAGCCAGCACAAACTTAATTCGTTCCTCCGGATCAACAATCTCCTCTATAAACCTATTATCCAGCCATTTAATAAATGTAGTTCCAGCCCTGATCTGAGCTTCCGGTGATGAGCTTTTTGTAATCCCATAGTTTTTTGCAGTGCCTGGCATCAGCTGCATAAGTCCAAATGCACCCGCCCAGGATTCGGCCTGGGGATTAAATCTGGACTCCTGGTAGATCAGCGATGCCAGCAAACGCCAATCCCATCCTATCCTTTCACTCTCCTTTTTTATTATCTCATCATAATTACTGATCTTTCCACTACCCAGGGTATAATACTCGCTGTGGATGTTGCGATAAGAGTGCCTGTTCTTAAAATATTTGTTGTACAGGATCGCATAACTTCGGGTCTTCTTGTATTTCTCCAGCCATTCATCAATCTCTGCCCTCAGACTATCCGAATCGGGATGAACAGCCCAGGCCACATGCTGTGGGAAAGAGATGGCTGTACTCACATCCAGCTGAGGGAAATAGGTGGCATTGACCAATCCCACATTCTCGTCACATATGGCATAATCGATCTCCCCCAATGCAACCCGCTGAACCAGCTGCTCCGACTCGAGCTGCACTTCATTGATCTCTATTCCACCGCCGATTTCACTGGCCAGTGAACGAAGCCTGTCTGCATAAACCGATCCTGCCTGAACATAAACCACCTTATCTGCAAGATCCAGCTGATTTCGAATCAGACCGTTTTCAATCTGTTTAAAATTCATCTTCTCCCACTGCCTGGGCTTTCGTTGTGCAAGTACCTGTCTGGTTTGAAGCAGAGGAACTGTAAATGCCACCTTTTCCTTTCGCTCGGAGGTGATGGTCAGACTCATTGCTATTAAATCCACCCTACCCTCTTCCAGATCCAGGAAGTTCTGTCCCAGGTCGTTACAAACACTCACCTCCAGTTCAATCTCCATCTGGTTTGCAAGATCCTTCAGCATTTCATATTGGAAACCCAGCGGCTGTCCCCTGTAGAGAAAATAGCTTATAGAATTAAATTCAGTCACTACCTTTAGAATTCCCTCTTTTCTGATCAATTCCAAATTTGAAATCTGCTCGGGCTTTAAGCTCTCCAGATCCCTGAACCTTGGTTGATCCCTTCGGTTACAGGAGGTCAGAAGAATGGGAATGGCTGCAACGATCCACAGTATAATAATCTTTTGTTTAAGGTACTTATGCATATGTTTTTTGCACAAAATTATTGTCAGTCATAAAATGTCCAGACCAATCCCAACCGAAAATTCCTTGGTTTATAAGGATAGCGGTAGGCTGTAAAGTAGTTGTTCCCCAAAAATTGAGCGCCGGCCAGAACGTTATTGGAAGACGCAAAAATTCGGGTTCGTTGAATACGGAACGTAATAAAAATATCCAGGAACGGGTATCCTCCTACATAATGCTCATCCTGTAGAAAAAATGCTCCCGTTGCTGGCATATAAGCACTCGCACGGTAATTTGTAGAATAGTAGACATCAAATCCCAGGTCTGCAATCAGAGCTCCTTTAAACAATGACTGCTTCCAGTAATTGGACGAATAAATGGTCGAAAGAGGCAGCCTAAGCACCTCACTAGCACTGGTATATTGAATTAATATTTTATTTTCGGAATGCCAACCCGCTAACTTAAAATGCTTGGATAAATAACCAGATAAAATCAACAGATCGCTGTCATACACCCTGGGAATTGCCCCCTGATCCCAGTAGACATAATTACTAATGTATGCCGCACCTGCACGGATATCCATCTCCAGTTCATCGCTACTCACAAAAGCCTCTCCTTTGATCCTGAACATGGAAGGGAAATCACTCTCCCACCTGAAAAAGGAAGAGGAGTAGTGGTTTGTGAAGTAATGAGGTTTTGTGAGCTCAATACTTCCACGCAATCCCAGGTTGGCTTTACCCGATATCTTCCTTGAAAAGGTGGCATTGACATTGAAATTATTCTGATAATATCCCAGCAAATAGTACTTTCCGTCAATTACCCAGTCCCACATTCCTGTAGTAGGTCCGGCCAGATGCAATCCAATGTATATATCATGGAAATATTGATCATTGAACCTGGCCACGGCAGTATCTCTGAAACTTGAATCCAATTCCAGTGGATTGTGGTTGGTGGTATCCACCTGCCAGAAAGAGTAATCGTAGGGCGAAAGCATCCCAAACCGCCTGATCTCATAACCTGAATATACCCGGGCTGATAACTTGTCATAATCGGGATCACCGAGGATCACCTGGAAAACATTTGATATCTTATCCTCTGAAGCTGAATCCTTTGCAATACTGCTATAGTAGTAATAATTGTCATATACAGACGATAGCTCATCCGGATTCACCTCATCGTAGTAATCCTTCATATTCCTCTCAATGAGGAGCTGGTGAGACAAAGAGAGCGTCTTACCGGTGGTGGTCTTATTGCCCAGTGAATCGGTATGGGTTATTCGCTCTACCAGGTTGTATTTTTGCGTCAAAAAAAGTGAAATATTCCGATATTCCGACTTTGCCTCTAGCAAATTAAACTCATAAAGCCAGGGCTCGTCCAATACATCATTCTTAAATCCATCCAGGTCCACCAGGCCACCATTGTCACTCACCTTAAAACCATTGCTGTAGAAAGATCCAAAGATGCTGTATCTGTTTTTAGCGTGACTGCCAAATAACCCGACCCTGCTTACACGAGTCTTCTGGTTGGTATAAAACTCCTTGCCGGACAAAATATTAAAATAGATCCCAAAATTGGTAAAGGGAGAGGCATTCTGGGTATGTATGGCTTCAATATTTTCTTCAGGTGCCTGATTAATGAAAATATTTGTGGAGTAGGAGATCGAGGTAAAAGGAGTTTTGGTATTGAAAAACAGGGTTCTATCTGCAGTCTTAAGATAGGGATCCCAGGCTCTGCCAAATAGAAATGCATCCATTTCAGGCCTCAAGAAAAAATCCACGTGATTTAGTGCATGTCCAACAATACCAAGGTATTCATAACTGAATCCCTCTTGAAATGCCGGATTAAAATCCTTTTGAATCTGATGCATATTTGTATCAAGTGAAACTTCTTCAAACCTGGTATAGTTATGTTTT
>JAOZUK010000308.1:2445-4255 GCA_029938715.1 Bacteroidales bacterium | reverse complement strand
TGAACAGCCTGGATGATGAGGACCTGAAATGGCAGCAATTAAAGGGGACCCTGAAAACTGCCGATTATGCCGATGTGGAAAAGGTGGAGCAGGTGCTGACAGGATCGCAGGATGGGAAACCCCTCAAGGCCACATGGACCCACAACAACAAAGGAACGGAGCACCACTTTACATTGGACTCCATAAACCGGACTAAAGAAAAAGAGCAGGTGCTGGTAAAGTGGGACGGGAAGGGGATCAAGAGTGAAGATAAGGGCGAAGAGGTAGTAAGCATTCCGCCTCTGGGTGATTTTAAACTGATGAACACCCATGTGCGGCAGCAGCCCGATCAATATGTCAGCCTCTTTTTCTCAGATCCCATAAGTAAAACACAGGATTTGCGCGGACTGATCTATCTGGAATCGGGAGAGGATATTAAACTTGAGCTGGATGGAAGCCAGGTAAAAGTATATCCGGCAGTCAGGCTTCAGGGCAGTAAAAAACTGGTGGTGAATGATGCGGTCAGAAACACCCTGGACTATAACCTGGTGGAGTCGTACAGCCGTGATATCGAATTTGCCAGCATCGATCCGGATGTGGCCCTGATCGGCAATGGGGGGATCCTTCCGGGGACAGACGGCTTGATCTTTCCATTCAAGGCGGTCAACCTGAAGGCAGTGAATGTGAGGATCATCAAGATCATTGAAGACAACATCGGACAGTTCTTCCAGGGAAACCAGTATAATGGCAACAATGAAATGAAACGGGTGGGTCGCATTGTTCTGAATAAGGAGATCCCCCTGAGCTCTGGCAAAGCTGTTGATTTAGGTGCCTGGAACATCTTCTCGTTGGATTTGGCCGAACTCATTGAAACCGAGCCGGGAGCCATCTACAATGTATCTATTACTTTCGACCGGTCCCAGTCACTTCTACCCTGTGCGGCAAGCGATGAAAAACCTGGGCTGAAACCTTATAAAAGAAACAGGGAAGTGGAAAGGTTCAATGATCCTCCCACCGGGGATTACTACTGGGACTATGGTTATTATGAAGGCTACAACTGGAGAGATCGGGAAGATCCATGCACAGATGCATACTATATCCATAAGAGAAACAGTAATGATGCCTCCCGGAACGTACTGGCTTCCGACCTGGGGATCATTGCCAAGGGGGGAAGTGGTACCGAACTGTTTGTGGCTGTTACCAGCCTGGTGAGTTCCGAACCCATAACGGGTGTCGAGCTGGAGATATATAACTACCAGAATCAGCTGGTGGAGGTGAAGCAGACCGGACAGGGTGGGATGGTGACCATACCACTGGAACAAAAGCCCTACCTGCTAGTAGCCAGAAATGGGAACCAGCGTGGCTACCTGAGGCTGGACGACGGATCGGCACTTTCTACCAGCATGTTTGATGTGGCCGGTAACAAGAATTCCGAAGGCATTAAAGGTTACCTGTATGGTGAACGGGGTGTATGGAGACCGGGCGATTCCATTTACATATGCTTCGTACTGGAAGATAAGAACGGGATTCTTCCTGACAATCACCCGGTGAGGTTCGAATTGTTCACCCCGGAGAGTCAGCTCTACCTGAACAGGACCCGGAGTTCCGGATTCAACGGGGTGTATGATTTCCGGACCGCTACAGAGGCAGATGCACCTACCGGGAACTGGCTGGCCAAAGTGACTGTGGGAGGATCGAGTTTTACCAAAACCGTAAAGATTGAAACGGTGAAGCCCAACCGGCTTAAGATTAATATTGATTTCGGGACGGAGGTATTGAAAAGAGGCCAGGTGGCTGGTACCTTGAATGCCCTCTGGCTTCACGGAGCAAT
>JAOZUK010000308.1:0-2345 GCA_029938715.1 Bacteroidales bacterium | reverse complement strand
ATTCAGCCTCATAAAAACAGTGTCAACGACCGGCCCATCCGGATGTACGGGATACAGTCTGTTAATGTGGTGGACCAGAATACTATTCTGAATCCTCTGCTTCAGATGCCCGATGTACTTGAACCGGAACAGGATGTGACACTGACTATTTCGGAGAAGGACGGGAGGACGATGACTTATACGGTAGCCGTGGTGGACGAGGGCCTGCTGGATCTGACAAGGTTCGGAACGCCCGATCTATGGAGACAGTTTTATGCCAGGGAGGCACTGGGCATTCGCACCTGGGATCTCTACAAGTATGTACTTGGAGCCCTGAAAGGAGAGATGGCCGGACTGCTGTCCATCGGCGGGGATGAGTTTATTGAGCAAGACGGTAAGAAGAATACAAATCGTTTCAAACCGGTGGTGAAATTCTTTGGGCCCTTCGAACTTAAGTCGGGGAAAAGCAACAGCCATTCCTTTACAATGCCCAATTACGTGGGTTCGGTAAAGACCATGGTGGTTGCAAGTCATCATGGAGCTTACGGAAAAACCGAAAAAGCCACCCCGGTGAAAAAGCCGCTGATGGTTCTGGCTACCCTACCCAGGATGGTTAGTCCGTCCGAGACGGTGAGCCTGCCTGTGACCGTATTTTCCATGGATCCCAAAGTGAAGAATGTAAGCGTGGAGGTGAAGACCAATGAGCTGTTTATGGTTGAGGGAACTTCTACCCAAAAGATAACTTTTGATGAGGAAGGCGACCAGGTAGTGGAGTTTACCCTGAAGGTAGCCAAAGGCATTGGTGCCGGACAGGTGGAGGTAATTGCGAAAAGCGGGAACCAGAAGGCCAACGACCTGATCGATCTGCAGGTACGAATGCCCAATCCGCCGATCACCCGCACTGTGAATGATATGGTGGAGCCCGGAAAGAGCTGGAAGAGTAGCTATGAAGCGGTTGGGCTCGCAGGGACCAACCATGGCGTACTGGAGGTATCAGTTATTCCCTCCATGAACCTGGAGCAGCGCCTGAAGTACCTGATGCAGTATCCGCACGGATGTGTGGAGCAGACCACATCGGCGGTATTCCCGCAGTTGTTCCTTCACAGGCTCGTTGAACTTGATTCGAAACAAAAGAGTGAGATCCAGGATCATGTCTCGACCGGGATCAATAAGATTAAATCCTTCCAGGTATCCGGGGGGGGACTTACATACTGGCCGGGTTCCTATGGTAGTGTGAGTGAGTGGGGAAGCAGTTATGCCGGGCACTTCATGCTGGAGGCAGAGGCCCTGGGGTACAAGTTACCCCTGGGCTTTATCAATAACTGGGTCAAATACCAGAGCCGGATGGCCAATAGCTGGGACCGGGAAAGGGAATATTTCGGGTACCGGAGAAGCAACGAAATCAACCAGGCTTATCGCCTCTATACACTTGCCCTGGCTAAAAAGCCTGCGCTGGGTGCCATGAACCGCATGAGGGAGATGAAAGAGTTGACGGCAACAGCCAGATGGACCCTGGCTGGTGCATATATGCTGATCGGGAAGAAGGAGGTGGCGGAACGGCTGGTGGCCGGACTGAGCACTCAGGTAAGCTCCTACCGGGAGCTCTCTTATACCTATGGAAGCTCACTGCGCGACCAGGCCATGATTCTGGAGGTGCTCACCCTGATGGGCGATCAGGTACAGGCCAAAAAACTGGTGGATGAGATTGCCGAAAAAATGGCATCCCGGAGCTGGTACAGCACACAGACCACTGCTTATGTGCTGTTGGCCATCGGGAAATTTGCCGGTGAGTCGGATGCTTCCGGAGCCATGGAATTTGAATATACGCTTAACGGAAAGAAGCAGAAGGTATCTGTAAGTGCTCCCATGGAAAGACTGGAGCTTCCTTTCGATGGAGAGAAGGGAGGAAGTATTGAGTTAAAGAATAATGACTCGCGTAATCTGTTTGTCAATATGCAACTTGACGGGATTCCATTGGATCAGACGGTTGAGGATGAGGCCAGTGATATTCGAATGGAAGTCCTGTATCTGGATATGGAAGGAAATCCGATGGATCCCTCGCAGATTGAGCAGGGAACCGATTTTATCGCAGAAGTGACAGTGACTCATCCAGGGATCCGGGTGAATTACAAGGAACTGGCGCTGACCCAGATGTTTCCTTCGGGATGGGAGATCAGGAACCTGAGACTGGATAACATGGAGTCTTCGAAAGTAAAGAGCAAGCCCGACTATCAGGACATCCGGGACGACCGGGTGTACAGCTATTTTGGGCTGGACAAAGGGGAGGCCAAGACTTTTGTGGTGATGCTGAATGCTGCCTACCTGGGAGCGTATTTTCTTCCGGCAGTCTATTGTGAGGCGATGTA
>JAOZUK010000829.1 GCA_029938715.1 Bacteroidales bacterium | reverse complement strand
TTCCTGTAAGGGTTTTTGAGAGTGAGGATGTTGAGTAATGAAACTGTAACAAAACAGGAAATTATGAGACAAAGAAATCGACGACTTGAAGGATCGGGATCAAAAGCTGCTAAGGTAATCTTTACCGTTTGCTTTTTGAGTATTTTGTTCTTTGCATCTGCTCAGGATTCCAGCACCGGCATTGAAAATTCACATCCAATCCCATTTATTCATACTGCCGATCTTATTCATCCTCCATGGGATCCCGATGATCAGGTTGATCTGGGCTGCCTGTATGCCTTGCCTGAGTTCGACATCAAGGCAATAATTATTGACAATCCCATTGATCATTCTAAAATGGAAATGTACGAACCGGCATTTGGCTTGATTTCGCAGTTGAATTGGCTGACTGGCAGGGCAATACCAGTAGCTGTCGGGCCAAATACCAAATTACGCAGTCCTGATGATGCAGGGGAGTATTTCAGTTTAAGAAATCAGGCAGGTATTAAATTGTTGATAGAACAACTGGAAGCTGCTGAAGAACCTGCGTATATCAGTATTGTTGGTTCCTCAAGAATTGTAGCAGCAGCATTTAACCGTGAGTCTGAACTATTTCGTAAAAAAGTACGTGCCATACTTATAGTTGCGGGTATTGATGACCGAGAAATAGGTGATAAACTTGATGCTAACACTATTTTTGATCCCAATGCATTTATAGCAATTATGCGTAGTGGACTGCCAATTATTTGGCATCCTGTTGGTCGAAGCTCTGTTCACGGAACTGCTTTTATTGTACCCCATGAAATACTATTTAAGAATCTTCCAAAAAAATTGCATGCATGGATGATGTTTGGATTTACCGGTAATCAGCGTGGTGATATTATACGTGCACTGCATGAGGAATGGTATGCCGGTACGTGGTGGGGTGTTGTAATGGGGGGAGAGCGTCATCTCTGGAGTATTCCATCAATAGTAATGGCTGCAGATAGAAAATTGATTAATACAGATGAAGGATGGCGTTTCATTCCTGAAAATCAAGTGCCGGAAAATACTGAAGAATTCAAATTAGACCTTATTCCGGTAAAGGTTCAGATAGATGAGAATGCTCATACAAAATGGAAACAGGTTAAAAAGAGTAACATCCTCCTGTTTACGAAGAATCCGGATCAGGACTTATACAATAAAGCAATGGGGGAAGCTGTAAACGCGCTTTTAAGAAGTATGCC
>JAOZUK010000828.1 GCA_029938715.1 Bacteroidales bacterium | reverse complement strand
TGACCCGGAAAAAAAGGAATGTCCTTTTTATCTCGCAGGACAATGAAATCATCGGACTGATCACCAACAATGATTTAAACAGAAGGGCGCTGGCGGCAGGCCTTGACCCTGAAACCAGGGTGATTGAAATTATGACCTCTCCCATTGCCAAACTGCCTGAAAAAGCCCTGATCTACGAAGGCTTACTTCACATGAAGCGGGAACGCATATCCCACATTGCTTTGCCCGACAAAGATCGGAAAATTGCTTTGGTAGTGGGCTACGAAGACATTCTCCGGATGCAACAGAACCTGCTGGGCTTTATGATCAGCGAGATTGAAAGCGCTGAGGAGGTGAGTCAGATCACCCGCGTCTACCAGCGCTTACCTGTTCTGATTCAAGCCCTCATCGAAAGTGGCAGCATTACATCGAACCTCACAGAAATCATCAGTTCAGTGGGAGATGCCATTCACAAACGCCTGATCGAAATTGCCCTGGAAGACCTGGGACCTGCTCCCAGGAACTTTGCCTTTATGGTCATGGGGAGCCAGGCACGCGGCGAGCAAACCCTGGCCACGGACCAGGACAATGCCATAGTGATTGACAATGATCCAGGAAAGTTGAATGAAAAGGATCAGGCCTACTTTCTCGAACTGGGAAAAAAACTAAACAATGACCTGAATACGGTGGGCTACAAATTCTGTCCTGGAGAGATCATGGCAGGAAATCCCATGTGGACCCAGGACCTCAGCACCTGGCAGTCCTACTTCAGCAAATGGATCCAGAGCAGTCAGCCGAAAGACATGCTGGACCTGGCCATATTCTTAGATTTCCGTGGCATATATGGGGATCTGAGCCTCATAGAAAAACTACGCGATCATGTGAACCGTTTTGCTGATGGTAAATCCGTATTCTTCTTCCACATGGCCCAACCGATTCTGAAAATGAAAGCCCTGCCCAATCTGCCGGGAAACCTGAAAGCCGCTTCACAATCGGACACCCAGGTGGACATCAAATTGGCACTGATACTGGTCACATCTTTCATCCGGCTGTATGCCGTGCGCGAAAAACTGGTATCGAACAATAGCCTTGAACGTGCCGAGGAATTGCACAAAAGGAGTGTAATTAGTGCCTCCACCCTGGAAGAATTAAGCGAAACTTTTGATTTTCTTACTTACCTGAGGATCAAAAATCAGGCATACAGCATATCCCGCAATGAGGCTCCCG
>JAOZUK010000022.1:34107-43571 GCA_029938715.1 Bacteroidales bacterium | reverse complement strand
TTCCATCGTAATCTTTACTTATTCGCAGAACCGTTTTTTGTGTTCCATGTAAAAATTTCGCAGAGGTTTCCTCTGTGCTTATCCACAAACCCTCAATACTTTCAGTAGAATTACGCTTGTTGCAACTAACAAGAATTATTACAAGCAGAGCTGACAGAATTAATTTAAGCTCTTTCCACAAAAATATGTCATATTTCATGATTCCTCTATATTTTATTATATGAAGCATGACTATGCGAATATTCATCATTCTTATACTGTTTTATTGGCATATATACTGCATTTTGCGGTATAGTGTCACAACCAGCAAAGAGTTATTTGCTTCAAGAAAATGACGAAGGAAATTACTAAGAAATATATTCTTATACAATCTAAAGTTGTAGCATCGTCAACACCCATTTCACGTTACTTCACAAAACCAGTAGTATTTTATCAAAAGAAGTTTATTTTTACATCTGCTCACCGAATCAGATGAATGAGAAACTCCTTCTTTACACACTTGTAGCTGCCATAGGCGGACTACTTTATGGATTTGACACGGCAGTCATCAATGGTGCACTTCCCTTCTTCACAGGCCACTTCGGATTGAACGACGTGATGACAGGCTGGGCAGTAAGCTCCGCCCTGCTTGGATGCGTAGTGGGAGCCATTGGTGTAGGCAGGCCTGGAGACCGCTATGGCAGACGGGACATGCTTAAAGTATCTGCCGTCCTCTTTCTTTTGTCTGCTTTCGGAACCGGCCTGGCAACCCATATTCAACTTTTCATCCTGGCCCGCTTTATTGGAGGTCTTGCAGTGGGGATAGCTTCGGTACTCTCCCCTATTTATATATCGGAGATTGCGCCGGCCTCACACAGGGGCAGGTTGATTGCTTCCTTTCAACTGGCTGTTGTAATAGGGATCCTGGTGGCATTCTTTGCTGACTATCTCCTGATCCATACGGGTCCCAATAACTGGAGATTCATGTTTCTCTCGGAAAGCCTGCCTGCTCTGTTCTTCCTGGTATTGCTATATCGGGTGTCAAGGAGTCCCAGGTGGCTTATAAAGAGAGGAAAGCTGGAGGAAGCAGGGAAGATCATCAGGGAGCTTATGCCGGAGGAAGATCCGGGGGAAATCCTGGCTGAGATCCGGAAATCACTGGAGACGGAAAAGCAGGAGAACCAGGAGCGACTCTTCAGAAAGCCCAACCTGAAATTCACCCTCATAGGGATCACCATAGGGCTGTTTGCCCAATTTACCGGGATTGCCGTAGTGATGTACTATGCTACAGATGTCTTCCGGGCCGCCGGATTTTCTACTGATTCGGCCATTGGGCAAACTGTTATCCTGGGAGTGGTCAACCTGATTTTTACCATTCTGGCCATGCGCTATATAGATCGCATTGGTCGCAGAAAAATGTTACTTTCAGGCATGTTGAGCATGGCCTTTTTCCTGGGATTGTTCGCGCTTGAGTTTCTATTTGACACTTTCGGAGGAGGATTGATGCTTTTCATCCTTATTGGTTTTGTGGCTTCATTTTCAGCGTCAATGGGTGCCGTGGTATTTGTTTTACTGGCAGAGGTATTCCCCAATCGCATACGCTCCCGTGGAGTGGCTATAGGTTCATTTGCCGTCTGGATCGTGAACGGCAGTATAACCTTTCTTTTTCCTGTGGTGGCTGGTGCTTTCGACGATGGTTTAGGGATCGGGCTTAGCTTTGCTTTCTTTTCGGTGATGACCTTTGCTGGTTTCTTCATATTCCGTAAAGTCCTGTTCGAAACAAGCAATATGACTCTGGAGGAGATTGAAAAAAGGAATAAGTAAGCCTATGGAATTAGTCATGGAAAGTATCGGATATAAACATGTTGCCGGTGATGTCATTGACAGGCTCAGGATACTTTATGAAAGGAAGGCCGGGGATAGGATCTATGCGGATTTTCAGATCCCTACGAAGACCATGGAACAATTTCGTGAAGATCATGCGGAAGGTTTTACCAGCTATCCGGATCCCCATGAACGT
This sequence comes from Bacteroidales bacterium, assembly GCA_029938715.1. Classification (GTDB taxonomy): domain Bacteria; phylum Bacteroidota; class Bacteroidia; order Bacteroidales. Next base: position 41,572 of record JAOZUK010000022.1, on the reverse strand, counting down.
GCCCGTTTTTGGAACAGCCTGCTGAAGGAGAAAATGTTATGTGAAGACGACCACATTCCATCTGCTTACATGAGTGAATTTGACCAGGGACTGTATGGTGCCCTGATCGGCGGGGAGATCCAATTCCTGAAAGATCCCGGAACGGGGTGGATCTCCTCCATGGTTAAGCCAATGTTCGAAGATCTGACCCAATTCCACCTCCGGCCTTTTGAGGAAAGCCATCCATGGTTCCGTAAATACCTGCACCAGCTGGAGATTTTTTCAGGGATCTCGGAGAACCGCTTTGGCATCAGCCATTTCATCCTGATCGATTCCCTGAATTTTGCGTTCGAACTGGTGGGTGCCACCAAAACATATCTCAGTCTGTTCGAGGTTCCGGATACGGTCCGGAAAATCATAGATTTCGCTTTTGATCTTAACGTTAGAGTTCAGGAGGCATTTTTTGAAAAGACCCCTTCATTTCTCGGGGGAACATTCAGCAACATGGTACAGTGGGTTCCCGGGAGGGTGATTTCGGAGAGTGTGGATCCTTTTCATATGACCTCGGTGGAGGATTATGAGCAGTGGGGAGAAGAGAATGTACAGCGGATGTTCAACCATTTCGACGGAGGAGTCTTGCACATTCACAGCAACGGCAGGCATCTTTTAAATGCTGTATCCCGGCTGAAAGGATTAAAGGCCATCTTTTTGCTGGATGAGAAAGACAACCCGCTCGCCTTTGACGTCTTACCAGAGATGAAGAAACTGGCAGGGGATGTGCCCCTGGTCGTGGCGGTAAACGAAGATATTTTCGAGGACCATTTAAACAGGAATATCCTGCCCGGCGGAGTCTTTTATGTGGTAAAATCCACGAAAAACGTGGATGAAGTGAATCGGATTATGGAGTTTGTCAGGAAATACCGAATCGATTGATCCGGGAGCTTAGCTCCTTAGCATTAGCTAATACAAATTGTTAAACATGCTTATGAGAAGATCCTTCATCTTGGCTTTGTTGCCACTGATCATTTCCTGCCAACCTGAGTCTGGAAATGAAGCATTCAATGCAGTTAAATATGTGGATCCCCAGATAGGGTCTGTGCATGGACGCTGGTTTTTCTATACCCCCGCTTCTTTGCCCTTTGGAATGGCCAGACTGGCCCCCCATACCAACGCTTATGAAAGCTTGGGAAGCTGGTTGCCCGGGGGATACGATGACCGTCATGGCTCCATTGAGGGTTTTGGGCATTTCCATGAATTCCAGATCGGGGGAGTGGTGGTAATGCCCTTTACTGGGGATCCCCTTCCCACCCCAGGAACCCTGGAAGACCCCGATGAAGGCTACCGCTCCCGCTTTGAAAAATCGGATGAGCATTCAGAACCGGGTTATTATTCTGTCATGCTCAAGGACTACCAGGTGAAGGCGGAACTTACTGCAACGGAGCGTGTTGGCTATCATCGTTATACCTTTCCCGATTCTAAGAGCTCGGGTATTATCTTCGATATAGGTCATAAGCAGGGTGAGAGCAGCGATGTGACAGAGGCCTTCGCTCAACTGGTGGCTGAAAAGGAGGTGGAGGGTTTCGTGGAAACATACCCCGAGTATGCCAAGTTCTGCGACCCCGGAAACCGGGTAAAAATGTATTTTGTGGCCCGTCTGAATAAGGAGCTGGAAGAGGTGGGCATATTCTGCAATTCCATTCTGAAGGCCGATTCTACCTCAACCCGGGGTGTCGGGAACGGGCTTTATCTGCTTTTCTCCACCAGCGAAGGGGAAGTGGTGGAGATGCAGGTGGGACTCTCCTACACCAGCATGGAAAATGCGCGCCTGAATCTGGATACCGAATCGGCCGGGCTTAGCTTTGACCAGGTGCACAGCGAAGCCACCAGCCTTTGGAATGAGATGCTGGGACGTATCCAGGTGGAAGGCGCTAACAGTGAGGGTATTACCAAGTTCTATACCGGACTCTACCACGCCCTGCTGGGACGGGGAGTGGCCAGCGATGTGAATGGACAATATGTTAGGAACGATGGCGGAATCGGACAGATCCCGCTGGACCAAAAGGGTCATCCACAGTATAAACACTATAATACAGATGGTATCTGGGGAGGATTCTGGAACCTGGGTCAGTTATGGGCACTGGTCTATCCTGACTACCTGGTCCAGTATGTGCAGTCAAATATTGATTTCTACAAGGAGACCGGCTGGCTGCATGATGGCGTCGCAGCGGGTGTATTTACCAACGGAGTGCAGACCAATTTCCAGGGATTGCTACTTGCCTCGGCTTACAATTGCGGGATCCGGGGATTCGATGTGGAAAAAGGATATGAAGCAGCTCTGAAAAACGAAACGGACGCTACGGGGCGTAACCTGGGGAATGGCAAGTACGACTTGCACTGGTTCAACAAACTGGACTATGTTCCATTCAGGGATACCACATTGTCCAATGGCTGGGTTTTTAATTTTGGAGCTTCCCATACCCTTGAATACTGCTTTAGCTCCTTTGCGGTGGCACAGATGGCCAAGGGCCTGGGACAGGAAGATGATTACAGGAAACTAATGCAGCAGTCCGGGTACTGGAGAAATCTGTTTGACAAGGAAACCCGTTTTATCCGGCCAAAACATCCCGACGGCACTTTCGTGGGGGATTTTGATCCCATGGAGGGTTGGCGGGGGTTCCAGGAAGGAAATGCCTATCAGTATACCTGGTATGTCCCCCACGATATTGCAGGTCTTATGGAAGCAGTGGGGCATGATCTTTTTAACCAGAGGCTTGAGCAAATGTTTACAGATGCACAGAAGAGCCTGTTTGGAGGAGGAAAGGAGATCCATAGTTTTTCAGGTGTTGATATGCTCTATAATCATGGGAACCAGCCCTGCCTGCATAATGCCTGGCTGTTTAACTATACGGGCAAGCCCTGGCTCACCCAAAAGTGGACCCGGACTATATGCAATGAATTTTACGGTACTGAACCCTTGCACGGCTACGGCTATGGCCAGGATGAGGACCAGGGACAGCTGGGTGCCTGGTATGTGATGGCTGCCCTTGGACTCTTCGATGTGCAGGGGCATGCAGCCGCCGATCCCACCTTTCAGTTTGGCAGTCCACTGTTTGAACAGGTCAGGCTGCAACTTTCAGGCGATCCCGACAACTTGCTGGTAATCAGGGCCGAAAATAATGCTCCGGAAAACCTATATATTCAGACCCTGGATCTGAATGGCTTAGCTGTCAGCAGGTGCTGGATCCCTCGTGAAGAGCTGATGAATGGGGGATCACTCACCTTTACCATGGGGCCGGAACCCAACAAGGAATGGGGCATCGAAGCGCCTCCTCCTTCGAATCCTGTAAACTAGAATTCATAGTATCTTGAAATGCTCTATTTTTATATATACAAATCCATGCACTTATGATCAAATACCTTTGTCTTATTGCCATTATCGTGCTGACTGCCTGTTCCTCACCTGCAGGAAAGAAGAAGCAGCAAAGCGATGCAGACACACCTGAACTCTCTGATATAAAAGTCCCTGTATACGCCTGGCTGGGTGGACCGGGTAAGGCCACAGACCAGGAGATCCTGGATAATTTTACGGATCTGAAGAATAAAGGGATTATCGGTCTCTTGTACAACGGGGGCCACGATCCGCTTACCTATAAACGTGTAGGTGGGATCGCCCACGAAGTGGGCCTGGAATTTCAAAGCTGGATACCCACCATGATCCAGGGAAAAAATCCCAAACTTCCCCCGGAGCTTTATGCATTCAATGGCTTGGGTGAATCAGCCTGGGATAAACCGGCCTATGCGGATTACTATAAATTTCTCTGTCCCAGTCGTGAGGAAGTCTACCTCTTCCTGGAGGAACTCTACGGGCAGATTGCCGACCTGGAGGAGGTCGATGGCATCCACCTGGATTATATCCGTTTCCCGGATGTGATCCTGGCCAGGGGACTCTGGGACAAATATGGACTGGTGATGGACCGTGAGTATCCCCAGTACGACTATTGTTACTGCGACCATTGCGTGGAAGAATTTCAGGAGCAAAGCGGGATCGATATCCGTTCGGTGGAGGATCCTGCAGAGGTAGAGGAGTGGAAACAATACCGCTATGATCTGATCACTGAGATTGTGGAGAGGCTGAACAAACGGGTCCATGAAAGTGGCAAAATAATCACCGCTGCTGTCTTCCCCGGGCCTAATTCTGTGGCCAAAAAGATCGTACGGCAGGAGTGGAACAAATGGAATCTGGATGCCTTCTTCCCCATGAACTACAACGATTTCTACCTGGAGGATACGGACTGGGTCGGGCAGGTCACCCGGGAAGGGGTTACCGCCCTGAACAACAGTAAACCTTTATACAGCGGACTGTTTATCTGCCCGAAACCAGAGATCAAGAGCCAGCAGGTCGATCCTGAGAACCACGGACTTCTTCCGGAAGAACTGGAGGATGCCATCCGTGAATCCATGGAAAACGGGGCTGCAGGAATATGCCTCTTTACCCCGGGAAGGATGACGGAGGCACACTGGGAGGTATTTGAAAAAGCCATCCGGACAGAGTTTACCATTAAATAGGTAAACAGGCGATTTCTGGAAGGATATTACTTTTGAAACTCAAGAAAGCCAAAAAAATCTGGTTGATGAAAATCGGGTCCGGGCAGGTCAATGGGAGCCCAGGTGAGCCAGTGAGGGTGTGAAGTTGCATCCGCACATTTATACATGTTAGAACGCCAGATAGTGCCTGATTCAGGGATGGGAAAATCCCGGTAGGATCCAAGCACGGAAAAGGGGATCCTGTATTCCACACACCATGTGGTCTCTTCTTGAATCTCTGGATCCACTATGGTGGGCAGGCTATGAGCAACCTCCACTTGCTCAATATCCTGTTCTGAAATGGGCGTTTGATTGGTCCGTGGTGCCGTTTGATGGTGGAACAACATGGTCCCCCCGCAATTCATTTCCAGGTTGAAATAACCCTGGCTGCTATTCTCACCCGGACTGAAAAAGAACTCCACGCAGCTGTCCGTATACACGGGATCCTGGTGCTCGCTGTGCACTGCTTTTACATACTTGTCCTTCACCCTGAATATGACATAAATGGCCAGGTTATCATAGGCAATCTTTGCTTCCGTAAAGGGGAAGTGCTCGGGCTTTTCCCCCATATAATGTGTTAACTGAATCGACTTGATCCCGTTCCAGGGATCTTTATCCCAGACTGCATTGATTTCCGGCTTTTCATTTAGCCTGGTCACCTGATATCTTGAGCCTTCATCATCATCAGTTTTGCAGCCAGCAAGGATGCAGAAGAGAAAGAGGTAAAAGATGCTTAAATTTCTCATTGTAAGGCTTTTTTGGTTAATATCCACTTATGAATCAGGCCATGCAAGTTCAATGCCCTGATCCACTAGCAGACCTTGAAAATCAGAAAGTAATTTGCTGGAGTTACCGACCTGTCTGGGCATGGCCTTCCTCAGCAGGGAAAAGGCGCACAAGGAACCGGCCGCCTCGCCAATGGTCCATTCAACCGGATGGAGCCGGTAGCAGCCATTGGAAATATGGGTGGTCCCAATATTCTTGCATCCCGGGATCAGGTTCTCCATGCGTACAGGGATCATGGCTCCCAGGGGGACCTGGAATGGAACGCTGGCCATATCGATGTAGTTGTCCCTACCAGTGCTGGGATGAAGGTCGAGGTGATAATATCCGATCCCCACAGCATCGTGATTCTTCTTGGCTCGCGCCTCTTCAGCTGATTTTCCTGTGATTTCCATTCTGTCCTCAAGCGAAATATCCTGTTCCAGGATAGTATACTCGGCCATGATCCTTCGTGATTCTCTAATATAAGGAAACTTGGCCAGCCCGTCTTCTGTTCCGCATATATCTTTACGCAAACGTAATCCTTTCCAACCCTGAGAGCCGTCCGGTCGCGGTGCCTCTGTCTGGAGCCAGTAAAGCAGCGACAGGCTCAATTGTTTAGCCTGATAAAGATTCTGCTTGCGAATATCGGCATGTACATCTGTAATATTCCCCAGCAGGAAATCGTTCTGAGGCCAGTTGATCAGGCTTATATCACTTCGGAAGGTCCCCGCTTTGAAATTGTCCCGGTCTATGATTCTGCGGTAGAGCCATAAATTAAGGGGGTCCGTATGGGGTGCTTTTTCTGTTTTCCCTGGGGGGATGAAAGAGAGACTTTTTGGATGCAGTGTTCTTGGATTGGAGTATGCCAATGAAAGCAGCTTTCCGGGCCATGGGGGATGGAGGGAGGGGATGTACTCCTTCCAGAATTGATACATGTCCGGGACCTTAATGGTATGGTCCTCATCCTCCAGGTGGTCCACTGCAAAGCAATGCGTCAGAGCCTGGATGTTTGTTGGGTCCTCCTTTTCCGGGGCATGCCTTTCACCGGTTTGTTTCTGCGATTCCGCTCCAATGACGTACTCAGTTCCGGAAAGCTTAAGCAGATCACCCTCCTCGCTGGCATCAATAAAGAATGCTCCATGTAGTACAGTGCTTCTTTTTTCCGACCCTGAAAGACAGCTCACAGCCCGGATGGAATCTCCGTCTGTATGGACTTTATACGGTTCCGTGTTGAGCAAAAGCTTTAACTGACCTTTGCTAATTGCCGGGGCAAGCATGGATTCAAGAACGGCCACTGAAACCGCAGGTTCATGGCAAAGCCTTGATACCGCACCGTTTCCCGGATTCAGAAAATCCGCTTCCAGGGCTCTTCCTGAAAGCGGATAATTTCTGTGGTAATATTCCCGGATCAGGGAACGGTACCTGGCATAACTTGCAGTTCTTCCGTATGATTCGATCCATTGATGCTCGTCAGGAGGCACTGCCTGCTGACTCACCTGTCCCCCGATCCAGTCTGTCGGTTCAGTCATGATCACCGAAGATCCATTCCTGCATGCTGCAAGAGCAGCAGCAACGCCACCCAATCCTCCTCCGATAATGATGATATCACTCTTCAGTTCATCTGATGGCCTGTTGAGGACAGAAGCGAGGCTGGTATTCCAGCCCACGGAGCTGATTGTTCCGGCGCCGAGGATGCCACATTGTTTAATAAACCTTCTTCGACCCACTATGACAACAAGATCTCCCTGAGCCGGCTTGCTACGATCCTTTCCTGTCCAGGATCCATCATCCAGGTGGTAATCCCTATGGATTCTTTTCCACCCACCGTTTCAATGGAAGGATGGCCTTTTTTAAGCTCCTGCCTTACCTTGTCCGGGGTCCATCCAATTTTATCAGGATCCATGGAGATATTCAGTGAAGGCACATGATTGGCTACTTTTGGAACATGAATCTCAGGTAACACACCCTCTATGTCAGCCACTGCATCATGGATGATTTGGATCTGTTTCTCCCACAAAGTCCAGTCCGCCTTATGATCACGGGATAGATAGGATTCTATGGTAACCAGCATGCCCAGCACCTCTTCCTTATTCACTTTCATCCCCCTTCCGACGGTATTCCCCCTTGGTGGTGCATG
>JAOZUK010000022.1:0-34007 GCA_029938715.1 Bacteroidales bacterium | reverse complement strand
TCCGGATCCATCCCAGCGAGTACCGCTGCAGTACCCAGGGTAATGGCTGAAGCGGCCCCGGAAGTAACGGTGGCTGCCTCACATTGCAGGAGCCTGGCTATTCTCTCCCCCACCTTGTCCTGGAGGTCATCCAACAGAACGTATTCATTGGTGGCATAGTTATAGGCATCGATCACTTCAGGGTGCATAAGTGACCCGGTCATAAAAGTATAGGTCCCGGCTGCGTTGATGAAAGTTCTGACACCCAGTTCCTTGAAGTAGTCTCTCCGGATCCCTTGGATGGGAACCGGACTGCCGGCCAGCAGTCCTGTACTAAACAGGCCTCCCACCAGGGGAAGACTGGCCAGGTTTCTAAGTAATGCTCGTCTGGTAACCATCTTAGTCCAGTGCTGCAATACAATCGATTTCCACCAGCGAATCACCGGGTACACCTCCATAAGTAGCCACAGTGGTTCTTACAGGTGGATTTTCACCGAAGCGCCCCCTGTACACCTTATTCATGGCATGATAATCGGCGAGGTCAGCAAGGTAAACATTCACTTTCAGCACCTTATCCATGGATGAGCCATTTTTCACCAGCTCTTTCTCCAGCTCTTTGAGAACGTGATCCGTATGGGCAGCTATGTCTCCATCGAAGTGGGCTCCTTTACCGGCAATGAATAGTAAATTTCCATAGGCAACACCTCCGGAAAAGAGCGGAACATCATCTTGTGTGGTGATGCTAGATGCGATTTTATTCGGTTTACTTTCTTTCGGAGTTGCAGCATTTACATGTGATACTCCCAATCCGACAACCGAGGCTGCCAGTACTCCCTTTAAAGCTTTTCTTCTGGAGTTTGGTTCATTCTTTTTCATATTTCGAGATTTTAAATATTGGTGTGCACTTCAAAAACTAATCCACTTTTTCCCACTCCGGCAGGGAGATACCATTCAGGTCCCATACCACCTTTCCTTCCCTGAGGGTCAATTCACATTCCAGCTTTTTATCTCCACGGATCTTCCCTCCTTTCGTGTCTGCAAATCCGAAGTCCCCCTCTATCATGTTCAGCAAAGCCATATCAGCCACAGCACCCACGCTCAGATGCCCCAGTTCCTCTCTCTGTATATATACTGCCGGCTTCCAGGTGGAGCGCTCTATAGCCTCCTGTAAAGACATACCCATAGTCATGAGCTTGGACATGATATTGACCATGTTTTTCATGCCGCCATTCATGCTCCCGGTATGCAGATCCGTACTGATGCTGTTAGGCATAAAACCCTGATCCATAGCAGTCATGGCTTGTTCAAATACAAAGCTACCTCCTCCGTGTCCCACATCAAAGACAATCCCTAAGTCCTGGGCCTCCTTCACACAGGGCCTGACGATACCGTTCTCATCAACCACGGGGATCCTTCCCCTTACATGTGCAAAGCAGTGGGTGTAAATATCTCCTGGTCTCAGCTTTTCAAGCAGAAGGGTTTCCATCGACAATTCCGGGATATGCCCTCCAAAATCTATCATAACAGGCATGTTTACCAACTCTCCGGCCTCCACAGTTCGTTCCAGAGGATCCCATTCAGGTCCGCTGTAATGCGCCAGCTTGATTCCTACTATGACATCAGCATTCTGTCTGGCCACAATAGCGGTTAATTTGGGATCCATATCCCCCAAATTTTGCTCAATGGCACCTCCTTTCATTCCACTTCCTACGATATTGAGAAAGGCCAGTACCCGTGTATCTGAATGATCAATGGTCTGTTCCCGGAAGGTCTTGAAATTCTTCCATCCTGCACTTCCTGCATCCACAACGGTAGTCACACCGGATCGGAAGGTGAATCCGTCCGGCGGAAGACTTGTATAGCTGTTGCTGATGTATTCATCAGGCCGTGTGCCTGCGAAAACATGTACATGAATATCGATCAAGCCCGGAACTACATACAGACCGGTGGCATCGATAACTTTCTTTGCTTTTTCAATGGGAATATGGACAGACACTTCTGCTACTTTCCCATCAAGAACCGCCACATCCATGGCCTGGTCCAGTTCATTTTTAGCATCGATCAGGTGCCCATTCTTAATCAGCAGGTCGTATTCCTGTGCCCCGATAGTGTGACAGGCAACCACTAATGTCACAGCGCACAAAACTTTCATTATGGATGTTTTCATATCAGATTACTTTATCATTAATTGTACCAGAGTGCAGCAGATCATCTGCCTTTACATACCAGGTATAAATACCGTCTTCCACCTGAAGTTTGTTGTCGTCAGTGTGATCCCACCGGAGCTCAGTTACATCGGATACGGTGTTGGATGAACGTAAAGTCTTGATTACATTTCCCTCCATATCTTCAATGTGGGATTCAATGGAGTGTTTTCTTCCCGATTGGTCAAGAAACAACTGTACCTGGTAATCTTTGTTTACTTTTCTGATGTCACCTATCCTGGATTGGCATTTATCAAATTGAGGGATTTCCACCGGGTCAGAAGCAGCTGAAAGGTCCAAAGGTTCAAGATGGTCCATGGACATGCTTCCCAGTCCATGATTTTCAGAAGAGATCCTCAAATAGGAAGCGTTGGGGTGATCCCTGGGAGTCCATCCGTCTTCAGTACTGATCAAGTGCATGCCATTGGCTTCGCGTGCCTGGTTGATCAGGCCCAGCTCGTAGGAATCCAGGGCCACCGGATCTTTGCTGACCGCTATGGTATTCGCATGAAATATGTTCCCTGACAAGGGGCCGCCGTGATAGATGCCTGCAAGTGCGTCAAGGAAATTTAGAATGAAAGGGGCCTGTTGGTTGATGTTCTTATAAAAGACAGGACCGCACAAGCGGGTACCCGCGAAAGAGCTATTCTTGTCGGTCCAGGACAAACCGTGAGTACCCCTCGGATTGTCCGTGCAGCCGTAGTTGTTTTTCATAGCTCCTGTGATCCCTGCCTCTCTGTGGTCTTTGGCGATGATGTAATTGATCAGAAAATCATGCTGGTATACTCCGGAGAATATACGCTGAGGAGCCCGGTATTTCTTTGGAAAATCCGGAGCAGCGATAAAACCCGGTGCATCTTCCGGAAGTTCTAATGGACCTGAAGAGCTGATCCAATGGATCCTGCTGGCACCTGGCCTGGAATCTTTGTAGAGGTTGGATCTGTCTGGAAACACTGGCCGGTACCCCTGAATGACAGGAAAATTCCGGCGGCTACCCCGGGAGTATATTCTTTCGAACAAGGTGATATTCTCCGGAGGAAATGCTCCGTCCATCATTTGAGTAAGACCGGTGACAATAGCGTTGGTGACCGCAGATTTTGGTCCAAAGGGACACACATTTGTCGCCCAGTCATTTTCAATGTCATTATTTTTCTCTCCGTAGGAAAAATTAAGTTTGATCCCGATTTTAGTATCTGCGTTGGGATGACCGGCTGGAAAAAGTGATTCCCACGCTTTACCCAAACTTGGCTGCCCGGTTAATTTCATGACTGCCGTGTCCACCATGGTGGCTATGCGCATACTCTGGATGTCAAAGGATTCTACTTTATCTACTCTGATTCCGAGAGAATTGATCACACGCCCAGGTCTGAATTGCATGCGTGTGGCAAGTTGATCCCTGACACTGACAATGGGTGAAGCATAAAGGTCTTCATAAATCCCGCTGCCACATCCGTACTGGATCAACGGTGCTACCAGGAGTGAGCTCACTCCATACTTTATGAAGTTCCTGCGTTTCATGCAATATTTAGGTCTATGCAGTTCAAACAAGTATTTATTGGAGTCCATGAAATGTACTAAAAAAAAATGCACTTCCGAAAGATATGTGCTATTTTCACTTTAATTATTGTACTATTAACTTTAGGATAATGAAGATATCTTTCCCACTTGCTTTTTTCATTTTTCTCATAGCAATTATTATTTCAGGTTGTGTGACCAATGGACAAAAAGCTCTAAAAGTCGAGGCTTTACCAGTAGATGCGAAAGTAACAGGTAACATTTTATCAGGCCCATCTGTGTTACACGATCCTGATAGATTTGTTTGGGGTGCCAGTGTTATCAAAGGTGATGATAATAAATATCACATGCTCTTTTCCACTTGGGAATGTGGGGATACGATCCCTCGTTTCTCTGATTCCTGGGTTCTGCATTCAAAAATTGCATATGCCATCTCTGAATATCCTGACAGGGATTTCAAATTTCAGAAAATCGTTTTGAAGGGTAGAAGATTAGAGGGAGATACAACAGCATGGGATGCTCAAATGGTCCATAATCCGCATATTAAAAGATTTAACAATAGGTACTACTTATATTATGGAGGAGGAAAAGATCCTGGCATTCAGCCAAAGGGGACAATAGGAGAATTAGTAAATAAACGCAATAGAGTTCAACAAAATCAATGTATTGGAGTTATTGAGTTTAACAGTTTTGATGACCTGGTAAAAGGAAATTATAAAAGATTTGATTCTCCTCTCCTGGCTCCAAGAACACGAGTAAAACCAGATAACATTTTCATGCCCTCCCCTGAAGGGACAAAGGCTAAACCTGATAATATAGTTGTAGTTAACCCTTCAGTGGTTCAACGTCATTCCGACGGAAAGTACCTGTTATACTTCAAAGGAAACTTATACGATCCCGTTTGGAGAGGAGTACATGGTGTAGCAATAGCAGACTCTCCGACGGGGCCATTTACGGCAACAGATCATTTCGTATTTGATATTCGAAATGATGACGGCACCATCGCCAGTGGTGAAGACCCTTATGTCTGGTACCATAATAAGCATGAGAAATTCTATGTCCTGCTCAAGGATTTCACAGGGAGAATAACAGAAGGCAAACCCGGACTTGCCCTCTTAGAGTCTGTGGATGGTATTACATGGACCAAACCTGAAAATCCCTTTTTTATGAAAAAGGAAGTTGTTCTTAGTCCCAGTGACACGATTCATGTTAACCGGCTGGAAAGACCCCAGCTCTTACTGGATAAAGATGGAACCCCATTGGTGTTGTATGCAGCTTGCTCAATAGTAGATATAGGCAGCAGAACAGACGGAGTTTCTTTTAATGTTCATATCCCATTGGAAACTGATTAAATACATATGAAGAGAAGTAGCTTACTGGTTTTAATCGTGCTTGTGTTTGTGGATTTAGCGGTTGCACAAATCCCGCTTAAATCCAACTTAAGAATCATGACCTACAACATCTGGAATGGTTTTGATTGGGGAAAAGACTCTATTCGTAAGGAAAACACTATTGAATGGATAAAAGGCCAAAAACCAGATGTACTTGCATTGCAGGAATTGTGTAACTATACTGAAGAAAAGCTTAAAGAAGATGCTTTAAAATGGGGACATCAGTATGTACAATTATTAAAAACCGAAGGCTATCCAACCGCCCTTACCTCAAACAGGCCAATTAGTTTAAAAGAACGGATTGAAGATCCATTCTGGCACGGGTTATTGCATTGCGAATCTTATGGTATTGATTTCTTTGTTGTTCATTTGTCTCCTGCTGATTCCCATATCAGGTTGGATGAAGCAAGAGTTGTAACAGAAAGAATAAAGAAGAATAAAAACGATTCGTATATCATACTTGGGGACTTCAATTCTCTTTCCCCTTTTGATGCCTATTGGATAGAAAATAGCACAGATCTGAAAAATAAACTCCTGCAAAACAAAAACAAAGAATACTCCAACCTTCGAATGGGTGAGTTTGACTACTCAGTAATTTCTGAATTCCTGGCCTGTCCGGCAGTTGACCTTTGTTTAGGCAGAATTGAACTGCACGAAGCCTATACATTTCCAACACCAGCTCTCATTGGGAAATTCAACCAAACATCCCAGACAATTGTACAGAACAGGGAGCGGATTGATTATATCCTTGCCAGCCCTGCATTGGCAAAAACATGTAAGAAGGTTGAAATTTTCAACCAGGAAGAAACGCATATGCTATCAGACCACTATCCAATGATGGCAGAGTTTAATATAATTCAAAAATGAAAGATAGAAGAGTTTTTATTAAGCTTCTTTCAGTTGGGTGCACCACCATGATGCTTCCACTGAGTTTGAGTGCGAACGCAGTGGCAAAAGGAAGAAAGAAATCATTGAAGTTTGGTATCTGTGCAGATGTACATAAAGATATAATGCATGATGCCGACACAAGGCTAAAAGCGTTTATCGAAGATGCATCAGAGAAAGAACTTGATTTTATTATTCAGTTAGGTGATTTCTGTCGCCCCTATGATTACAATCTGGAGTTTATGTCCATTTGGAATAGCTTCCTGGGCAAAAAACACCATGTGATAGGAAATCATGATATGGATGGCGGTTTTACACGTGAACAGGTTGTAGAATATTGGAATGCTGAAGGCAGATATTACTCTTTTGATAGCAATGGATACCATTTCATTGTCTTAGATGGAAATGATAATGACCCTTCACCCAATCGTCCTTCTGGATACGCAAGATTCATTGGTAAAGAACAACTGAATTGGTTAGAAAACGATTTGGAGAAAACAAAGTTGCCAACTATAATTTTTAGTCATCAAGGTTTAGACAATGATTTGGGAGGTATACATAATGCCACCCAGAGCAGATTGGTATTGGAGCGGGCCAACGAGCAAGCTGGTTTTCAAAAGGTGCAGTTTGTTTTTTCGGGGCACCACCATCAGGACTACTATAATAATATAAATGGCATCCACTATATACAAATTAATAGCATGTCCTATCAATGGTTAGGCGACAAATTCAAGCATATACGTTACAGTGAAGAAATAGATAAAAGTCATCCATGGATAAAATATACGGTGCCCTATAAAGATCCTATCTGGGCTATTGCTGAAATCTCTCCAGACACATTGAACATATATGGGAAGAAAACCACCTTTGTTGGTCCTTCTCCCAAGGAATTAGGTGTGGATATGTCTGAATTTGGCTATCCGATCGTACCATATATCTCTGATAAAGAAATTAAACTCAAACATCCATGAAACACCTTCTGATCCTGGTATTACTGGTCACCACATTCTTTGGATGTTCAGAGAGCATCGAACCTGCAGGCCCTGTTCCAACAACTCGCCAACTTGCCTGGCATGAGGTTGAAATGTATGGATTGGTCTGTTTTAACCTGATAACTTTCGAAGACAAAGAATGGGGATATGGTGATACCGGTCCAGCCATCTTCAACCCAACAGAATTCTCTGCGGATCAAATTGTTAACTCAGCCAGAGAGGGTGGTTTGAAAGGAATCATTCTGGTCTGCAAGCATCACGAAGGATTTTGTCTCTGGCCAACAAAGACTACCGATTATAACATCTCAAGGTCGCCCTGGAAGAATGGACAGGGCGATATGGTTAAAGAATTTCAATTGGCCTGTGAAAAGGCCCATATGAAATTCGGTGTTTATCTCTCCCCCTGGGATCGTAATGCAGCTGTGTATGGTCAAGACGGATATATCCCGATATATTATGAACAGCTCAGGGAACTGCTTACAGGATACGGGGAACTTTTTGAGGTCTGGTTCGACGGGGCCAATGGCGGTGACGGCTGGTATGGCGGAGCCGATACCATCAGAAATATTGATCGCTTTAGCTATTACGGCTGGGATTCGATTTATAGTATTGTCAGGGAACTGCAGCCCAATGCGGTCATATTCTCCGACATGGGGGATGTCAGATGGGTAGGCAATGAGGAAGGATCTGCCGGTGAAACCAGCTGGTGCATGTACACCCCAAAAGGGCGGGATGATGATAGTAAGCCCGCCCCGGGATTTACGAAATACTGGGAAGCAACCGAAGGCCATGAAGATGGGGAATTCTGGATGCCGTCGGAATGTGATTTCTCCATCAGGCCAGGATGGTATTATCATGAAAATCAGAATCAATCTGTAAAATCAGCCGAAGTTCTGTTTGATCATTACTTGAAGACTGTGGGTCGAAATGCATCATTCAATCTCGGTTTACCTCCGGATACCAGAGGAATCATGCACGAGAATGACCTTGAATCACTCAAAGGATTCAAGCAGATTCTTGACGAAGCTTTCAAAACCAATTTAGCCTTCAATCAGAAGATAAAAACCGATGTATCCAGCTTTGGATTTAAGGAAAAAAAGCTAATTGATGGAAATCCCCTTACCTACTGGGCGGCGCCTGAAAACCAGACTACGGCCGAGATCATCATCCAGCTTGATAAGATTCAGGAGGTCAATGCTATTCTTCTTCAGGAGTACATCGAAATGGGGCAGCGGATAAAATCCTTCTGTGTTGAAGTCAGAAAAGCGGATGAGTTTGTAGTCGTTGGAGAGGCAACAACCATTGGTTACAAAAGAATCCTGACTTTTGATACGGTTCAGACAGATGAGATTAAGGTCACTATCAGGGACTCCAGAGCAGCACCTGTTTTATCCGAAATTCAATTATACAGGTTCCCGAATCTTTAATGAATTAGCATGTAAATCAAATTGCGATGAAAAACACCTTTGTATTGATCATTATAGTTTTAGCTACCATGTCATGTGATCAAAGAGTCATGGACAGGGAGATAGCTCAATATCCTGATATAAGCTCTTTAAAGACTTTTGGTACCATGGGCAAAGAGCTTCAAATCTTGAAGAAAGAGCAGGAAACCGAACTTTTCAATTATGAAGGTAAAGGGTGCCTGACCCACATGTGGTTTGGTGGAGACCTGAACGGACATGAAGATATGAGTATTCGGGTTTACGTTGATGGAGAAGAACAAGCCTCCATAGATATGGAACTCTTCCTGGGCCATGGAATAGGTTTTAAAGACAGCTATGCTCCCTGGGGAACAGAACTAATGGGAAATATGGGGCGAACAAGTGGCATATACAATACCTACAAGATCCCATTCACGAAGAAAGTCCGGATCACAGCACAGCTGTCCCCAAACGCTGATGTATCAGAACGAGAGCCTACTTTCTGGTGGATCATCCGCGGCACGGAAAATCTGCCTGTCGTATTCAATGGAATCAGATTACCTGATGATGCTAAGCTGAAGCTTTATAAGCTGGAGAACTATACCGCTGAACCTTTAGAAGAGTTCACAATGGCTGATGTTCAAGGAGCCGGTATGCTATACCAGGTAAGCATGGAGGCAAAGGGCTTAAGAGATACAGATCACTGGAAGGATCTCAGCTTTATGGAATCCTGTATAAGGGCTTATGAAAACGGGGGGACAGAGCCTATGTTTGTTTCCTCCGGATTGGAAGACTACTTTTTGGGCACCTATTATTTCAACACAGGGCGATATGCGAATAAACTGGCCGGACTAACTCATTTTGATAAGGAGAAACGGGAGTTTTCGGCTTATCGTTTTCATGTGGATGATCCCATATTCTTTCAGGACGGATTAAGGCTTACGAACCGGTGTGGGGAAAAGATCGGAAACAAGGTATTCCACGATCCTCCACAGACAACATATACAGTTTACACCTGGGTATATGAATGGTAAGTCAGAATCTCTATTTGAAGCCGGTAAGATTATCCAAATAAAAGAAAAACCATAAACCTTCATCTATGCCTAAAATACTAACTCCAATCCTTATTTTGATAACGGCTATTGCTTCCTTCGCGCAATCACAGGAAATTCTTTTGGATGAAGGATGGAAAGCTAAGCGGGCTTCAGAAGTGCCGGTTGACGGAACCTTGGTTTCTTCCCCCGAATTTGAACTTTATGATTGGATGGAAGCCCGTGTTCCGGGAACGGTTTTAACTACTTTATTACACAATAAGAAGGTTCCCGATCCTTTCTTTGGATTGAATAACGAGTTGATTCCGGATATTTATGAAACAGGCGCAGAGTATTATACCTTTTGGTTTCGGAATCGTTTTTCATTGCCAGAATTGAAACAGGGAGAGCAGGTTTGGTTGAAATTCAGGGGAATAAATTATTCTGCGAACATGTTTTTGAATGGTAAACGGATTAATTCCGATACGCATAAAGGCATGTTTCTGAGAGAGAAATATCTGATTACCCCAATGCTTGAAGAAAGCGGGACAAATAATCTGGCCGTGCTGGTTGAACCTCCGGATCCGGTTGGTAATGCGAACGGAGGACAGGGAGGTGACGGAACCATTGCCCGATCGATTACTCAGCAATTTACCGCCGGATGGGATTGGATTTGTCCGATCCGCGACCGGAATACAGGTATCTGGGATCAGGTATCTCTTGAAATTACCGGTCCTGTTGATATCCGTGATCCTTTTGTTAAACCTAGAGTTCCGGGTAAACGAGTGCCCGAAAAAAAACAAAATCCTGCATTTATAACGGTATCTGCGGAGTTATTTAATGCCTCCGAGCTTAACCAGGAAGGTATCCTGGTAGCCACTCTTGGTGAAAATACCTGGTCGCTGCCTGCAAGCATAAAAGCCGGGGAAAGTGTTACCCTTGAATTTGCTGAAATAGCAATCAAGAATCCAAAACTCTGGTGGCCAAACGGCATGGGGGAAGCTAACCGAAGCGAAGCGGAGCTCGGCGAAGCCAATCTGTACAAACTGAAATTGAATTTCAAACAGAATGATTTAATATCGGACTCAGAATCGGTCAATTTTGGCCTGCGGCAAAGTTCTAATTATTTCGATGAAAAAGTGGGCGGAAGGGTATTCCTGATTAATGGTCAGAAGATTTTTATCAAGGGCGGAAACTGGATTGCTTCTGATGCCTTGCTTCGTCTGACTCCAGAAAGGTATGAAGCGGAAGTACGCATGCATTCCGAAATGAACATGAACATGATTCGTATCTGGGGCGGGTCCATGCCCGAACGTCCTGAATTTTATGAGGCCTGTGATAAATACGGACTTCTGGTATGGCAGGATTTTTGGGTTTCTGGCGATTGCAACGGACGCTGGCTGGATCCTCGTAAAAAGGAGTCCCAGGCTCGTCGACAGGAATATCCCGATGATCATTCCCTGTTCATAAGCTCAGCCATTGACCAGATTAAAATGCTGCGTAACCATCCAAGCTTATACATGTGGTGTGGTGGGAACGAATTCCCTCCCCCACCCGATATCAATGAGAAGCTTGAAAAGGAAATCTTCCCTAAATATGATGGAACACGATATTATGTAAATGAATCCACCTCCGACAGTATTCTTAGAAATACAATTGGAGGTAATGGAGACGGCCCCTATGGCATCCAGGATCCAAAGCGCTTTTTTGTCACACAGTCGTATCCCTTTAATCCGGAACTGGGATCGGTGGGACTTCCGAATGTGGAAACCATGAGAAAGATGATGGACGAAAAAGATCTCCAGCCTCCTGTGAGGGACAGGGCAAACCATGTTTGGCGTTACCACAAATACATTGGATATGGAAAATATATTGAGCAGCTTGGCGAGATTTCTGGAATTGAAGACTTCTGCAAAAAAGCCCAGCTGGTGAATTACGAACAATACCGCGCCTTACAGGAGGGCTTCAATGCTGGAATGTGGGATAAATACACGGGAATGCTGGTCTGGAAGAACCAGAATCCATGGACATCCCTGCGGGGACAATTTTACGATGTGTTTTTAGAGCAGAACGGGTGTTTTTATGGTTTTCGGCATGGAGCCAAACCCTTGCACACCCAGTTAAATCTCAATGATTCCAGTATTTGTGTCCTGAACCAGACTTATTTCGATGCCAATGATTTGCTTATTGAATCTGAGTTAATCGATATCCATGGAAGCTCAATTGAAAAGAGCAGCTCGAAGGCAAGTGTAGGGGCTAATTCATACAGAGTAATCCGGAAATTATTTGGAAATGAAAAGCCAAATGGTTTTTATTTTGCCCGGCTAAGACTTAAGAACAGCAAAGGTGAACTGCTTGATGAAAATCTGTATTGGCTGACAAGCAAAGAAACCGACTGGCTGGAGCCTGAGAGGCTTAACCCGGCTGATTTAGAGGTGGCTGTAACGAAAAATGAAAATGGTTTGATCAATGCAACTATAGAGAATACCGGACGTGAAACAGCCTTTTTCTTGCGAATGAAAATAAGCGATAAGAAGAGTGGGGAGCTTGTGCTTCCGGTGTTTATGGATGATAATTATTTCACACTTTTTCCTGGAGAGAAACGGAAGATTGGAATCGATTTGTCGCTCCTACAAAGCGATACAATGATTTCAGAGATGCAATTGGAAGTAGCTCCATGGAACGGTAGACCAGTTACAGTTGGATTATAATCAATATTTCATAAAATGAGAACAGTAAGTTTATTTCTTGTACTGGCACTTATGGTTGCCTGTCATGATAAATCAAAAAGAGAACTGGCATCCAAAATTCTGGCTGATGAAAACTTACAAAAAGTGGACAGCATGGCCCGCCAGCTGATGAAGAAAGGATTCTATGCCGGCTCGGGATATCAAATGGTGTGGGCACGCGATTTAAATACCTTTATCGAATTGTCGTGCGAAGAATACGACCATTCTGTTATCCGGGAAAACCTGGTCATGTTTTTTCACTTTCAACAGGAAAACGGCGAACTGCTCGATGGCTACGTCCCCCGCGAAGCTTTTACCTGGAGCGACCCGAATACCTACGAATCAGAAACGGCACCAGGACACATCGGCTTTAAGAACACCGTTGAAACCGACCAGGAAACTTCTTTGATTCAGGCCATTAGCAAATACATCATCAAAACTAAGGATCAAAGTATTCTTACAGAAAAAGTTGCAGGAAAAGCAGTTTATGAAAGGCTGAGTCTGGCCGTGAAATACCTTTTATCCGAAAGATATTCAGAAAAATACGGACTGATATTCGGGGCTACAACCTTCGATTGGGGCGACGTTCAGGTAGAAGGTGGCGCAGTAGTAGATGTGGACAGCCTGACACATTGGAGCATCGATGCCTACGATAATGCCATGTTAGCGATTGCCCTTGAAAGCATGGCAGGATTTACAAACGATACCAAAGAGAAAGAACGCTGGAACATATTGCGTACTGATATTCTTTCAAATATCAGGTTACATTTATGGGATGGCAGCAGCAGAAAATTTATTCCTCATGTCTACATCGATGGTTCGCCCTTCCCGAAAGAGTTTAATGAAAACGAAATTCATTATCACGGAGGAACTGCAGTTGCTATAGAGGCTGGGGTGCTAAACCCCGAAGAAATCGTCATTGTGCTCTCCCACATGAAAAAGAATGTTGAATTGTCCGGTGCATCCTCCATTGGTTTAACACTTTATCCCACTTATCCTGAAGAAGTATTGGGGAAGAATATTTCTTCTTCTTACGAATACCAAAACGGAGGCGACTGGACCTGGTTCGGAGGCCGGATGATTCAGCAGCTTATTGCCTATGGTCTTGTGGAAGAAGCCTATGAACTGGCAAAGCCTATGATGGAGCGTGTTGTAGCAAACAATGGTTTTTACGAATGGTATAAAATGGACGGCACTCCGGCTGGTTCGGCCGATTTTAAAGGCTCGGCAGGAGTTCTGGCTAAATCAATTGAGATGTTTTACGAATGGGCAAACGAAAATAAATCATCCGAAAAAACAGTCATCTGGCAAATAGGCGAAAACAACAACAGTGGCGCCGAATTTGCCCTGGCACCAAACGATTATTCCCGCTTTATTGAAATGGATTTTGGTTGGGAAGATAAGTACTTCTTGATAGGCACTTCGGAGGACAAAACCGACTGGCCATACATCATCCCCGGCACCAGCGATACCTGGGGAGGAACCTGGGGAACTTCGGGTTGGCGTTCGAGCACACTGAACATCCTGTTTGGAATTGATAAACTTCCGAAAAAAGGAGAATGGATGCTAAGCGTCGATATTCTGGATTGCAATTCAAAAAATTTGCCGCTTTTTAAAGTAACTGTGAACGGGAAATCATGGAAATACCGTATTCCTGTCATAAACGAGAATAGCACAATTGACGGAGAAATCGCCGATTCATCAGAATATTTAATTGAGATAGCCCTTGAAAATGAATTGATACGGGCAGGCGGAAACGAAATCAAGCTGACAACTCTGGAGGGCTCCTGGCTGAAATTCGATCAAGTAAAACTGGAAGGCCCGGGCAATGTGCGTTTAGCTGAAAACAAAAGTGTTTATCTCCGTGGAGTTGAAGCTGCCGATTACGAAATTGAGACTGAAAACGGCTCAGCACAAACTTTATTGCTTGATGTGGAACACCTTTCAGGAAAGCCGGAATTGTTGGTAAAGCTTGACGGAAAAGAAATTTTTTCTGCTTTCGTTGAAGCGAAAAGATACACCTTTGAAGCGTCAATGCCTAAGGTCGAATCTCCGGTGAAAAGT
This sequence comes from Bacteroidales bacterium, assembly GCA_029938715.1. GTDB lineage: Bacteria > Bacteroidota > Bacteroidia > Bacteroidales. Next base: position 19,793 of record JAOZUK010000022.1, on the reverse strand, counting down.
AAATACGAGGTTTTTGTTGACGGAGAGAAAATTCAGTGGGGCAAGGTAGTTCGTGAGGCTAAAACGCCAATTACGCCTGCCGGATATGTCGACACCAAAATTGGTACAGCCCACTCGCGCTGGATGATTGCACCGGGGCCATGGATGCCATTCAGCATGGTAAAAATGAGCCCCGACAACCAGAACGATAGCTGGCAGGCCGGCTACGAACCTACCTTTGAATCAATTGGCTGTTTCTCACACATTCATGAATGGACCGTTGCCGGCCTGGGAACCATGCCCACAAACGGACCCTTACAAACGCAGGTTGGCGACGAAAAAGATGTGAACAGCGGTTATCGCTCGCGCATTGATAAATCTACCGAGGAAGCACCAATCGGATATTATAAAGTTGTTCTAAGCGATTACGATATTCAGGCAGAAATTACAGCAAGCACCCGCTGTGGTTTCCAACGTTACACCTTTCCGAAGGACAGGGAAGGTTCGCGGGTATTGTTTGATTTGATGATTCCCTCAGAGTATACCTACAATTTGCATGAGATTTATATCAGGAAAACCGGCGAAAGAACGCTTGAGGGTTATAGCCACCAGATTTGCCCGAATACCTGGGCCGGTGGAATTTCGCAGGAATACATTGTGCATTTTGTAGGTGAATTCGACCATGCCATTTCGGGTTTTAGTGTGTGGACAGAAAATGGCGTTCAGGAAGATACCGAAATGCTGAAAATTAAGAACGTAAAAGATGCAGGAGCAATTATTGAGTTCGATACAAAGGAAAATAACGTGGTGCAGTTGTGCACAGGAATCTCCTATGTGAGCATTGAAAATGCCCGTGAAAACCTGGAAACTGAAATCTCTAAACCTTTTGGATGGGATTTTGAAGCTGTTCGACAGAACAATGTGAACGCCTGGGACGAGCTGATGCAAAGGGTGAGAATCACATCCAACGACAAGCGCGAAAAAATGCGTTTCTATAATAACTTCTATCGTTCGTTGTGCAGCCGCAATACTTTTAGTGATGTAAACGGTGAGTGGCGCGATGCCGATGAAAAAATCCGTAAATTGGAAGATCCGGCTTCTCCGGCGCTGGGTTGCGATGCCTTCTGGAATACCTTCTGGAATCTTAACCAATTCTGGAACCTGGTAACGCCTGAATGGAGCAACCGTTGGGTGAAATCACAACTGGCCATGTACGATGCAAATGGTTGGCTGGCAAAAGGCCCGGCGGCAATGGAGTATGTTCCGGTAATGGTAGCCGAGCACGAAATTCCATTGATTGTAGGTGCCTACCAAATGGGAATTCGCGATTACGATGTGGAAAAAGCTTTTGAAGCGGTGAAAAAAATGCAAACTACTCCCGGACGTGTGGTTGGTGGTGGTTATGCCGGAAACCGTGACTTGCTTACCTATTTAAAACATGGATATGTTCCGTACGACAAAGGCCGTTTTTCAAATTCGCTAGAATATTCTTACGACGACTGGACGGTTTCGCAGTTTGCCAAGGCGTTGGGAAAAGAGAAAGATTACGAATTCTTCCTGAAACGTGGCTACTACTGGAGAAATATAATCGACAAGGAAACAGGTTATGCCCGGATGAAGGACTCAAATGGGGAGTGGATGCCCGATTTCGACCCGTATAAATCGGGAGCAAACAAACATTATGTAGAGGGAAACGCCTGGCAACTAACCTATTTCGTGCCACAAGATATTCAGGCATTGGCCGAAGCCATTGGCAAAGACCGTTTTATTGAACGTTTGGACTGGGGATTTGGCGAAAGCTATAAAACCCGTTTTAATGGAATGAATGACCAGTACTGGAATTACCCGGTGATTCAGGGAAATCAGCAGTCGATGCATTTTGCTTTCCTGTTTAACTGGGTAGGAAAGCCATGGTTGACACAAAAATGGAGCCGGGCGGTTATTGATCGCTATTACGGTTATGGAGTTGCCAATGCGTACCTTGGCGACGAAGACCAGGGACAAATGAGTGCGTGGTTTATCATGGCATCGATGGGACTATTCCAAACCGATGGAGGTTGCCGGGTTGAGCCGATTTACGAAATTGGCAGCCCATTGTTCGAAAAGGTTGAGATTGATTTAGGCAAACAATTTGGTCGAGGTGAAACCTTTGTTATTGAAGCAAAAAATGCATCGCGTTTGAATAAATATGTGCAGTCGGCTAAGCTAAACGGCAAGGTGTTGAATGACTTTAAATTTCCAGCAAGTGAATTATTGAAAGGCGGCAGGCTTGAATTGGAAATGGTAGCTGAGCCCAATGAGAATTGGGGAATTATAGAAGAATATAACTGATCAATCCAAAATATGAAAAGATCAATCATCATTGGAATCATTTTCATGATCCATCCCCTGGCTTCGGGACAGACAATTGCCAAGCAGCTACCCTACATGACTTACATGGATCACCCCTGGGTGGACTCTGTACTTTCCACCCTTTCCAGGGAGGAGAAGATTGCCCAATTACTCTGGGTCGTCACAAGTCCGGATGATGGACTCCGTGAGACCATGGAAACTGCCCGGGTCATCAGGGATCATGGCATTGGAGGCCTGATCTTCACCTCAAGTCCCAATGAGCAGATGCATGAATTGGCAGACTACCTCCAATCTTTGAGCACCGTCCCATCGGCCATTGCTCTGGAGGGCAGATGGAGCGAACAATATCCCGATATAGGCTCCCTGGCCGCCATTGCAAGTGATTCGCTTCGTTACCTGGCTGGAGTGGATCTGGCAGCACAAACTGGAAGAAAGGGTGTTCACATGGTAATTGCAAAGGGAATGGATGATGCCATTGCGGCAGGCCTTACAGATAATCATATCCAGGTCATAGATCCGGAAAGTGGTCCCGGATTGACAGACTGCATAACAAGGATCGAAGCAAATAGTCTCTCCGGGATCGGCAAATGCATGGAAGCGTTTACCCAGGCTGACACCATTGACCATCGGACCAGGCAGGTCCTGGCCTTCAAATACTGGATCTTACAGCAGGATGTGGAGACGGGAAGCAGCATGAAGAAGATGGCACAGGGCGCTGGGACTGATCAATCTGCCTTCATTCGGGATCTGTATGAACATTCCCTCACGGTCCTGTCCAACCGGGAGCAGATCATGCCACTGAAGGAACTGGAAAAGACGAAGATCGCCTGCCTGGCAGTGAATCAACAGAGTCTGACCGATTTTCAGAAGATGGCAGGCCTGTATACACGGACCAGTAACTATTTCTGGCCGGGTAGCGAAAACAAAGATGAACTGGCTGAGCAGCTTGCTTCATACGATCTGGTTATTGCAGGGGTATACCCCGGCCAGTTAACTGAGACCTCGGAAGCTTTTCTCTCCTCACTTGGGCAGCAGACAGGTCTAATAGTGGTCTGGTTTGGTGATCCTGCCAGTCTGGAGCGATGCAAGAGCATTGCATCCAATGGAGCGACGCCGGGACCTGAGGGTCTAATACTTACCTATGAGCAAAATCCTATGACGGAAAGCTTGTCTGCACAACTTATTTTCGGGGGCATTGGCGGAAGGGGCAGATTGCCGGTGTCCATTGGAGACCACTACCCCGTCGGGTACGGGATCACTACGTCCGGTGGCCTCAGGCTTCAATATGGACTCCCGGAAAATGCCGGGCTCTGCTCCAGCAGGCTGAACCATGCCATCGACTCCATTGTAAAACGGGGTCTGGATGCAGGTGCTTACCCGGGATGCCAGGTGATTGTAGCCCGCAAAGGGACCGTGGTCTTTCACAAGGCGTACGGGCACCATACTTACAATAGAAGGATTGAAGTCGAAAAGCATGACCTCTATGACCTGGCATCCGTAACCAAAGTCTCTGGACCCCTTTCGGGTTTGATGCTATTGGAGGGCATGGGGAAATTCTCTTATCAGGACCGGCTGGGTGACTACTGTAGTGCCATGAAGCGGTCCGACAAAGCCAGTCTGCCCCTGAAGGATATCCTGGCCCATCGGGCTGGGCTTTTTCCATGGATTCCATACTATGAAAATACACTGAAGAAAAACGGGAAATATAAGCAGCGTTTTATCCGCACGGATGCAGGGGGGAAATACACCCTTAAGGTAGCCGATCGTCTCTATCTGTCGGATACCTACAAGGGTAAAATCTTTAAGCAGATCCGGAAATCGGAGCTGGGTGAAAAAAAGTATCTCTACAGTGGACTCTCATTCTTTCTGTTTCCAACAATCATAGAAGAGCTGTCGGGACAGCCCTATGAAACATTTCTCTCGGAGCATATCTATCATCGGCTGGGAGCCTGGGAGTTACTTTTTCATCCACGCAACTCATTCTCTGCATCCAGGATCGTTCCAACAGAATATGATTCACTGTTCCGGAAGCAGCTGGTTCATGGCTACGTACATGATGAAGGAGCAGCCATGATGGGGACTTATGCCGGGAATGCCGGGCTCTTTTCCTCTGCCAATGACCTGCTAAAGCTCATCGAAATGTACAGGCGCATGGGGAATTATGGAGGCGAACAGATCATCCCGGCGAAGATCCTGAGAGAGTATTCCAGCTACCAGTTTCCTGAACTTGAAAGTAGAAGGGGACTGGGATTCGATAAACCACTGCTTGGTGAAAAAGATGGTTCGCCGGGGGATTATCCATGTCCCGGTGCACCCCCTTCAAGTTTCGGGCACTCGGGATTTACAGGAACCTTTGTCTGGGCGGATCCGGAACATGAAATCAGCTATGTGTTCCTCTCCAACCGGGTCCTTCCCACCCGCAACAATCAATTGTTATATGAGATGAATATCCGCACCTCCATCCTTCAGAGCATCTACGATTCAATCATTGATCCTTGATGAGCCTCACTATTTTATACATAAACATTATTCTGGCAATTATGAAAATTTCTGGTCGTATTTACAACTATTTTGGGACCTTGATCCTGTTGGTTTTACTGATGGGAATTATTGGTGCAAACACTTTATCAGCACAGAAAAAGATCTATATTATTACTGATCTGGAAGGGGTAAGTGGTGTATTCAAATTTAAACAGACCCGGGAAAAAGATACTCCTTTAAACATTCAGGCATGTGAATATTTTATGGATGATCTTTCTGCGGTAATCCGGGGATTGAAGGATGGAGGTGCCACAGAGATTCTGGTCATTGACGGACATGGAAATCAATGTGTGATTCCCCATATGATGGAATCGGGGGTAAAATATGTTACCGGAGTACCGAGACCCAGTGTTATGTGGGGGTTGGATGATTCCTATGCAGGAATGGTGCAGTTTGGGGCTCATGCCATGATGGGTACACAGGACGGGGTGTTGCACCATACCCAGTCTTCCAGAAGTGAAAATAGATATTGGTACAATGGTGTGGAGTCGGGAGAGCTGGCACAATGCGCTTTAGTTGCCGGTTTTTATGATGTCCCCACCATCTTAGTTACAGGTGATGAGGCTACCTGCAGGGAGGCAGAACAATTTTTTGGAAAGGAGTGTGTAACTGTCGCGGTAAAGGAAGGAATTGCCCGGGAAGCCGCCCTCCTCTATCCGTTTGAGGAGACACGCCAGGCTCTGTACGAGGGAGCCAGACGGGCCATGGAACAATTGGCCCAATGCAAACCCTATAAGATTGATACTCCCATTCAGGGAAAACTGCAATACCTCGATCTGAAATCCGATACTGAAAAACCCTTACTAGTTACCAAGGAAGCGGTTTTTGAGGACGCACTCTCCATTTACAAGTTCTAGGGAATTATAAACTATAGATGATGGATAAGAGAAAAACCAGTTCACGAAGGGGATTTATTAAATCAGCCGCTGCCATGGGAACCCTTCCCTTCCTACCCGCTTCACTGTCCGGGTTTTCGGAACCTTCATATTTTAACCTGGTTCATAAACCGAAGCAGGCAATGGCGCCTGAAGAGCGACGGAGTATCATCGGTCATTATGGCCCCTGGGCAGCCTCTCTGGTTGAGGACCCTGCTCCCTTATCATTCAGAAGGGATGAATGGAGCGACCTGGAGGAGTGGAGAGAAATTGCCGGAAGAAAGATGTTGGAACTGCTTGCCCCACCTGAGACCGGAGGTGTACCGAAGGTTTCAATTCATAAAAAGTATCACTATGACGGCCTGGATATTGAGGAGATGAGTTGGCAATTGCCATATGGACGGCCCACCAAGGCTATCCTATTAAAACCACAAGGGGCAAAAGGCCCCTTGCCCGCAATACTGGGGCTTCATGACCATGGTGGTAATAAATACCTGGGAAACAGAAAGATCACACGTGTTTCTGACCATACACCTGATTTTGTACTGGCCCATCAGGAAAAGAGTTATGAGGGCCTGGCCTGGGCCAATGAGGTTGCCAAGCGGGGGTATGTGGTGTTGGTCCATGATGCATTCACCTTTGGCAGTCGCAGGGTCATGTATTCGGATGTGGCTGGAATTGAATGGGGCCCCTGCAATGTGGAAGGAAAGTCAGATGCGAACCCTGATGATCCGGCAAATATTGAAATATATAACAGGTGGGCTGGGGAACATGAACATATATTGTCAAAATCATTATTCTGTGGAGGTACTACCTGGCCGGGTGTATTCTTAGCTGAAGATATAAGTGCTGTGGATGTTCTCAGCAACAGGCAGGATGTGGACCCGGACCGTATTGGATGCGGAGGGCTTTCAGGCGGAGGATTGAGAACCGTTTACCTGGGTGGTACTGACCCTCGGGTCAAGTGCACCGTATGTGCCGGGTTTATGTCCACCTGGGATGACTTTCTCCTGAACAAATCCTATACACATACCTGGATGACGTACGCCCCGTTGTTACCCCGGTACCTGGATTTTCCTGAAATCCTTGGATTGCGCGTGCCTTTACCGGCCCTGATCCTGAACAATTCCGAAGATGATCTTTATACCATGCAAGGAATGACCCGGGCCGACGAAATCCTAAAAGAGTTATATAACAAGGCAGGAGCCGGCGATCATTACAAAAGTAGTTTTTACCCCGGACCCCATAAGATGGATGCCCAAATGCAACAGGAGGCATTTGACTGGTATGACAAGTGGCTGAAATAGTGATCAGGTTGTCCTGGAAGTATTCCTGATTTTACTTCTTGTTCAAAATACCTTCAATGACAGGCCGCAGTGCATCCGCTATCCTGAAGGAGCCCAGATCGGTAGGGTGTACCCCATCGACGGTGCATTCATCATAATCATCTCCTAAAGTTGAAGAACCGTCGAGAAAGTAAATATTTGTATCGCCTGCTGTTTTTCTCTCATCCACTAGGTTTTTTTGAAAATCCCTGTTATTCATCAGCACTTTATGGGCCGGACTGCCAATGATTTCTCTGGCATAGCGTATCTTAGAGATAATCAGGATAGGCAGATCCGGATGTTTCTCCCTCAGAATATCCACAAAGGGTCCCAGGGTGTTTACAATGGTTTTACTGGCATTGGCTTCATAATCCAATACGATCATACGGGTGCCCGGTATTTCATTGATCAAATGAGCCAGGGCAGGTTCTCCTCTTCCATTTCCGGAAAACCCCAGGTTTACAAACTGCACATCCAGTTTTCGGCTCAAAATATTTGAATAGACCATTCCTGGTCTTGCCACACATCCCCCCTGGGTGATGGATGTTCCGTAAATCACAATCTTACCAGGACGCTTAAATGGCGGAGGTGCTTCTACCAGCGATCCTTGTTCCAGACCGATCAATACCGAATTAACTCCATTGTAGAGTGGAAAATTGAGTGTGAAAGCAGTTGTTTGTGGATCGTTCGTATTGAAAAGCTCTACCTGATACCGAATGGTATCGTGAGGGAAACGTGTGGTTTTCATGTACCTTAGCACCTCTCCATCCTGCATGTACAAATCAAATCCACTCTGACCTGTGGCCGGCATATGGTACATTCCCGACCGTTCTCTAAGCTCCACTTTTACCAGGATCCTTTTGCTATTGCTCCTGAACCTGAGCTGCCCGCCTGCTGTATGATTGGCTAGCTGGTCGACCGCTTCACGTATCTCCCAACCGGGATTGAGAGGCAGGCGCCTGTAAACGCTATCCTCTTTGAACCATTCAAACCCTGAAAGTTCAAAGGGCTCTTCCCCGGGATCAAACCAGACGATCCCATCAGCATCAGCCTTTTTCAAGCTCATGTTTGGATCCAGTTTTTGTGAAGTTGGCTCCTGAGTAAATCCTGCTGTTTGAATCATCAGCATGATCAAAAGCATCCGAATATTCTTTAAAAAAATTGTCATATTATTCATCTTAACCACTTTATGATTTGCTCATACACAGGTTGTCCTTCATCCACCACAGCAACCCTGAAGTTCTCCTCCACCCCCCGGTGCTTAAACACCATGCCAGGATAGGTGAGGTGTCTCACTTTATTCTCTTTCCCTGCAGGTTCGCCGGTGGCAGAAAGAGGATTGAGGATCATTACTTTTCGGGGACTCAGTGCTGCCATCAGGTCAGGCAGATCATACCTTTCGATGGCTCCTGCAACTGTAGAGGATATAAAAGCTGGCTTATATTGCGCTTCCAGGGCAATCCCGGCAAAACTAAGAAATGGCTGAACCAGGCAAACCTTATGAATCGACCTGTCGAGGAGAGCCGCATGAAGCAGTTCACTTCCCAGTACACCTACAGAAACCACAGAGATAGCGTTGAATTCAGAGAACTTACTCTTCAGGAAATGTGTCATCCTGATGATATCTTCTGCCCTCAATCCCACAATGGATTTTCCTGTAAGTATACCGGCAAACCACTGGTTATAAGATATATTTTCAATATATGCATCGCCTTTCAGATATCCTGGTCCTAATTCTCCGATTCCCGGGAGATCCCCCAAAAGTACTGTATAACCATTTGCTACGAGCTGTTTTGCAAGTGAGTCACTGTTCATAGCGTACGACTTACCCTCCTCATGCAATAATAGAATTGTCTCATTTTCTCTGTTTTTTGCAGGAATCAGCAGCGCCAGGGGGATCATATAGTCCCCACTCCCCTCTATTAAATATTTCTCCAGACTGTAACTGCTGTTTTCAAAGCGTCCTGAGAAAATTTCAGATCCAAATCTCTCCGGGAATGAGATACCGGCGATCGTGGTAAGCGCATCGGGAACCGCCGACAGATGCTCCTCCATGTTCATTCGTTTAGAATCCAGCGCTGACACTTGTTTCTCAACAATCCTTTTGTTTAAAGAGAAGATGGTCTCTCCTTTTAGTGAGGTAGCAAGCTGACCTGACTCCGTGACCCATAATTCATCAAGCGGTAGGGTTTCCACCTCATGATCGCTTGCATCCCCGGGATGATCAAGATGTTGTTGGAAGAAAGCGTACATGGTCTCCCTGTTTTTCTTTGTAAAGCCATGCCCATTATCATCTTCACTCATTTGTATATTTCCTTTTGCTCCCAGCGCGGAATAAGCCTTACCGGCTTCATGAAACGATTCTCTGGCTCCCTGTATACTAAAGAAATCACGGGTTGTGCTTATAATTAAGGTCGGCTTAGGAGCCCTAATCTCTATGAAATCCGGGTGATCCAGACCGTTTTTTATAAAATGAAAAAGATTTTGCTCTGCATCCTGGGGGCCTCTGCTTCTATAGAGATACTCGAATTTGGTGATATAACACTCGGGGGCTGAAGCAAGAATCCGATCATCAATAGCCCCAATATACGCTGAGGATGTTCCGCCACCTGAAATCCCTGTAATGCCTATTCTGTCCGGATCAACTTCTTTCCTTGACAACAACAGATCTATGCCCCGGATCCCATCCCAGATAAAATATTTTGCCGGAGAATATCCTGATATGAAACATTGTGCTCCCGGGTAAGAATGCTCCTGAGTGGATCCAAACCTGGACATACCCGTTGCTTTGTCTATATATTGCAACCGTTCCCCCTGGCCAATCGGATCGTAGGCCAACACAATAAATCCCTTTTTTACCAGGTTGATAATGGAATGCTGATAAACATCCCTTCGAAAGCTCATGGTGCTATGCCCTATGGGATTTAAGATTGCAGGTGCTTTGTCCTTCAGATTGTCTGGGATAAAGAGTGCAGCTGTAACAAAGTAGTTGGGCATTGACTCATAGATCAGCTTTTCCACATGAAAACCCTCCTTTTGAATTGTCCCGGTAACACGGACATTCAGGGGAGTTTTTTCAGGAAACGGGCCTATTATATCAAGCAGCTTATCACGGACATCCGATTGCCGTTGCAACCACTCCTCTTTTGTTTGCAGCTTATCAATAGCGGCTTCCCTCTCTTCCAGTAGCTGAAGTCCGGTTGAACAAAAATATTTATAGAGGGAGTTTTCAGCGTCCGAATAGTACTTCCAGTAATCAAATAAATTGATATCATCCTGGGAGTGTGACGAAATAAGCACAGCAAAAAGAAAAGCAAGGGAAAGGTATAGTCTGTTCATCTTTCATTTATTTACTTATGCTTGCCTGGGCAAACAGATCGATAACTTCTTCCCGGGTAAGGTTGAACTGAAGGTAACGACGGTTTCCAACAGGTAAGGTAACATGTTCATTGTTTGCTGTGACCGGCATTTCTTTCCCCGGCTCTGCAAACAACCTTATCTTTTCGGAATTTACAGGCAATTCAACAGTGCCCTCACCGGACATATGCCAGTACACGACCCAGCTCTTATGATTGCGTTCAAATATAAAAGCACGTAAACCATTATTTCCGTGCCCGGTATTTGAGATTTGACTGTAAGGGAGAAGCTCATAAGCTCCTTCCTCATTTATCAGCAACAGATGCTCCTGGAAAGGATCCTTTAAATCTTCTTTCAGATCTTCGGATAGAAAGTCTGTGGTTCGTACCTCCTCCCATCTGCGAATGACTTCCAGGTTATCGGCAGTCCTGGGATGATTCTTAAGATGATCAAGGTTTCCAACCAGTGAAATTACCGAATTCCATGCTGCTGCCCTGCTGCTTACATATTCCAGCATATCGGGTTGCATGCCGATGGTCTCCTCTCCTGGAGCCACATATCCTATCCAACCGAAATCAATGGAGGTAAAATCATTTGATACAAGTTCTATTTCGGAAAGGGGATGTTTCCTTGTTGCTTCCTTAATCACCTCCGGTGGGAATGTGTCAAAGGCGTTACCGCGTGTTAAAATATGCCAGCTAAAATGCGACTTGAGTGCACCTTCTGCGAAAAGCGGTTTACTTTCCAAAGCATCATGCACCGCAAGTTGTGCCTTCGATACATGATACCAGTAAGGTGGAGGCACATCCTCTGCGCCATCGTAATAAAGGAACTTAAACCCGGCCTCCTTAATGATTCCGGCAAGCCTCTCAGCCACCTCTTCCTGAATATCTGTTTGCTGATTAAACCGTACAAATATGGGCCAGGTATCCACGTCAAGCAATCCAATCAGATCGCCCATTTCACGGGTGACCGGTGTTGTATTTAGTGCACCTCTTTCACAATTCAGAAATTGATATGGAGGAGTGGTGGTGAAGCTCTTATAGGCAATCAATTCGCTGCCGATTTTTAATATTCGCCGGCCCTCTTCCAGGGTAATGTCGGCTGGATTTTCCTCTATTTCAATGGTAACATCACCAATCCCTAAATTTTTCCGAAGGGTAAAAATCTCTCTCAGATTCAGTCGCGGATCCGGAACCGGAGTCACATACGGATCATTCTTCTGGGCCTTATTGTAATGGATATGAAATCCCGGGATCATTCCAGCCTCTTCTATTTTACGGGTGATCTCCTTCAGATCATCCATCCCATTGGGATATTCACTCCGCCAGGGGAAATGACCCATGGAAACAGCAAAATCCGGGTAATAAATGACCATTTGCCTGAATCCACCCTCTCTGGCAAAAACAATATGTTCATCGATATTTTGCAGCGTAACATCCCTGAGTTCATAATAGGAATTTTTGTATTCCTTATTTCTTCGACTTTCAACACCCAGGGGAAGACCGAAGTCTCGCTCCACCCGATCAATGCGATCCAGAAGTTTAGATTTCTCTGTGGTGATAAGTGCTGCACCGACTCCTTCTACTTTCACTTCGCCCATGCCACCTGCCTGAAAGAGTTTATACCCGGGCATATCTTCTGCATCGATCCGGGTATAAGGATCTGTTGCCAGTAAATTTACAGCGATATCTTCATCCCATGTCACATTGAGCCATTCCCCAAAATGAGACCTCTCCTTCACAGGCAGCTGCAGAAGGGTGAATTCATCAATTCGGGTTTTACGTTTTACGCCAAAATCAGCCATATGGTACTCCAGTTTTTTCAATGTAAAGCCGATGTAATCCTCTGCTATTTTCAATCCTACTGTGGCTTCGTAGTCAATGAGTTCGAAATTGATGACAAGATCATCTCCTACCCTGTAAACCGAATCTGCTGCAAATGTTTTTATTTCGGCCGGATAAGCTAACTGAATTTCATTATCGTACGGCCTGTACTGGGTTATTGAAAAGACCGGAGTCGTGATACCCTTCATCAGGCACTCCTGCCCACTGGCTTTATGTATCAGGCTACGGGCCGATCCGTCCGCTCCAACAACCAGACGCATTTCCGCATTTTCAATGATAATGTCACTGTCACCCGGCCTATTCCTGTACTCTCTCGAATGATCCAGGTATTCATCAAGCAGGGTGATCCCAAATTCCTGAACCATTTCATGAATGCTTATGGTCTCATGCTCACTGGTTAATAATACTGCGCCTATCTCCCCCGGATCTGAAATGATTACCTCCTCACCGTATTTCCTCTTCATGTCACTTAATCTGGTCCAGTTATTATCGAGATGTGCCAGACAGTAATCAAGATTAATCGTGCTTACGGCATAAGGAAAGTAATTGGTGGATGTGGCAATAACTTTTCCCAGGGGATTGCGAATTTCAGAGGGAAGGCTTTCAACACCTATTGATCCCACAAAATAGGCCCTGCATGAGTAGGCCCAGTTGCTCTGTACCAGACCTCCGTGATACATGGAAGGGAATAATATAATATCGGGATGCTGCCCGGCGTACCGTCGACATAATTCGTCAAAATTAAGATCAAAACAGATGGCACAGGCAACGCTCCCAAAATCGCACTGAAAGAGAGGGGCTTCTTTTCCGGCTACAATACCGGCTTCCATCTCCCCGATGGTAGGAAAATTCTTATTGTATATGCCGGTAGTATTGCCTTCTCTGTCCAGCAGGATGCAGGAATTTCTCCAACTTCCGTCTTCTATCTGGCGCTTCATTCCAAAGGCAATATAACAGTGATTCTCTTTTGCCACGGATCTGAAATATTGCATCACCTGGTTCCCACGAACTTTAAAATACCGGAACTGGGTTTCCTGAGTCATTCCTGCGGGACGATCGCAAGCTTCCGGCAACACAATCAGATCTGGTTTGTCGGGAAGTACCCGGTTCAATTCATTTCGCCAGAATTCAATCATCTGGTCCACAAGTTCCTGTGGTTCCTGATCCAGATTCAGATGTGGGGAGGCTGCCCCAATGGTGGCAATTTTTACATGTTTTTTCGCGTGGGCCTGACAGGCGATTGACAAAAACAGAACAAGACCAAGGATGATTCTCATTCGGGATATTTATCATATTCTCCACTCATCACCTTCTTTACAGCTTCCAGATGGCTAAATCCATATTTCATGTCCGGTAGCAGATAGCTACCTTCAACCCATTCATTCCATGAAAAGATGGTGATGAGTTTAGGTTGTTCAGGCCGGTCGTCGCAATATTCTTTTGCTTTTTGAAGATAAGCAGCAAAACTTTCCGGCGATTTATTAGAATGCGTAATATCCTCTTTCCCTTTGTGCGGAAACCTGGGCGTATCGTCCCAACCAATTGAAACATTCGGAAAATAGGGAACATCCAAAGTTGCATCCAGTATCTCTCTCTTTTTCATTGTTTCAGCACCCAGCTTTACATAATCTTCCATAGGACCCCAGCCATATTTTGTCACACTGTTTACTCCTAAATATTCAATAATTTCATTGACGCTTTTTCCTTCACTTAAATCACCACCAAGCAAACTTGGGGTCATTCCACCTCCGGCCCTGAATTGAAGATGCATTCCCGGAAAACCTGCTTTCCTTGTCTCTTCTCTGAAGTATGCAAGAGCATCTCTTGTATTTGCAAGTCCACCCAAACCTTTCACAAGGTTATCCGGAGAAAAGATATAAAACACGGGCATATCATCAATTTTAAAATAGTTGGGTTTCTTGAAATATTGATCAATGGTCCTTTGAACAACTTTTTTAAAGTTCTCTATATCTGTGGGACCCTCCCAAAGCACTGATGTGTCATCCCCATATGCATATACATTCCAATAGTTCCTTTTTACAGTATGATTTGCCCACATCACGTAAAACTTCATTTTTTCATTGTTCTTGGCTTTCAGAAACCCGTTGTTCAGGGAGCTTTCCAGAAATGGCCCCCCGTCAAACCAATACCAATCGAAAATAAACACATTGACTCCATGATCGGTAGCAGCATCAATCCACCTTTCCATCACTGCAGGATCATCATCCATTTCATAACCCCATAAAGGCACCTTGGGTTGATAATGACCCTCAAACCTGGGAGTTCCTTTTTTGATTATTTCCCATTCTCCCGTCCCTTCCGGCCATAACATATCGCCAAAACGTTTGTCGTGGTGGCAGGATGGCCAGATATAGGCGGCAACATTATAATTGTCGACTGATTGTTTCTCACTCTTTTTGGGAGTACAAGAATATGGCAAAAAGAAAATTGAAAAGATGGAAAGAAAAAAATGGCTATGGGCTAATTTTCGATTTTTCATTTTACTTTGCTTTAGTGGTTTAAGGAGAGGCTATTCAATCAATTTCCAGGACAGATCCGGCTATATGTCTGGTGCCGTTTTCAATATTAAAATAGTAGGTAACCAGCACCCGGTTCTCATCCAGCATGACGGCCCAGGGATAACCAATGTCTGTGGAACCTCCGTCTTCCCGGATAATGATCTCCTCTGCCGTACCATAATCGGTGCATTCAGCATTTAAAATGCGTGCTCTGATCCCATAGGGCTTATGCCGGTACCCATACACCAGGAATACCCTGTTATCGGGTAACCGCAAAGCTTGTAGCGGATGCCCCTGGAATCCCATTTTTTGCCAGGGGCCAAAAGAGTCTCCCCCATCAGTTGAACGGGCAATACAGGCCTGGTCCTCAAGACGGGCTGAACGGATAAAAGCCACCAGATCTCCTTTGGGCGTTTCATACACGGAAGTTTCATTGAATGCAGCCTCATCGTCCACTGCTACCGGGCATGAATATTGCCAGCTTAACCCTTTATCTTCAGAAATCAACAGATAATTGGAGGTTCTGCTCAGGTCATTGGGGTCGCTACTGGCGGCAACCACCCAGAATATGCGGCCATCGTGTCCTTCCCATAAGGCTCCTCGATTGTATGCCGGCAGGGGTTCTCCAAGGGCGGAATATTTGACTTCAGGGGGGATGCTGGGCGGAGTAAAGGGTCCATCCCAGAAGTTTCCCATATCCGATGAACGCATCACATAGCCTCCCAGAAAAACGACTCCTTCAATAGCTTCAAATACAGGTTGTCTAAGATCTTCCACATCTCCCCGAATATATGCCCAGGTATAGCTTGTACACAAGAGTGTGCCATCTTTGAGTTTAAGCAAACAAGGATCCTGTGAGCCCCCAAAGGGGTGAGCTGAAATCAATTCCGGCTCTTTTGACCACGATAATCCATTATCCCTCGACCGCACAAGCACCAGATAGCTGTTGGGGTCCACATGGTTGGTACTCTTCTCCTGAAATACTGTCCTGTCCGGAGCCCTGCGAAAAGCCACCAGGATCTCCCCGTCTTCGCTCTTAATCACTGAGGGGAAAGCAGCATAAAAAGAGGTGTCTTCGTAGATCACAAAGTCTTTGACCTTATGTGCCTGCGAAAATGAAGTAACTGCATACATCATAAACAGTGTAGTGCCCGCCAATCGAAACAGCCATTTTGAAAGTGAATTCATCGTGTAATTGTTTTATTTAAACCCGGGATTCTGTTTAACTTTAACTGCCCTACTTAAAAACAGCAACTACTTCGACAATAACACCAAGATGAGAAAAATAACCCTACAAAAGAAACTGATCGGCCTCTTTATCATCATTCTTGGTATGGGTACCTACACAAAAGGAATGGAGCTGGGTGATTATTTGCACCCAACAACTGGTGACACGATTTACCTCGATCCGGTGAATACCCCTTTAAAGGGCTTTTGAATTTGATGTAAATTCTTTTAATCATCCATAAAAATCAAATCATGAAAAAAACGGTTGTGAAGTTATTCCCCGCTGCTTTACTGGTCATTCTTGCAGTTGTTTACCTGTTTTCACAGGGCAAGACACCCATTTCCTCCCAGAATCAAACCCTCCGGCTCCCCGGTGCAAGAGAGTGCATTGATGCAGGCGATTATTCGAGTCTTCAAGAGGCGATAGATGCGCTTTCAGAGGAGGGTGGTGTTGTTCGAATTCCTCCCGGAGTATTTGAGATCTATGAGCCACTGATCATCAATAAACCGGATGTGCAAATTGAAGGGTCCGGGAGTGCTACACATATAAAAAACATGAACAGAGAAGGGATGCCGGCAATGCTTATACAGCATCCGGATAAAGATGAGAGCCGTGAATCGGAATTGTGGCGGATCAGTTTGTTGAATTTTCGTGTCACCGGAAACGAAAAGAGCGGAGACGGCATTGAATTCCGAAGGATTAATGAATTGTTCATGCAGGGTGTAACCGTCAGTTACCATGGTGGCGATGGGATCAAGCTCTATTACTGTTATGAGGATCCGCGCATTGCCAATTCATTATTCACTTATAACAAAGGAACAGGAGTGAATCTGATTGGCTGTCATGATATTATCGTTTCTGCCAATCAGTTTGAGGAGAACCAGGATGCGTTACGCTGCACGGATGGATATAATCTGTGCATGACAGGGAATAACCTTGATGATCATCTGGGAAATGGAGTGGTGATTGAAAACACCTATGGATCAGTGCTGGCAGGAAATATGATCGAAGAGTGTGCTGGCAAAGCAGTTGTGCTCGGCAAGGATTGCTATGGAACCACAGTTAGTGCCAATGTGATAGCACACAATGGCTCCGGCGGGGTCGACCTGAAGGACGCTCATGGGTGCACCGTAAGTGCCAACACCTTTACCATCATGGGAAAAGATGCACTTGAAATCGGTCCGGAAAGCGGGAGAATTACTGTATCAGGGAATAATTTTTCCGATAGCTACATTGGACAGCATGAAACCAAACGCATTGAAGATTTAAGTGCCGGAGGTCTTGTTTTTGAAGGCACCTCAGATATATGCGTGGTGGGAAACCTGATCTCATCGGTTCGTCCCAAAGCGCTTGAACTGAGAGGTAAGCCCAGTGAACGGGTCAATTTTTCAGGAAATGTGATTACAGATGCACCCACTGATCAGTCATACCTGAAGAATTCCATCGTCGAACATAACCTGAATTAATTTTTCTAACAGGCTTTCCTGTCCGGTTGTTACAATGCTTTGATCCGGACATTCCTGAAACTGATGGATGAATCGCCATGTTTTCCCTGAATGCCAATACTTCCTTTTGTAGGTAATTCTGCAAATGGTGTTGGTAGCCAACTGGGTATTTCGCTACCATCCGGATTTGTAGTGCCGGATGTCCATTCAGACATATCCATGCTGGTCACTTTTTGACCATTTAGCACAACATCAATCTGCTGGCCTTTGCAGGTAAGCTGCAACTTATTCCATTCCCCGGGCTCGTTGACCACTTTTTGCTCACTGGCAGGTAGGTGACCAAAAATTGCCCCACACTGATAATCTTTTCTAGCCTCCCCCCACTTTTCGCAGTAATCATCTGCAATTTGAATTTCTACTGAATTGGGGATCCAGTTCTCTTCATCTGTACAATAGACAATGATTCCGCTATTTGTACCGATCTCATTCTTGAACTCCAATTCAAGTACAAAGTTTTCATGTTCACCAGGCGCCCATATGACTCTATCTTCAAGAGCGATCAGCACATTGTCCTGAATCTCCCAGCTACCTGCCTCATAGCTAGCCTGGCTAAATTCTTCGCCAAACAAGGGGTTCCAATTTGATCCTGTATTTGAGCAGGCAAGGTTTCCAAAACAAATGACCAGGCTTATCACCACTAATTTAATGTTCTTCATTTTTCGAGGATTTAACTATTAGTATTAGGAGCACATAGCAAGTTAAAAATAAATGGAGAAATATGAGTTCCAATTTGAATTGATAAAACTCTCTCTTATCTTTATAGACAGCTACAAAAATGCACTCCCATCCCTGGATGCTTATGATGCAGCATACCATAAAAAAAGAGAAACCATGAAATCCATCCGAACTAAAATGATCGTTTCCGCTCTGTCTTTTGCGGTACTGTTTTTTGCTATTCATCCTGCTGTGAATGCCCAGAAACCCGGTGAGAAACATGAAGGAAAGATCTGCCAGGTCAGCTCCTTTTCCATGAATAAGATCTGCAAAGAGTGGGATGGACAGTGGCAGGGCATTGGAGTAGCCTCGGACGGGAATTGTTACTTCGCTACCTCCACGCACTCCAGCGGACACGGAGCAGGCTTCCATGTATATGATCCGGTAAAAAAAGAACACCGTGTGATCGCAGAGGATATGACCATTGTCTGTGGTGAGGAGTTCAGCGGATCCCAGCAGGGCAAGATTCACAGTCCCATTGTGGAACTGGATGGATGGCTCTATTTCGCCACCCACCTCTCCAACTACTGGCCCGAAGGAATCGACATCTATCCGGGTGCACATGTAATGGGATATGAGATGGCCACCGGAGAATTTCGTGATTTTGGGATTGTGAAGCCACGCTATTCCATCTATTCTGCCATCCAGGTGGATCGGGAACGCAAGGTTCTTTACGTGATGGTATGTCCTTTCCAACCGGACCTGATCAAGGAAGGCGGCGTACACCTCTTCCGTGTGGATATTGCTTCCGGTGAGTTTAAGGACCTGGGCCAGGTGACCATTGGAGAAACCGGTGGAACCCCCTGGTTTTATGTGGACCATCAGGGGAACTGCTGGTTTACTCTGTGGAAAAGGGAGTGGCAGTATGAAAACGACAGGGGAAATCTGTATTGCTATAGTCCTGAGTCCGAAAAGATCATCACCTATGAGGATGTCCTTCCCAAAGAGGGCAAACTGATCGATGGTACACCGGTTACCGGGAAGCACATGTACAATACCCGCTGCTGGAATTATACGGAGGCACTTCCCGGTAGGGAGCGCTGTCTCTTTGCCATGGGTGCCTGGGGAGGTGGCGATGAGCGCCTATGGATCTTTGATCCCTCCAAGGATATTGCCAGCGGGGAGGCCTTTGAACCCATCGCCAATATTGGCTCCACTTTTCATGAGACCGCCAGAGGGGGCGACAGGCTCTATTTCGTGCAGTATGAGGACCTGGAAGTGCAACGGACCATCAGTCCCGAGCTGGCCAGGGATGAAGATCCCGATATCGTTGGCTACAATTCAAACCTGCATCTAAGAAGCATTTCACTTAAAAAGGGAGACGATCCCAACCAGATCACAGACCATGGAAAGATCGTGGATCAGGATGGAAGGGCAGCCAGGATGATCAATGCACTTGCAGCAGACGATCAGGGCCGTGTTTACATGACAGGAGACTGGTACATTAAATCGGACCGTGAAGCAAGCATGTATAACCTGCTGTGGGATCATCCCGGTGAGCGTCTCTATTCCCTGATGAAGAGGGGAATGTTCTTTGCAGTGGCAGAAACA